>CAZTTF010000224.1:0-20449 GCA_964616365.1 uncultured Lewinella sp. | reverse complement strand
AAAAATCAGGCTACCGTGGAGTAGAGTAATTTGAAGGGTAGCTTCGAAGATTAATCGCCGATTTAGAGCGGCAACATATCCGTTAAGACTTTTTTAACGGTATCCGTAGTAGGCTTATTTTCGGTAGGGAATGATTTTGGCGGGGCAAAAATACGTTTTGTGCGCTGGATAGACACAAAAGCACTGGTGAGCGTGGTCTCAGGCTCAGAAAATAGCTTGTCTCTGGTTAATCCTGACAAAAGGAACACGGAGGATCTCATTGGTTAGGTTTAACAAGGTCGAGCAACAAACAAGCTGGATTTAACGACTTAGACCCGGTTTAAACTTTTGCTTCGCCAGTACTTCGCGCACGTTCGTGACCTTATCCACGCCAAATTGGAAAATCAGTTTTACCTTGACAGCCTAAATTCCTACTTATGCTACGCATTGTTCCATTGCTTTTTCTGGCCTTCACCTTTTTCACAGCCTGCCAGCAGGAAGAGGTCAAGGAGGTGGAAATTGAGAAAATCATCGAAGGTGACGCAGCACCCGGAATGGTACACACCGTTTTCTTCTGGATGAATGAGGAGGTAGATGGTTCCGGTAAAAAGGAATTCATAGATGCACTGCAGGAGCTGGAAGCCATTCCTTCGGTCAAGCGCATGTTTGTCGGCCCGGCTGCGGCAACGCCGCAGCGAGACGTAACGGATAATAGCTTCGACTACTCCTTGATCCTTTGGTTTGATGATATAGCCGGCCACGATGCCTACCAGGTGCACCCCATACATACCGCCTTCGCGGAAGGGCAAGGACCTAAGTTCAGCAAAGTGACGGTTTACGATAGTGTGGTGGAATAATGGCTAATTACAAAGTACTCACCTTCGCGGCAGCCACCGAAATCGTTGGCGCAGATTATTGTCAGCTTGAGCTCCCTGCGGGAGCTACCGTAGCCGACCTCCGTGCCGAAATTCTGTCCGCCTATCCTGCCTTCGCGGAGTTACTGAGCTTTGCTATTGCACGCAACGAGCACTACGCTGAGGACACGGAAATACTCGCTCCCGGGGATGAACTCGTAATTATCCCGCCAGTAAGCGGAGGGTGAATTTTTCCCCAAATCTCCGTTACTCCCCTTAGTTTACTTCGCGTATGTCCCTGCTTTCCGCCACTCCGCTTTCAATCGATGCCGCCTACGCCGCCGTGCAGGATCCGACCTGCGGGGGGATTTGTCTCTTTGTCGGTACGATCCGTAACCACAATAAAGGGGAAACCGTAACCCGGTTGGAATTCAGTAGCTACGACCCGATGGCACTTCGGGAAATGGATAAGATCGGGGAGGAGGCGAAAACCATCCACGCACTCCAGCACGTAGCTATTCATCACCGCAAAGGCGATATGGCGATTGGTGATATTGCCGTGATCATTGCCGTGAGCAGTGCCCACCGCAAGGCAGCCTTCACGGGCTGCGAATGGATCATTGATCAACTGAAGGAACGGGTACCGATCTGGAAAAAAGAGTTCCTGGAAGACGGCAGTTACTGGGTGGGGGCGAGGCCGTAGGTAGTCAAGTAGTGGGTAGTCAAATGGTCGGGATCAAGTAGCCATTGGGTAAAGTGCTCCCTTCTCTTTGACGAGCAAGCAACTTACATTCTACCAAGGATGAGTCGGATCTGGCCCATGTGGTTTGCCTGGTGCTCCATCACGTGGTACCAGGCCCAGTGGTTATTCATATTGCGGGAACCGCCGGCACGCTTGCTCAGCCAATCATCATCTTTCGTTTTCAGTAGGCGGAGGGTTTCAGTACGTACTTCATCCCAAAGGTCGAGGTAAAAATCAATGGGTTTACCCTGCAATTTTTCACGGGCTGGCGCTCCGAGGTTTTGGGCAAATTCCCAGTGGGCGTCTTCGGCGGTGAACCCCCGGTTCTCGAAGGTGAATCGTTGGTAGTATTTCTCGGTAGCAGCAAGGTGGTAGATCATGGCGCCAATACGATTGGCTTCATCGTCCAGCAGGAAGTCTGTCTCCGCAACAGTGAGGTTGCTGACGCTGCGGGTTACCCGGCCTTTGAGGTCTTCCAGCATGGAAACAAGGTTGCCGACTTGTTCGTCATAACCCCGGGGAGCTTCAATTTTTTGGGCGCGGACGCAGGTGCTGAGTAAGCAGATAAGGAGCAAAGTAAGGTGACGCATAGGTGGTGATTTGGGGGGATAACGGAATAAACTACGAGTGTAGTATATCTTGATCTGCCGAGCAATAAGCCTTGTTGATCCGGAAATAGGTTTTGCCGAGTAAGGGCCGATGCTCGGGGTATAATGACCTCGGTCAAAAAAAAGGGGAGTATAAATACGGTAGTCAAAATCACCTGGGGTGACTGAACTTACGGTAAACAATGCCCTGGGGCTTCCCACGCCCTGCACCTGCGGTCGCGCCCCTGAAATGCTTGCCTGCGCACCCAAAAAATCTTCTTTTCTTGAAACCCCAGCCTCCCTCTACCGGTTATCCTCCCGATGTCCATGAATGATCCCGCCCAGGAACTCCTCCAACGCTATACTGACAGTCCTCGAATCGACGAAATTGCCCGCCTTAGCCAGGAGGGGAATGTCCGGTTGCAGATCAAAGGCCTTGCTGGCTCACTTGAAAGTTTTCTGATTGCCGCTACCTACCGCAAAGCGGGAGGGCATTACCTGGTGGTGGCTACCGACAAAGAAGAAGCAGCCTACATACAAAACACCATCAGTGCGCTCCTGCCTAAAAAGCAAATTCGCCTGCTGCCCGATAGCTTCCGTCGCCCCTTGTACTATGAGGTGCTGGACCCGACAAATGTACTGCTGCGAACCGAAACGATCAACTACCTGACGCATTCTAAATCGAAAGGTGAGATCGTGGTTACCTATCCGGAGGCGCTGTTCGAGCAGGTTGTCGCGCCGCAAGAGCTGACCAAGGCTCGCATAGAGCTTACCAAAGGGGAGACCCTCGATGTTGATACCATCATTGATGTGTTGGTAGACTACGGTTTCAAGCGTCAGGATTTTGTCTACGAACCCGGCCAATTCAGTATCCGCGGAGGCATTGTCGATATCTTCAGCTACGGTAATGAGTATCCTTACCGGATTGAGTTGTTCGACGACGAGATTGAAAGTATCCGCACGTTTGATCCACTGGAGCAGCTCTCCGTGGAAAAGGTCGAGTACGTTAGCATCGTCCCGAACATTAATACCAAGTTCGGGCAGGAGCAGAAAACGAGCATCTTTGAAGTTCTACCGGAAAATACCTACATCTGGATGAAGGATTTTCAGCTCCTGATGGACAAGCTGAATGAATGCTTCAAACGGGCAAATGACTTCGCCCAAAACCTGACCATTGTTGACGATCAGGAATTAGCCCAGATTTTCCGTGACCGTGCTTTCATCCGCCCGGGAGAAGTACTGGAGGATGTACGGGAAAAACCGATCGTTTTCTTCACGAACTACAAGCAAAGCCTCCCCATCGATCATACGATCGATTGTCGGGCGAAGCCACAGCCCAGCTTCAATAAGAACTTCGACCTGTTGATCAGGAACCTGCTGGAGAATACTTCGGGAGGGGTGCAGAACTACATCTTTGCCGGATCGGCAAAGCAAATAGAACGGTTCTACGCCATTTTCAAAGATCTGGGCGCCGACATTCGCTGGGAGCCCATTAACACGGCCATCCACGCAGGTTTCATCGATCCGGATCTGCAGCTGGCTTGCTACACGGACCACCAGATCTTCGAGCGGTACCACCGGTACCGCCTGCGGAAAGGCTTTACGAAGGACAAGGCTCTCAACTTACGGATGCTCCGGGACCTTACACCCGGAGACCTGGTTGTCCACCTCGACCATGGGGTTGGCCGCTTTTCCGGGCTGGAAAAGCTGGAGGTGGGAGGCCGTACGCAGGAGAGCGTCCGCCTCGTCTATAAAAACAATGATATCCTCTACGTCGGGATCAACTCACTGCATAAGCTGAGTAAGTACACCGGTAAAGACGGCAGCTTGCCGCGCTTAGATAAGATTGGGGGAGATGCGTGGAAAAACCTCAAGTCGCGCACCAAAAAGAAAATGAAAGACATGGCGGGAGAGTTGATCAAACTCTACGCCAAACGTAAGGCCACGCCCGGCCATGCTTTCCCTGCCGACGGCCATTTGCA
The DNA here is from genome assembly GCA_964616365.1 of uncultured Lewinella sp. Lineage (GTDB taxonomy): Bacteria > Bacteroidota > Bacteroidia > Chitinophagales > Saprospiraceae > Neolewinella. Next base: position 16,305 of record CAZTTF010000224.1, on the reverse strand, counting down.
AAACGAACTGGAAGCAACTTTCATCTACGAGGATACACCCGATCAATTGAAGGCGACTAATGCCGTCAAGCAAGACATGATGGCTAGTAATCCGATGGATCGTTTGATCTGTGGCGACGTTGGTTTCGGTAAGACCGAAATTGCCGTTCGTGCCGCTTTTAAAGCGGCTGAAGATGGTAAGCAGGTGGCCATCCTGGTGCCAACCACCATCCTGGCCCTCCAGCATTACCGGACTTTTAAGGAGCGCCTTGAACCTTTCGGGATGACGGTCGACTACGTCAACCGCTTTCGGACGGCTAAAGAGAAAACGGCCATCTACAAGCGGCTGGAGGCCGGCGAAATTGACCTGCTGATCGGAACGCACGCCATCCTGTCTAACAAGGTGAAGTTCAAAGACCTCGGCTTGCTGGTCATTGACGAGGAACAGAAGTTTGGCGTTAAAGCCAAAGAGAAACTGCGGGCCATTCAGGTCAATGTCGATACCCTCACCCTGACGGCTACGCCCATCCCCCGGACAATGCAGTTCAGCCTGATGAACGCCCGGGATATGAGCGTCCTGCGGACCGCTCCACCCAACCGCCAACCGATTCATACGGAGGTCCGGCAGTTCAACGAAGAGGTCATCAAAGAAGCCATTGAGAACGAAGTCTTCCGTGGAGGACAGGCCTTTTTTGTCCATAACCGGGTCAAGAGCCTGACGGATATTTCGGTGATGCTCCGTAAGCTGTGCCCTGACGTGCAATTTGCTACTGCCCACGGGCAAATGGACCCCAAGGAGCTGGAACAAACCTTGCTCGAATTTATTGACCGGCGGTATGACGTGTTGGTCTGTACCAATATTATCGAGACCGGGCTGGACATCTCGAACGCCAACACCATCATCATCAACAATGCACACCAGTTTGGGCTCTCCGATCTCCACCAACTACGTGGCAGAGTAGGCCGCTCAAATAAGAAGGCATTTTGTTACCTCATTGCGCCGCCCATCAGTGTGCTTACTCCCGAGGCGCGGAAGCGCCTGCGGACCCTGGAAGAATTCAGTGATCTCGGCTCCGGCTTTAACATCGCGATGAAAGACCTTGATATCCGGGGAGCGGGTAACCTGCTTGGTGGCGAGCAGTCCGGCTTTATCGCCGACATTGGTTACGAAACCTACCAGCGGATTCTGGAAGAAGCCGTGCGGGAACTCAAGCAGGGAGCCTTCAAAGATGTATTTGCGGAGCAAATGACTGAGGTCAGTGACTTCGTCCGGGAAGTAAACATCGAAACGGACACGGAAATGCTGATCCCGACCAACTATGTGGAAAGCACGCAGGAGCGCCTGCGGCTATACCAGCAGCTTGATGGGATTCCGGATGAGGAAGGGTTGACGGAGTTTGCCAAAGCACTCGTGGATCGCTTTGGGGCTATTCCGCCCCAGGTGGAAGAACTCTTCGATGGCCTGCGGCTACGCTGGCTGTGCCGCCAACTTGGGTTTGAACGAGTTAACCTCAAAAACAACAAGCTGCTCCTGTCTTTCATCGAAGACGCCCAGTCGCTTTACTTCGACTCGGAGGCTTTTAAATCCTTGAGCCAAATCATTGCCACCGAGGGGCTCCTGCGGGGACTGAAGCTGAAGCAAACGCCCCGACGGCTAATGTTGGTAAAGGAAAATGTAAAGTCGCTCGCTGCTGCTCAGAACGTGCTGGAGGGATTGAAAAAGCGCCTCGATGCAGTCATGGAAGAAAAGAAGGAAGCAGAGCGCTTAGCCGGGTAGGGTGATCCGGTACCCTAGGCTATGCCGTTCAGATGTCGCCGCAACCGTCCAACGTTTTTCGTCTCCGCTCCGTCTAACAAGTAGACTAAATCCCGAAAAATGAAAAATCTATTTGTTCTCCTAATTTGTCTGATAGCATTTAGCTGTGAAAATGAAGACCAGATCACCCCAATAGCGCAGCCTCAGGCTGTGGACTTCATCATCGGTGCCACCGGAGGGTGGGGTGGTAGCCATGCCTTTAGAATCGTCGATGGGCAACTCCAACGGTCCGTCCGGGAAAGGTTTCTTGGCGACCCGGAAACCATCGCTAACGAAACGGAATTTACAGACTATACCCACGAGGATGCATTTCAACTACGGCAGTTGATTACCGACTTCCCCGCCGAAGTGTTTGAGGCCGCTCCGTTCAAGTTTGATTGTGAGGAACAAGCCTGGGATGGGCAGTGTACGTACATCATTCGTAAACTTAGTGATGGCACTGTCCAGTACTGGACGCGCAGTGAATTTGATCAGGAGAGTGAGGTGACTGACTTTTTAGATCGGACTTCAGAGGTACTGTATTCCTTCTATGAATAAGTTTTCTGAGTGCCCTGAAGGAACAGGCGGGAGGGAGAACCATCTCTTCCGCTGCTTGTTTTAAGGGTATGCCAACCAATCATCCCATCCTTTTTTTTGATGGCCATTGTAACCTTTGCAATGGGTCTGTTCAGTGGTTTCTGACCCACGATAAGGATGCCGTATTGCGCTTTGCCAGCCTTCAATCTGATCTGGCCGCCGAATTGCTTCCGCGGGCAGGCGTAGACCCTTCGGAATTAAGTAGCCTTGTGCTGCTCCAGGACGGAGTGGCCTACACCAAGAGTGACGGTGCACTCCGTACGGGTGCCTTGCTCGGTAGTTGGTATCGGCCCCTGGCCCGCCTGGCGGGCCTTTTCCCCCGTTTCCTCCGGGATGGCGTTTACGATATCATTGCCCGTAATCGTTACCGCTGGTTCGGGCGCGAGGAAGCCTGCTGGTTGCCCCGCCCGGAATGGAAAGAAAGATTCGTTGGTTGATGCTGACAATGATTCGGGAGGAAGCGGCGTTCTCTACCCCATACGCAGCCTTTCGTAGTGAAGAAAAATAACGCAAGCGTAATCATTGCTTCACGACGAATCCTTAACCCTGATGGTTGAGGTATCTTTGCGTCCTTAAATCGTAGCTATGCGCGCAGTACTACTCTTTTTTGTCGCCTTTTTGGGCGCCCTCGCAGGTGCCGGGACGGTTGCCGGGCAGGGAAATCCCACCACGGTGGGCCTCGTGGCCCACTATACCCTCGACGGTAACTTCGCCGATGGCACCGGTGCCACCAATAACGGTGGCGTAGCCAGCGGTGTACCAGAATTCGCCTGCGGAGTATCCGGCACTGCGGTAGCCCTCAACGGGGGTAACGATTTTATCCGGATTCCCGGAGGGAATACCAATAACGTGAACCGGGAGTTTGGCTCCGAAGATTTTACCCTCAGCCTCTACTTTAAACCCATCGGTACGAACGGTACCCAGTACCTCGTCTCAAAGCGGGACACCAATTGTAACAACCTCCGGTTCTTTACCATTCGGTATGCTCCGCTGACGGAAACGGTATCAGTGTTGTTGCGACAGGACAATCAACAGGCGCGCATAGATCACCAGATCAATAACGGTGATTGCTGGCAGCACATCACCGTTGTCCGCGATGACAACCGGGTCCGTCTCTACCTCAACGGCATTGAAGTTGGTGAAGCCGGAACCTCCAGCCGCGTAGACATCAGTAATGATGGTGAACTCATCATTGGCTCTACAGAATGCCGGTTAAACGGAGAAACCGCCTTTGATGGACTGATTGATGAGGTGCGCATTTATCAACGCTCCCTGCGCGACTCCGAAGTAGAAAATCTGTACGAACAACCAGACCGTATCCTGACCACCACCCGCAGAATATTTCTCGGAGAGTCGGTTCCCATCGACCTTAACAGTGCCTGTGGGGTTGGCTTCGACTGGACGCCTTCCGGCGATGTGGATGCTGCGGATGAACGCAACCCCGTCATCACCCCGACGTCTGCCGGCCGGCAATCTTATCAGGTTCGGATTCAGGACCTGGAAAGTTCTTGTATCGCGGTGGACAGTATTGCTTTTCAGGTGATCGACCCGACCACACTAGATTGTTCCGAGGTATTTCTCCCCAAAGCGTTCACGCCTAATGGCATTGGCCCGGTAGAAAACGAAACCTTCGGCATTTCTAACCCCTTTGCGATCTCAGAACTGGTAAGTTTTGAAATTTATGACCGCTACGGCGCCCAGATGTTCCGCACCACGGATGCCTTCGCGCGTTGGGACGGTACTTTTCAAGGACAGCCCGTACACCCCGGAATTGCCGTTTGGCGGGTCGTTTTCCGTTGTGAAGGAGAGGAAAAGGTAGAGAGCGGAAGCGTAAAAGTATTGCGCTAAGCGGAAGCCAGCCGTTAAGCTATTGTCACAGCGCATTCCGTCATCGCTTTGCACCTGCGTCCGCGCCTGAATCTGCGCTGAATGAGGGAACTTCGAGTCGTCTGAAGTAGGCTTTTCACAATTTGCAATTCGGGAAGAACAACGCATGACTTCTCTTTTGCGTCCGTTCAAAAAGTGACGGATACTTTGGTAGAGGAGCTCTGCTCCGATTTGTTGTTAGTTGGAGCAGAGCTCCTTTACCGGGGCAGACACCGCTTGCTTTTAACGGATACGCTCTATATGTATGAAAAGTTGTTTGTAAGGAAATAACCTATTGTAAATCCTGAATCGTAAATGGCAAATCAGGTTGATGACAAAATGCTGAATCGCTGAGTATTTGTGGAGTTAGCCACTAATAGTCACCCACGGCGAAATCTGCTTCGCGGTCCATCCATTTTCCACGGGTAAAGTCAGGGAAGGCCTGCAGGGCTCCGCCCTGCGCGACGGATTGCTCCGATAGTGGTGTGATGGCGAGCCAGGTGGCGGCGTCGTAAGCATCAATGGGGGCTACGGCGTTAGCTTTTGCTGCTTCTACGAAAGCGTTGACCAAGAAGAAGTCCATCCCGCCATGCCCCGCGCCCACGGCGCGGTCAGCCATCTTTTGCCACAGCGGGTGATCATATTTCTTGAGGTATTCGTCGGCCTCCGCCCAGCGGTGGGCTTCGGTAGTACCTTCGATGTGCAGGGATTTATTGACGTCCATCCACAAGCCTTTAGTACCCTGGACCCGGAAGCCAAGGCTGTAGGGGCGCGGTAGGTTGGTATCGTGGTGCAACACCACGGTCTCACCGTTAGCGCAAGAGATCATCGTTGTCACTTTGTCTCCCAGTTTGAATTCCACGGAAGCATTGGGGTGATCCGGGCCGCCCTGCGGATGGTTCACGATATAGTCGTGCAAACCTCTGGCCTTGCTGGCCATGGAGGTCAGGCCAACAAAACGATTGCCCCGGTTAATGTTAATGTAGTTAGCCACGGGCCCTACGCCGTGGGTAGGGTAGAGGTCGCCATTGCGGTGAACGGAATGCTGGGTGCGCCAGCGCGCTTCGTGGAATGCTTTTGGACCGAACTCAACGCCGCCGCCGTAAGGCTGCTTGCCATCGTTGAATTTCACGGCCCGCAGGTCGTGTTGGTAACCACCTTCCAGGTGCAGGAGTTCTCCGAACATGCCCTGGCGAACCATGTTGAGGACAGCCATCACATCTCGCCGGTAGCAAACATTTTCCAGGAAGAATAACTGGCTTCCGGTGGCCTCATGCGTTCGAACCAGCTCCCAGCATTCGTCGAGCGAAAAAGCACCACAGACCTCCGTGCCCGTATAGCAGCCTGCTTTCATGGCCGCTACGGCCATTGGGGTATGCCAGCGCCAGGGTGTGGCAATCATGACTGCATCGAGGTCTTCTTTCTCCAGGAGGCGGAGGTAATCATGCGGCCCCTGATCGTAATAAGTTGGCTGGTTTTTACCGGCTTTGTCGAAAAGCGCCTTCGTCCGGCGAATCATCTCCTGGTCAATGTCCGCAATGGCCGTAACCACACAGTCGTCGCGACGCAGCAGTAAGTCTACGTGCGATTGCCCCCGCAGGCCTGAGCCAAGTACGGCAATGTTCAGTTTTTCGAGGCGGTTGCCACTTTGGGCGCGCAGCGCGGGTGCCGTGGACAGGACCGCTGGAGCAGCGAGGGAGGACTTGAGAAAGTTACGACGTTTCATAGTGTGGTGGGTAGTTGTGCAACCAATGTACGGAGTAGGAAGGGCTTTACCGGATATAATTCACCCGGAACATACGCTGTTCACCGTCGATGGTTAGCTTGATGAGGTAGAGTCCGGCAGGTAGTGTTGGCGGTAGCTGGAGCCTGCTTTGGTGGGGCCCGCCAACCTGGCGGCCGCTGGCCGCCGGGAAGGTTGTGACTGGCTGACCGAGCGGGGTGTAGAGTTCGACGGAGACGGTTGCCGCCCTTTCCAGGGAGTAGTTTAGGTTGAGCGTTCCGGAGGTAGGATTGGGGAAAAGCTCAATATTGTACCTCGAGGAGAAATTGTCGGTCGAGACCACATCGTAGAAGACGGCCACCAGCGTGTCCGGGCCGGTCAACGATAAGGTGGCTCGCCTGCTGCTTTGGTCAGGGGAAACGACGCTCCCCATCCGGGTTTCCCAGTGGCTGAAAGCCCACTGGTCCGCAAACTCATCGTGGGCTTTTGCTTTGATCTTATTGTGCACATTCCCGTAGTAGTCTCCCGTCCAGGGAAAGGACTCAATATCCAGGGTGTTGAAGTCTATTTCGCCAACTCCTGCTGGCTCCGTCATCAGGGTGACGGGGTACGGTCCGTGGAGACCGGGGTAACACTCGGGGAGGTTATCCGCTAGGCGAGCACAGCGCTCATTGATGAACTCCCGCAGTGCTTCTACATTCTGCTGCCACTCAGTCATAGATCCTCCCCAACGTTGGATCTGTCCGGGCATTTCTGGCTCAATAGTAAGGAGCATGCTGTCCAGCGTGCTGTTCATGTTTTCACAGCTGAAAACGGTGTTCATGAGGTCGGCATACCTGCCAAAATACAGGTGGCGGAACTCAGTGCTTTCATCGATCAGCTTAAGCAGGATTTTTTCGTGCTTACCGACGTTGCCGTGGATGTTTTCCAGGTCAGGACCGGGGCTGGGGCCATTACCATTCTGAAAGTCACTGTATAAATCCTGACAAATGATATCAAACTCAGTGTTGCAGCAATAAGGGTCATTGTTCATAACCAGCTGCAGGATACTATCGGTAGGAAGGTACGGGAAGTCTGGCGCGGCGAGGGTGGCGCAGGTGGGCACATCAATCGTGTCCATGCCGTCTCCCTGATTCACGAAAAAGGTGTCTATTTCCAGAGATATCTGTTCGATGTCGCAAACAAGCGCTGACGGACTGGTATTCGGAATGTCAGTATAGTTGATGTAATAGTCGAAGGTGGCGTCCAGGTCCCAGAGGATGTATCCCCATTTTTTGTGGTCCCCTTCCGGGTTCATACCACGCCACCAGCCGGTATTATAGTTCAGCCAGTCACTTGCTACTACGTTACTGTTAACAAGGAAATAATCTATGAGACTTACCATGTTCAGGCTGTCTTCCGCAATCTGATAGTTCTCCGGGATGCCCATATCATTGTCAAGGATAAAGTCTCGGAGCGCAACCCACGAGTCTAGTGCTTGCTGTCCACCGTATTGCACTTCAGTAGTGCCCCAGGTGGTGAGGTACTGGAGGTTGTACTTGTCCTGATCATAGTAATATTTGGTGTAGTCGTGGTCAACGGGCCGGTCACGCATCCCGTAGACGCCCCAGTAAATGCCGTTGAGGTAGACAACTACTCGTTCTACGGATCGGGTGTCCAGCTTCATGCCGCCCATGCGCGCCAGGGTTTGTACGTATTCATCCCTGATGTGGGTACTGCCCTGGTGGGCATTTGTATTGATGGCGGGGTAGTTATCGTCTCCGGAATTCCGGAACATGAATTTTTGGTACTCGTCGCGTTTGGTATGGTTGAAGAGGGTGGTGGCTACTGCTTTTGAGTAGCCCATTTCATCGCGGGATACCCAGTCGAGGCTTCTGTGATCCAGTACCCAACTGTCTTGTCCGTGGCGATTGAGGGAGCCAAAGGAGGTGGTTTCTAATTCTCCGTCAGCAGTGAAATATTCCAGGGACCCGATAGGGATGATTTCTCCAATACCTCCTGCCAGGTCAAGCAGTTGATCCGCAGCCACCGAAAACACGGGTAGGGTATATTCAGGCTCATCGATGAAGTAGGTGCTAAAGGCCATTTTTCCGGGGAGGATGTCATTGTCCTCGCTAAAAGCTTGTGCTTTTAGCACTTGGGTGTGAGTGATCGTCAACGGCCCGTTGTACACACGTGCCTCCCCGGTAGGGTTAGTACCGTCTGTAGTATATCGGATTACCGAGTGCTCTTCGTTGTTCGTAATGGCTACCGTCAGTTGGCCGGGGTAAAACCCGGCAGGAACTTCGATGGTCGGAGCGACGGTGTATCGTTTTATTTGAGGGCTGTTGTCGTTTGTTGCACCGGGGGTGGGCTCCGTGGTAATCGCCCAGTCAGCACTGCCATCAAGCACCCGACAGCGGGCATGCTCCACTAGGGTGATGGCTACGGGAAACACCTCCTGTACGACACCGTTAGGGTCGGCCAGTTGGACGACCTCGTTCTCTTTGGTCTGGGTGAGTTTAAAATTGGTGTGATACTCACGGTCTTCCGTGACGAGGTCACGGCCCGAGGCATAAATAACGAGGTGCCCTCCCGGCTCAATGAAGGTGCCCGGGGGAATTGGCCATTTTTGCGGCTTATGCTCTTTGTCGGAAAGGTACCAGCCGGAAATGTCCAGCACCTCGTTGCTGGCATTGTATAGCTCAATCCAATCCTCAGTCTTCCCGAAGGAATCGGTAAACCCGTTTAGGTTAGCAGCTGAAAATTCGTTGATGTGCAGTTGAGCGGATAGCGTAGCTGCCAGTATCAGGCAGCTCAGGGTGTAGAGCGTACGACGCATGTCGGATAGTGTGGGTAGAGAAAACAAAAGGTGGATAGTTTACTCCATGCAATCTGGTTGGGAGATGCTGGCGTAAGTCGCAACTAATGTAGTGATCCCAGCGGACTTGTCGTAAGGACATTGTTATTACCTCTTGTCTGTACGGACTCATTGGAGGGAATGTCACTTGGCGGCCATTTTGGAAATGTGTATTACTTTCCGAAATAATTTCTGAAGATGAAAACACTGTCGCACTTTCTATTGCTGCTGAGCTTGTCCTTTCTGGTGTCCTGCGGTACAATGGAGTCCGGGGTAGAGGAAGAATCAGCCAATGCTCCTGCTGATGCTCATTTGCGTCCTAATTATCACTTTACGCCACCTGCTGCCTGGATGAACGACCCGAATGGTATGTTTTATCAAAACGGGAAATACCACCTATTCTACCAGCATTACCCGGACGACAATGTCTGGGGCCCAATGCATTGGGGGCATGCTGTAAGCAGCGATCTGACCCAGTGGGAACACTTACCTATTGCGCTCTACCCGGATAGTTTGGGCTATATCTTTTCTGGCTCTGCGGTCGTCGATCACGGTAACACCTCCGGTTTTGGCACTGCAGAAGCACCGGCCATCGTTGCCATGTTTACGTACCATGATATGGCCGGCGAAAAAGCCGGGAGGGACGACTTCCAATCTCAGGGCATCGCGTATTCAACGGATGAAGGCAAGACGTGGACCAAATATGCCGGCAATCCCGTGATCCCTAATCTGGGCGTGCGTGACTTCCGGGACCCGAAGGTGGTATGGGATGCTGCGCATGGTCAGTGGTTAATGGTATTAGCTGCTCAGGACAGGGTGCAGTTTTTTACTTCCCAAGACCTGAAATCATGGACACTGGCGAGTTCCTTTGGGGAGGGTGCCCGCAATCACGCGGGCGTCTGGGAATGCCCGGAAATTATTCCGATGAATATTGCTGAGACCGGAGAGCGTGTATGGCTGCTGACCGTGAGTATTAACCCCGGAGGAGCGAACGGAGGCTCCGGGACTTTCTATTTTCCTGGCAACTGGGATGGCGCTGCTTTTACGCCGCTGTGGGAAGCGACTTTTTCCGCAACAGATACAGTAAACTGGGTTGATTATGGTCGTGATAACTACGCCGGGGTGACCTTCGCAAATGCTCCGGACGGCCGCAATATTTACGTAGGTTGGATGAGTAACTGGGATTACGCACAAGTGGTGCCGACCACCAGTTGGCGCAGTGCAATGACCCTGCCGCGGGAGCTGAGTTTGCATCAGACTGATTTCGGGACGCGCCTGCACCAGGCGCCTGTGGCGGAGCTCAAAGCCCTGCGCGGAGAAAGAATTAAGCTGCAGATGCCCCGCCTGGAGGACGGTGTAACAGCTATTGATCTGAGCGAATTAGATACTAATGGCGCTTTTGAACTGGACCTTACCATTGATTTGGTTGATAGTGATGCGGAAGAGCTATACGTGACGCTTGGGAATGAGTCTGGAGAGCAGTTTTATCGTTTTGGCTACAACCGGAAAACGGGAGTGACAAATGCCTTTTTCTCAGACCGTCGGAGCGCCGGACTGACCGATTTTAGTGAGAAATTTGCTCCGGAGGGATTAACCGTGGCTCCCCGCTGGTCTAACGAGGGTAACCTCCGGATCCATGCCTTCTTTGATCGGACCTCCGCAGAAGTGTTCTGTGACCAGGGAGATCCAGTCATGACCGATATCTTCTTTCCGGAGGAGGCGTTTACCAAGCTAACCTTCGAAACATACGGGTCTACGGGAGAGGGAATGCCCGCCGGGTGGGGAATTGTTGAGGGGAATATCTGGGCGTTAGCGACGCAGTAGTGTGTCGTTTTTCTTAGCATGTAGTCATGGCCGAATTATTGGTGAATAATCGGATTAGCATCTACTAATAAGGATCAACATCTACGGCAACCCTGACGCCAGTGAGGCCATCGGTTACGCTAAGCTTTTGTACGGCTCGGTTGACGATGGATTTCACCCGTTGTAATTCTGCCGGGTTGTTTGGCATACGGATGACCATATCCTGGAGGTAGTAGGTTCGGAGTCGACTGACGCTTGGAGCGAATGGTGGAGTGATGAGGTCACCCAGCGCGTGTGCCAGCCAACTGCCCATTAGCTTAGCGGCTTCTTCTACGGTTTGCGGCCGTGGGTGCCGCAATTGGAGGTGAATCATCTTGACGTAGGGCGGGAAGTGATGTTCTGCCCGGTTTTGCTGTTCCCGCTCGATGAATGCATTCCAGTTGCCTTCGAGCACGTGCCGCAGTATGGGGTGATTTCGTTCCATGGCCTGGATGATGACCTTTCCCCGCCGGTGCTTGCGCCCCGCCCGACCAGCTACCTGCGTCATCAGGTGGAAAGCACGCTCATCCGCCCGGAAGTCAGGAAAACGGAGTAGCTGGTCTGCGGAGATGATACCCACGAGGCCTACCCGTTCAAAATCCAGTCCTTTGGTGACCATTTGTGTGCCTACGAGCACGTCTAGCTGGCCGGTTTCGAAGCGGCCGATTAAGCTTGCAAGTGCGTTTTTACCGCGGACGGTGTCGGCGTCCATTCTGCCAATGCGGATATCTGGCAGGAAAATTTTCAATTCGTCCTCAATCTTTTGGGTGCCTGCTCCGCTTAGCTGCATGGCCGCATTACCGCAGGCTGGACATACTTCCGGGGTAGAGGTGGCATATCCACAGCAATGACAACGTAACCTGCTTTGAAACTTGTGGTAGGTCAAGGTTACATCGCAGTTGACACATTCGATGGTGTGGTCGCAGGTAGGGCAGAAGTATACCGGGGCGAAGCCCCGGCGATTTTGAAACAGGATTACCTGCTCTCCCCGCTCGAGGGTGGCTTTGATCTCGTTAATCAAGGTTGGGGTGAAGAAGGGGTGTCGGTTGCCTTTGGCATCTTCTTCTCTGGCGTCGGCAATGATTACTTCAGGTAACTCCAGACCGCCAAAGCGTTTGGGCATCGAGACGAGCCCGTATTTTCCCCTTTGGGCATTCTCCCAGCTTTCAAGGCTCGGCGTAGCCGTGCCCAGGATGACTTTAGCTGCGTGCTGGTAAGCGAGGTATACGGCCACGTCGCGTCCGTTATACCGGGGGTTAGGCTCCTGCTGCTTGTAGCTGGGGTCGTGTTCTTCGTCAACAATGACCAAACCTAAATTTGTAAAGGGGAGGAAGAGCGCTGAACGTGGCCCAACAATTGAGGTGTTACCCTCTAGCACTGACTTCCAAATCTCTACCCGCTCCATATTGTTTAGCCGGCTGTGGTAGACCATGATCTTGTCGCCCAGTACGCGCTGTAGCCGCTGAACGATCTGGCCGGTTAAAGCAATTTCGGGCAGCAGGTAGAGCACTTGTTCTCCGGCATCAATGCTTTGCTGCATTTCTTCCAGGTACAAGCGGGTTTTTCCGCTACCCGTCACACCATGCAGCAAAGCGGGTTTGCCGGCAGCATGAAAACCTTGCACCTGCGTCCGCGCCCGCTCTTGTTGCTCACTCATGGGAGCAGCCAGCTCCGTTTCGTCGCTTGCTCCGCCGAGACGACTGACTTCCCGTTCGTAGAACTCAAAAATGCCCTTTTTGACCATTGCCTTGATCACGGCATCCGAGGCGCCAGTCCGTTTCGTCAGGTCTACCCGTCGGATGAAGGGTTGTTCACGGACCACTTTGAGGTACTCGAGTAAGACCGCAGTTTGTTTTTCCGACCGGGAGACGAGTTCAAAAGCAGCTATTTGCTCGGCTTCCGTTTGAAAGGCCGGACTGAAGCGAACACAACGGACTACACGTGGCTTGTAGCGCTCCTGTAACTCTTCGGTTAAAAAAATGATGCGACGATCCAGCAGTCGGCGAATTACCGGGTAGACGGTTTTTTTCTGCAGGATATCGCGAATGTCCTTTAGTGTAAGTTCATTTTGCAGCGTGAGGGCTTCCACGATCATATATTCCTGATCGTCCATCTGCGTAGCATCGTCACTAAAAAGCGGGCCAAGGGTAATGATGGTTTCGCTGGTAAGCTTCAGGTGACTCGGAAGCCCCGCGTTCATTACCTCCCCCAGGGTACAGGCATAGTAGCCCGCCATCCACTCCCAAAGTTTGATCTGGTCGGTGGTGATGATGGGCTCAGCATCGATGACGCTTAGAATGGGCTTGGTCTTGTGCGCAGGGGCCTTGCTGTGTACTCCCCTAACGATACCGGTATAGTGTTTGTTACGTCCAAACTGTACTTCGACCCGTAGCCCGGGTTGTAAGTCCTTTACCATGTCCTCCGGAACCGAAAAAGTATAGGTTTGCTGGAGGGCAAGCGGCAGAATGATGTCAGCAAAGATGTTTCCGGAAGTAGTAGTCAAGTTCGGCAGGTCAGTAGTTACTGGACAACAATTAGCCAAAGGCATTGTTGCCACGGGGCAAGTATACGAATCGTCTGCACTATTGCTATTTGTCAGGAATTTGATCGCCTTGCCTGTGGATCAGTTTAGTACAGAAACCGTAGGCGAAGTATGTTCGCCGGCAGGCAGACTGTGGTAGTCTGTACTCCCCGCTGTAACTTACTGCGCCCTCATCCTAACTGTCCGCTTACCTTCCCGCGACCTATTGTTGAAGGAATCAATTAGAAGTCGAACCATGAAACGTTATCAAAAAATTCTTCTTGCCGTTTTAGTACTCGTCATCGCCGCGGTAGCCTGGTATTTCCCGAAGCTGCAACGGGTCAATATGACGCTTAGTTTTTTCGAGGAGGAACTGATTGTTGATAATTTCCGTGGTCTTCAGCATGATTTCCCCTACAACGCGCTTACTGCAGCCAAGTTGCCGGTTTCATTTCCGGAAAAAACAAGCGCTTTTTCGTTGCCGGCCCAATTTATGTATGCCGGAAAAACGCCGGTAGAGACGGCAGCTTACCTCGAAGACACCTACGCCACTGGCTTATTGGTGTTGCAAGATGATACGATTCGGCATGAGGCCTACTTCCGTGGGCATACTGCAGAGACTCCTCAGATAGTATGGTCTGTATCTAAGTCTTTTTTATCAGCACTGCTAGGAATCGCGGTAGGGGAAGGCCATATCGAGAGCCTTGAGCAGAAAGTGGAGGCGTACTGTCCCGAACTCATTGGTTCCGGCTACGAGGGAGTCCGGATCAAGGATGTTCTGCAAATGTCAACGGGCGTTGCTTTCAATGAAGACTACGGAGACTTCTGGTCGGATATTAATCGTTGGGGTAGGGGTTTTGCCTGGGGTAGTAGTCAGGATGCGTTCGCGGCTACTTTGGTCCGCGAGCGGGAACCAGGTACTTTTCATCACTACGTGAGTATCAACACCCACGTTTTGGGGATGATTTTGGTCCGCGCCACCGGTAAAAGCGTTGTGGCTTACGCGCAGGAGAAACTCTGGGAACCATTAGGGATGGAACACAACTCCTACTGGGTGAAAGATGATGCGGGAATGGAAATGGCGTTGGGTGGACTCAATACTACGGTACGGAACTGCGCACGGATGGGAAGCGTTTTTGCTAATGGTGGGCGTTTTCGGGGTAAGCAGGTCGTTCCTGCCGAATGGGTGAAAGCTTCCGTTACGCCCGATGCGGCGCACTTGCAACCTGGCGTCCGGGCAAACTCAGCGCATGATCTTGGCTATGGGTACCAGTGGTGGATTCCTGAAGGCACTGATGGGGAATTCCTTGCCGTAGGGGTGTACAACCAATTTATTTACGTTAATCCTACTACGAATACCGTCATCGTTAAGCATTCGGCTAACCCAAATTTTACCAAGGGAGATCCGTTAGCGACTACTCCCGCATTTATTGACTTCTGTCGTGCCGTGGTTCGTTCGGCAGCCCGGGTGAGTCCCGTAGAGGAAACGCCAGAACCTGTGGAAGCTGCGCTTTGATGGGAATCTCCCTGGAAATAGGTCGTACTGGCTGAACACCCAACCACTCTCCTGCATTCCTCTTTCATGAAGTGTTTGTCACTATTATCCTGCCTGATTTTTTGTTTGACTTTTTGTGCTTGTGAAGGGAATACCGCTGCTCGGAAAGCAGCGCGTGGACCGGACTATGTCGCAGCGCCTGATCGCTTGTATTTCAAGAATACCCGGATTCGTCATTACGCTGCTGATGAACGACGGGAGGACGTGACGGTGTACCGGCACGATGATCTTCAGGCTACTGAGGCTACGTTACTTCCAACGATCGTCGATTACTGGCTGGAGGATCGGGCTTCGATCCGGTTCGAGGTACGCCCGAATGATACTTCGGCTGTTTATCCCCGTCCATTTCGGCTTGACCTGCGCCAGCAGCAAGCGTGGCAACCATTGCGTTTAACCTCGCCGCCTACGTTAGAAGAGCTTGCCTTGCTGCGTAAGCATCTGGCTACGCAACAGGATCTGCGGATGGTGATGGGGGTGGATACGCTGGTTCCATTCCCGGGCGAAGCCCGGGCTGCGGCCAAAGAGGTATTAGATGACTATCTGAGGTTGGTAGCAGCACAGTAATGCTAACGTCAGATTTGGACGAAGTAATAAAGCAAGTTGCTGACTATCATGCTCTAATCTTCAGGCATCATCGAGACTGTTGGTCTTTTAGGCGATCATGACTGTCAAAAAGACTAAAAAAACCAACAAACGAAATAAATCAAGCATCGTTGACAAGCCTTACGTTAACGCTGGAAGCTTGATCGGGACCTATTGCTGTATTGACCTGCTGTCTTTGCGGAGCCCCTCAAAGAACTCCCGGAAGGTGTCGAACTCCCGACGCCAGCTGAGGCCGGTCCCAATCTTAAACCGGCTGCCACTCGTGATGTCTGGTTCGTACCGCTGATAAAGACGCAGCTTCAGAGAGCGGGAGTCGTTGAGGACGTATTCCAGTACAAAGTCGTTGCCGAGGAGTGCTCCGGTATTGGCCAGTTGGCTGTTTACTACGCTTACATCGCCGCGTATGGTCAGGCGGTTGTTGACGTCCCGGCTTACGGAGAATTCCAGGGCTGAGTTGCGGCCGTCAGAATTACTCAGGGCAGTATTCCGGTAGGTGTTGTAGGCGAGGTCAAATTCGAATTTTGAGATAAAGGCATCTTCCCCAAAAGCATTTTTTACCAGGTCGTTTATCAGGAGACTCAGGTAGTTGGAAAGCCATTCGCTGAGCGTGTTTACGGCAACATCCGATATCCCGAAGGAGAGGTCGGAGGGTAAAAACTGCCCGGCAACAATCAGACCAAATACCTGCCGGTTCAATTCATTCTGATTTTGCAGTAGAAGCCGCCTCTTGTTGTTGGCATAGCTTTCCAGCGTACCATCCAATTCGGGGAAGCGAATGTTGAAATTGATGTTTGGCTTGGTCAGCAGCCCGTCCAGCTCGAGCGTGAGGTCAATTTCAGTTCCTTCACTGGCAAGGTTGGTCAGGTCTTCATTTACATCAGCAATCAGGTACTCCTGGATGAAGGGCAGGATAGGGGCCTTCAGGTTCTTGTAGTCAGCTTCAATGTCGAGGGTTGCTTCGAAGGGATCCCCCGTCCAGGAGACA
>CAZTTF010000223.1:0-10362 GCA_964616365.1 uncultured Lewinella sp. | reverse complement strand
GAGTATGGCGAAGATGCATCCACACCATCGCCATACACGAAATGACTACCGTAACGTCAGGTTTGGACGAGACAATAATGCAAGTTGCTGACGGTCATGCTCTAATTCCCGCGATCATCAAATCCGTTAGTATTTTAGGCTGTTAGGAAGTCATGACTTCCTAACAGCCTAACAGACGAAATAAACCAAACATAAGTTTTCAGTCCACTTCAATAAGAATAAACCAAGTATCGTTGCCAAACCTCACGTTACTATAGCCTAGCTCGTTACTTTTTCACGAGCTGCTGCACAGAACGGCTTTTGCCGTCTGTAGATTCCAGGAAGTAAACCCCGGCCTTTAAGTTGCGAAGATCATGCGCACCGCTCTGCATATTGGCCCTCAGTACGCGCCCGTTGCTGTCTAATAAGCGTACGGAATTGCCTTCAACTTGCGGAATGTTGATGAAGTCTGCAGTAGGGTTGGGGTAAAAGCGAAGGCCGTTAGCGGCCTCTACAACAACGGTAGCCAGCGGACTGTATTCAAAACTGCCGTTAAGGTCAATCATCTTCAGTCGGTAGTAGTACTGACCGCCAGTGACCACCTCATCTTCGATGGCATAGGTTGTAATGGCAGCCAGTTCTCCTTTAGGCATGATCTCCTGAAGGTAAGTGAAGTCGATACCGTTAGTACTGCGCTCTAGCTCAAAGTGGGAAACATTGTCTTCGGAGGAAGTCTCCCAGGATAAGGTAACCGTTGTTTTTTCCGCTTCAGCGGAAAATGCATTTAGGGTTACTGGTAGGGTATTGTCTTCCGGCAGAGTAATGATGGTCGGTGCTGTAGAGCCGTTGTCTCCTCCGGTATTGAAGTTGCTGTTGACAGCGTTGCCGGTACTGTAAATCCGCACTTCTCCAAATCCGGCAGCGGGAGCCGTCCAGTCAAAAGTCCAGGTACCGGACGCCGTTCTTTGACTATGCACGATATAGTCCCGACCACTGCTGTTTTGTTGGCGCATGTTGGCATCCAGGTTAGAAAAAGAGCCAGCTTGTTGCGCCATACTTCCATTTGGCGCTTCAGTATCATCCAGGAATACTGCGGAGAAGCCGTAGGCGGCAGGGTTTGCGTTGGGGGCAGTGATGGCAAGGGTGACGGAATAGGTCTGTCCGGGGATGTAGGCGGTTACAGGAGTCCCCATCTGATCAGCAATGGTCCAGGCTAGCGTTGGTTCTCCGAAGGCGCCACCGCTATGGCAGGTGCCACAGGTGCCTTCAGTGCCACCACCGGTGCTGGGGGCTCCGGTGCGGCCGATCCGTCCACCAGAATTGCCAGAGAATAAAATGAAGGCGAGCAGAGCGCCAGTAATGAGTAATGCAGCGTGTAAATTTCGCATAGTGGGTGAGTTAAAGCGTGAAAGGTAAATGCTCTAGCAAAATAGCGAGGGCATTGATATGTTCACCATTAAGTAGCGAAATTGGTATGACCCTTACCAAGCGGGATTTTAATCCCATTTGCCTGGCAGCCTTTAGCACAAAATAGTTGTAGGGGTAGTTATTCGTCGATGTGACGATTAATCCAAATTCTTAAGTCAAGATAACTTAAAGCCTTTCTTTCAAAAGCTAAAGCTGTTTGATCTTCTAACTTTTGTAAGAGTGTCAGGTAGACTCCCGTCCGGTCTCCTGCCGGAGCCTTTATCAGTTTGCGTAGTCCTGCAACTCCCAACCGATGTACCTCTGCTGTTTTTCGTGATTTGCGTAGGAGCCGTGACAAGCCGGTCAGGTGATAATCAACCAGTGAGTAATTCCCCAGCTCGTAGTTGCAGATGGCGTGTAGTAGTCGGCTATTGATGAGTAAGTCTTCCCGCAATAAGCCCGTTTTCATGTTTATGATTTCATTGAGGTAGTCGAGCCCCTCATCATAGGCTTCGATCAGGAAACAGGCTACCGCCTGTTTGTAGAGAAATAAACCCCAGCGGTGGTTGTTTGGGTTGAATGCTCCGGAGTTGTAGGCACGAGCAATTGTTGCACTTAAGGCATAAGCCTCAGCGTACTTTTCCTGCAGCAGCAGCAAGTTGTGTTGTGCAATGTAGAGGTAGGTTTCTCCTATCCGTAGTGAATTGGCATTTAGCTGTACGTTGTCATTTTCCATAAAGGCAGCCAGCCTTTCGGTATACCGTTTCACTAAACTGGTAGTTCCGCTCAGATAGCCAATAGTAGTGACGTAGTAGAGGCACCTGACGTACAGA
The DNA here is from genome assembly GCA_964616365.1 of uncultured Lewinella sp. Taxonomy (GTDB): domain Bacteria; phylum Bacteroidota; class Bacteroidia; order Chitinophagales; family Saprospiraceae; genus Neolewinella. The sequence continues at coordinate 8,143 of CAZTTF010000223.1, read as the reverse complement.
TCAGGGTCTTTATAGATCATCTGTTGACTCAGTTGGAATAGGGCCACTGAGTTAATGGCAGCTTCAAGGGCATCATCCAGCCTGAGCTGGATGTAGTTATACCACATTGCTGCCTGAAAGCGATTGATTTTTTGATGGAAGGTACTTGATACCGTTTCCCGATCGACCCTACGGGTTTGAATGCTCTTCCAGTACATTTCGTTCTCACTGGCTTCTGCTGGATTACGACTGTGTCCATTTTCGATGTAACGTCCGTGAATTTGGATGTTCAGGTTGAATAGTTCGGAAGTGTTCAAAAACGAATAGCTCCTTTGGGCAGACTCATTCAGGAGCAAGTCCATTTTATTGTGGATCTGCCGTGAAAGGGTAATATGCCTCGCTTCAATTAATTTTTGAAACTCAATAATCTCGAGTAGCAAGAGGTCCTGATTGTGCTCAATAGCCTTACTTTTCGCCCTTTCAAGGGTTCTGAGCGCATCCAGGTAATGTCCCTTGCCGTAAAGAATGCGGACAAAATCAATCTGTTCCCGGATTTCAATATCAATTTCCTTGCTGATATGAATTAATCGCAGGCTGGTAAGTACTTCCTGGTAAAGGTGTCGCTTAAGGTTGCTGAGCTGACCGGAATTAAGGTCCATCCGACGCATTATGTCGGCCTCCTCCGGAGAGTCCATACGATCGAGTTCATCAAATAACTTGATGAATTTTCGCTCTTTATTACTGCCGGAACGCGTTGCGTAAATTTTAAAATTCCGCTTCTCTGACTTGTTTAGAGAATTGATTAAGCGCCACAGTTGATGTTTGATTGCTTTGGGCATCAGTAAATAGAAGGGTGTAAAGTTCTGGTAATCAACTGGTATATGTGGGTCGGGCTGGTTTTGGTACTAACAAAATGTAAATGTAGTTAACTAAGTCGGATTGTTGGCATGCTGCACCTTTGTCATCATAACAGGAAATGGTGACGATCTTTCCTTGCTTGCCCACCGACCAGATAGACTTCTCAATACCTCCAATATTTTGCCATTCGCTGCTTAACCATCAGCGTTTAAATCTAAACCTTCATTATGAAGAAGATTGAAGCTATCATTCGTCTTTCTCGTTTCGAGGCCATCCGTGATGCACTCGCCGATATTGATGTCAATTTTTTCACCCTTTCTGAGGTGAAAGGTTTTGGCCTTCAGCGCGGTGAGCAACTTACTTACCGCGGTAGCGTCTACGATGCAGACTACATCGCTCGCCTACAGCTTGACATCCTCGCACCAATTGATAAGGTGGATAGCATAGTTGCTGCAATCACCTCCGCCGGCCGTACTGGCAAGGTCGGAGATGGTAAGATTTCCATTTTTGATATTGAACGTGTCGTCCGGATTCGTACCGGTGAAGAAAACGAAAGCGCGATTTAAGCTTTCGCTTAACGCGATCCAACGTGCGGATTTAACCATTCCAAGCACACCATAGCCGTCAGATACACGCCTTATTGATTCGCTTTTTTGCACGGCTTTATTTAAAACCAGCCCTTCCATTTATCACCGTCTTGTTTATGCCACCATGTTCCTCGGAGCCTGGTCGGTGTTTCGGAAACCATTAAATACCCCGTTTAAAAGACTCCCTTGCTATGGAAGCAGTATTTACAGTAAATAACCTCTGGATTTTGGTGGCGACTTGTTTCGTCTTCATTATGCACCTGGGTTTCGCCAGCCTGGAGGCTGGCTTCGTACAGCGTAAAAACGTTGTCAACATCCTTTTTAAGAACGCCATGATCATCTGTATTGGCCTTCTGACTTACTACATTATCGGCTTTAACCTAATGTATCCGGGCGAAGAATACGCTGGTGGATTTGTAGGTAAATTCTTTGTTCCCCTCGATTGGGCGGGAAGCGCAGTGGCAGACTATGCTGCTGCAGCCGAGAGCGGATCCGCTTACACCGGCTACTCTGATTTTATCTTCCAGGGTATGTTCGCCGCAACTTGTGCTACGATTGTTTCCGGTGCCGTTGCTGAACGAATTAAACTCGTGCCATTCCTCGTTTTCGCTACCATTTTCGTCGCCATATCTTACCCTATCACAGGCATGTGGCATTGGGGCGGAGGCTGGTTAGCCAAATTAGGCTTCTATGATTTTGCGGGATCCACACTAGTACACGCTGCGGGTGGTTTTGCTGCTCTGGCGGCAGTGATATTGCTGGGCGCGCGCAAAGGAAAATACAAGAAGAACGGCCAGATTACCGCCATTCCCGGGCACTCAATGCCGCTCGCGGCTATTGGTGTATTCCTTCTGTGGTTCGGTTGGTATGGCTTTAATGGCGGTTCCGTCCTGAGTGCCGACCCTAATGGCGTATCTCTGGTATTCGTGACCACCTCGCTGGCCGCCGCTGCGGGCGGACTGGCTGCGTTCTTCGTTTCCTACGCCATGTTCAAGTCCTACGATCTGTCCATGGTACTCAACGGTATTCTTGGAGGCTTAGTTGGCGTTACCGCAGGAGCTGACAGCTTTACCGGAATGGGAGCGATTGCCGTAGGAGGCATTGCTGGTATCATCATTCCACTCAGCATCGTAATGTTTGACAAGTACCTCAAAATTGACGACCCGGTTGGAGCTACCTCCGTACACGGTGTGTGCGGAATTTGGGGCACACTTGCCGTTGGTATTTTCAGCACTAACCCTGAGCACAGTTTTACCACCCAGCTTATCGGCACCCTCGCAGTAGGGGCATTCTCCTTTGTATCCGCCTTTGGCATCATGGGAGCATTGAAAGCCATCATGGGTATTCGTGTAGACCTAGAGGAGGAATTGAAAGGCCTCGACGTAGGTGAGCATGATATGCACGCCTACACGCTGAGTAAGGAGGACGGCGTCTTCCAGCTTACTTCGGAAAGCTAAAGAAGGTTTGCAGTCGTTGCAAAGTTGCAATTGTTCCAGCTCCTCTGGGAACCCTGCAACGACTGCATCTCTGCAACAACTGCAACCTTGCAAACCACATCGCCTAGCGATAGATAAAAAAGGCCCGCCAGCGCTGCAACGCTAAACGGGCCCGCCGGAAACGGACGAACCATTCCCAACTATTGGATCTTTCCGCTGCTGCGGAGACACAAAGGTAAAACAGGCGAATCAACCCGCCTAATTTACCAGGGGTTCGCTCGTATCCGATTGTAACTATTTACCTCAATACGCTTACGAGCTTTAACTCCACTTACCATGAAATTTGTATCCAAGCTTACTTTAATGATTTTATCACTCACTTCTTTTTCGATATTCGCTCAGGACGCGGCTCCAGTGGAAACGGATCCCATGCTGGAAAACCCAGTGGTACCTGCTGCGGAGGAGGAAGAAGACGAGGATGTGCTCAAAATGAGCGGCTTCGTTGACGCTTACTACCAAGCTAATTTTAGCCAGAGTGCTAACGGTGACTTACCACTGGTATTTCCCACCAGCTTTACCGGCCAGGCAAATGAGTTTGGCGTAGGTATGGTCAATTTACTCGTTGAAAAATCGATGGGGAAAGTTGGTTTCGTTGGACAGGTTGGCTTCGGCCCACGTGCTACGGATGCCAACGGAGATGTTCCTACTGTACAACAATTGTTCGTCACCTATGCTCCCTCTGATGCCATCACCTTTACCCTCGGTAACTTTGGTACCTTTGTTGGCTACGAAGTGATTGATGCACCAGTTAACGTTAACTACAGCACCAGTTACCTATTCAGCAACGGTCCTTTTTTCCATACCGGACTTAAGGCGGATATTGCCCTGGGAGAGAACTTCGGTCTCATGGTCGGCGCATTCAATGATACAGACACCAAGTTCGACGTTGTCCCAGGACTGCACTTCGGTGGTCAGCTGAGCGCAACAGCGGGTGATTTTTCCGCTTACCTAAACTTCCTGGCAGGTAAGTCTGACGAAGGCTTACTCGAAGTAGATAACGATGATACCAATGATTTTCAAGTCGACCTCGTAGCTACCTACGAAGTGAGCGACAAACTATTCTTTGGCCTCAACGTATCCGATAAATCTTCATCCATAAACGGCGATGTTGCCGATGGCTTTACCGGAGCAGCACTTTACTCTACCATAGGGTTAACCGATGCTTTCTCTTTGGGCCTCCGTGGAGAGTACTTTAGCGGCAAACTGGCCGAAGGTGTTACTGGTGATGCTCCGAGTGTAACCTCATTCACCGTAAGTGGTAACTTTACGATTGGTGACCTCCGGATTATCCCAGAGGTACGTCTGGACAGTGGTGCCAACGGCGCAACTTTCCTGCCCGGTGCGTTTGACGAAACTTTCATCCCTAGTGTCGATGATGATGGCGTAGCAACTTTCATCCTTGCAGCAGTTTACAGCTTCTAAATGTAGAAGCATATCTTACACGGCCGCAGGTGCAGTATCAGGCATAGTGAAACCATGTTCTGCATACCTGACATTGCACCTGCGTCCGCGCATAAAACGAACAACAGCTCCGTCCTCCGTGACGAGAGTCATTTATAACCATTTCTGATTTAACCCATCCTTAATCCTCCAATACTATGGCTACCAAGCATAAGCTACAGTACGTTTGGCTCGACGGTTACGAGCCCATGCAGTCTCTGCGCTGCAAAACCCGCATCGAAGAAGACTTCAGCGGTAAACTCGAAGATTGCCCCATGTGGTCTTTCGACGGATCTTCTACCCAACAGGCAGAAGGTGGCAGCTCTGATTGTCTGCTGAAACCGGTATCTATCATCAAGGATCCCCAGCGTAAAAATGGCTTTATTGTCATGACTGAGGTCCTCAACGCTGATGGTTCTCCTCACCCTTCCAACGCTCGTGCTACGATCGAAGATGAAGACCGTGATTTCTGGTTTGGCTTTGAGCAGGAGTACTTCCTCATGGACCTGGAAACCAACCTCCCGCTTGGTTTTACTCCCGGTTACCAGTCTCCTAACCCACAGGGCCAGTACTACTGCTCTGTAGGCGCACGTAATGCCTTCGGTCGTCAGATCGTCGAAGACCACCTGGACGCTTGCCTTGATGCTGGCCTGACCGTTGAAGGTATCAACTGTGAGGTTGCTCCTGGCCAGTGGGAGTTCCAAACTTTTGCTAAAGGAGCCAAAGAGGCAGGAGACCAGATCTGGCTCGGTCGCTTCCTCCTGGAGCGTACGGCTGAGGCCTACGGTGTCTGGATCGAGTACCACTGTAAGCCACTGACCGGCGACTGGAATGGTTCCGGTATGCACGCCAACTTCTCTAACTCTTTCCTCCGTGAGAGTGGTAAGAAAGAAGATTACGATAAAGTATGTGAAGCATTCCGCCCGGTAACCAAAGAGCACATCGCTGTTTATGGTCCGGATAACCACCTTCGCCTCACGGGCTTGCACGAAACCCAAAGCATCGATGAATTCAGCTATGGTATTTCCGACCGTGGTGCTTCTATCCGTATCCCCGTAGCTACCGTAGAGCGCGGTTGGAAGGGCTGGCTGGAAGATCGTCGTCCCAACTCTGCCGCAGATCCTTACAAGGTTGCTGCTCGGATCGTAGAGACGGTTAAGCCGGTATCTAAGTAATGACTTGCGCCGGTTATCGATTACTTCGCAATCGGTAACCGGCTGCACAATTCCTTTTGCTCCACTTTGTAACGCTGGGTAATTTAAACGGTCGGTTGGTAAACTGCCAACGGATCGGTTAAATCAGCTCAGGTCCCATTTCGGTGGGGCTCGGATTTGGTCGGGTCGCTTCTCTCGGGAGGTGGCCCGATTTGTATTTCCCTTCCAGGTGGAGATACGGTGCGGCCGCGGCCGCAGGTGCAGTATCAAGTTCTGAGGAGAGGCCGTGACGCATCCCAGCGGTCAATGCTTCCACGGTAAGGAGAGTACGAGCTTCCGTTAGCAGGCCCCCGTCCCAGGCAAATGGTTTAGTCTTGCAAGCGTACATCAAGCAGGCGAATCAAATAAAAGTAAAGAGTAGTCTCACAAGGCCTGTTTCGGGAGTATCTTATCAACAGGGGAAAGGATAAAAAAATGGTCTTTCGGTTTTTTCCGCAAGCTACTTTGCGCAGCGGAAAAAACCGAAAGACCATTATGTGTTACCTGCGTGGCAGGAACTTCACGCGTGCTTCGTGCCTACGCACAAAACTGAGATTACTGAACTTTTTCCAGCTCTACGTAGAAGGCCAATTCACTGTTTGGTGGAATACCTGGAGTTCCGGTAGGACCGTAAGCCAGCTCTGCCGGGATGAAGAAGGTTGCACGTGCACCTTCTTTGAGCAGGGCAATACCTTCGTCCCAACCTGGGATAACGCGACCCTGACCAAGTGGGAAGCTGATCGGTGCACCCCGTCCGAAGGACTGGTCGAACACGCTACCGTCAGTAACGAGCTTACCGATATACTGTACATCTACTGATTTACCGGCTTCTGCCTGAGCGCCCTCACCTTCCTGGTGAATGACGTACTTCAAGCCAGTAGCGGTAGTTTTCATATCGGCGTCCAAAGCACCAGCAACGTAATCGTTGTAGACCTCGTCAGCGAAGGCAAGCATTTCCTCTTCACGGGCCTGGGTTACTTCAGCTGCTTGCTTAGCAGCAAGTTCTTCAGCTGAGAGGCGGGAGGAGAAGGTTGCGTCGTCGATCACTTCTCTAACCGCGATGGTGTAGAGCATTACGGTGTCGTTCTCCATGCCGGGAGGAATGTTCGGGAACTGGTCCATGCTAACCCGGATCACGGCGCTGTCGCCGGCAGCCATAAGGGAAAGTATTTCCAGGACGGGGCTGGCAGCATTGCCCGCTTTATCGTCCTCGGTAATTTGTACTACCTGAGGCTCTCCGGTGTTGTCGCGTGTACTGAAGATGGTGCTGTCGGCTTCAGTTTGCATTACGGCATCGAAGTAGATGTACTCGCCAGCCTTTACGGGCTCACCTGCACGGTCAGCAGTGTATATAGAGTAGCGGGTACCATTTTCGGTAGTAATAACCGGACTGGGACCATCAGTCTGACAGCCGGTGAATAGGAAACCTGCTACCAGCAGGCAAAAAAGATAACGCATAAGTTATTTATTATTGAATTCGTGGTAAGCCGCGTCAATTTCAGCGGCGTAGTTTGGTAGTAGTTTTTTGAACTTGTTGATCGTAGTGCCGAGTGGCGCAAAACTGGCGCCTCCGGCAGCATTTTTATGTCCACCGCCGCGGAAGTGCGACTTGCAAATCTGCTGAACATCCATGTCTCCCTTTGAGCGGAGACTCATCTTTACGATGGTTGGTTGTTCGTGGATAAACGCGGCAACCATCATTCCCGGCATCCGTAGGATGTAGTTAACTACGCCTTCGGTATCTCCACGTTTGATGTCAAAATGCTTATAGTCTTCTTTTGTCAGCCAGATGATTCCGGTACGTAATTCAGGAATGAGTTCCATCTGGTTGGCCAGACAGTGTCCAAGAATACGGAGTTGTTTCTCCGTCATGCTGTTCCAGATGTTGTCCTGAATCTTGTAGTCATCAGCTCCGGCTTCCAGCAATTTTGCTACGGTGCGGAACAGTGCTGGTGAGGTGGCGTACTTGAAACCTCCAGTATCGGTAATGATTCCTGTAAATAAGCACTCGGCTACAGCTTTGGTGACCCAGCCTGCATGACCCAGGTCGGCAATGAAGTCGTAAACCATTTCACAGGTTGAACTGGCAGCAGGGTTACTGAACATATGATCCGCCACAGGCTCAGGGTAGAGGTGGTGGTCGATCATGATACGGGGCCTGTTGTCCTGGTCTAGACCTTCAGCCACTTTATCGATCCGGTCAAAGGAGTTGAAGTCGAGGATGAAAAACAACTCGGCTCGTTTAATGGCAGCCCGGGCGATGTCGGTTTCGTCGTCATAGATGATGATGTCACTGACGTCGGGCAGGAAGGCCAGAAAGTCTGGGTAGTCGGAGGGAAGGACGATATTAACCTGATGGCCCTGGCTTTTCAGGTAATGAGAAAGCCCGAGACTAGAGCCCACCGCATCCCCATCGGGGTTCCGGTGACTAAAGATAACAATGTCTTTAGGCTGGGCCAATAATGCTTTAACTTCCTGAATATCGGGTTCCATGACAATGATGGTCTTATGCAAACAAGGCGCAAAGGTCGCAAAAATGTATTACTTTTGCGGCCTCAATTAAAACCAATACCAAATGGCTACTAACCGC
>CAZTTF010000222.1:0-7013 GCA_964616365.1 uncultured Lewinella sp. | reverse complement strand
TGCGCCAACATCGATGGCCGGGCTCCCGTAAACGTGGTGGTATTTGTAGGTAAAATGCTGAATGGTGAAGTTTTGGGCGCGGACGCCGGATGCAGCAATGGGTTCGGTGAAGGCAATGTCCAGGCCATCCTCCCTTGCCGTTATGCTATACATTTCAAACGGAATCTCTCCCGTCCACCGCAGGCGCTCAAGCGCAAAATCTGCTCCTCCGGTTGCCGCCCAGCCCCGGGCCGTTTGCCCCGCATAAAGGGCATTGTCCGCAGCAAAGTCCAGGCGCAACAGACCAGAACTAAAGCCCTCCCGAAACGGGAATACCGCCCCCTGATACTCTCCGTCCACTTTCTCCAACGCTACGCGCATGATTTTCGACTGCCCCTGATCACTGACCAGCAACTGGTTGGCAAACGGGCCAAAGGCCCCGTCCGTCCGGTCATTAATGATGGCCGCCGTCGATATCCCCAAAATTCCGTGCGGAAACCAGACCGCTGGCAACTTTACGTTGCCCAGTTCCTCCCTGGCCTGATACATCGTCCCAAAGTCATCCGTAATCTGCTCTTTGCGGATATCCACCGGAGACCCCGGCTCGTCGGCCCAGGCCAGCCCGCCCGGGTGGCCCGCAAAGTCTCCTTCGCGAAGGTGCGTGATCCGACCTGAGCCGATCCAATCTCCCTGATTCTCCGCGACAAAAATGTCTCCCTCCGCATTCGTCCCGAATCCTGCCGGGCTCCGCAGTCCCGTCGCGTAAGGCTTGAGCGCCCGTTCTTCGGGGTCGTAGCGCATCATCCATCCTTTCCACTTGGATTTAGACACGCCCTTGCCTTCCCAGCCCAGGTTAAGGGTGGAGTACAGGGAACCATCTGGATGGAACAATGGGCCGTAGTGGTATTCGTGGTAATTCCCCGTCAGCGGAACCTCGTAAACGGTCTCAAAAAGGTCGGCCTTATCGTCTCCGTTGTTATCCGTTAACCGGGTCACCTCCGCCCGTTGCGACACGTAGATGGCGCCGTCATTGACCGACAAACCGAGCGGCTCGTGCAGCCCGCGGGCAAAACGGGTATACGTTGCCCGGTCGTTAAGGTCGCCAATGAGCCAAACCTCTCCCTGGCGGGTACAGACGGCCAGCCGGCCGTCGTCCAAAAAGTCCATTCCCCCAACCTCGAGGGCGATGTCTTCGGGGATGTCAATTTTTTCCAGGGTGTAATAATCAGATTCCTGCTGGGCAGCTAGGGTTGACAGGAAGAGAAGCGGGAGGAGGGAAAGGAAAAACCTGGGCATGTGGATAGCTTTGTAAGATTGTCGCCGGAAATGCTTGAAACATCTGTTGCTAATGGTACTACGCTCATTCGCTGCATCATTCAGCCTGGCGTAGCCGGATGAGTTTTCAGCGGGTATGTCAGACGAGCCGCTACGTTGGTAGAGGAGCTCTGCTCCGACTAGCAGCAAATCGGAGCAGAGCTCCTCCACCAAGGCAGGCCTCACTAGCTTTCAAACGGTTACGCTCTATGTGCATGGTAGATTGTTTATGAGAGAATTACATACTGTAAATCCTGAATTGTAAATGGTAAATCAGGTTGACGGCAAAATGCTGAATAGCCTGTCTCAGACGAGCCGCTACCAATCAATCTGGTAGCGAATATGTCCTTTTGCCGGCAACTCGGCAATCAATCGTTGGCGGTTACCGTCTTTTTGCAGGGTCAGGCCACTACCGTCGTAGCTCTCGATGGTGATTTGGTGACCAGGTCCACGCAGGACGAATGCTCCCGGAGCCACTTCGGTGATCTCGCTGGCTACCGCCAGCTGCACAAAGTAGGATCCGTTACCGCCGACGGTGTGCGTGATCTCGCGGAAAAGCCCTCCTTCGTTCGGGACGATGTGGTCAGAGATCGACCGCTGGTCGTCTTCGTAGTAAAAGGTGGGCCTGCCGGCGTCGTCCAGCTCATGGGCTACGTGGCGGAAGGCATCCTCGTCGGGTTGGGCTGGTGCTCCCGGCCAGCGGTCCTTAGCTGAAGGAGCGATCAACATCTCCCCTGCGAACTGGATGGCCGGCCCAAGGGGCCGCATCACTTGTGGCTCTCCCCGGCCATCCCACATGTCGTGAACATCGGCAAAGTCTCCGCGCCAGGCCTGTAGCAAGGCTCCGGTTTGCAGGTCAACCGAATAGTGCGGCCCTTCCGCCTCTCCGACACTGATAACGTGGGTCCGCTTGGTCGCCTCTTCGTATAATTTTGGCGCGGGGAAGTACAGGAAGGAACGGAGCAGGAAAGGCTCATCGTCGGTTTCCAGTTTGCGGGGATTACTCGCCGCAGGGGTAGCGATCACCTTACGCTCTTCCATCGCGTTGAGGAAACGGAGAGGTTCTGCTGTCCCTGCCTTTCGGTAGGAGATCCGGTTGACGTTCCAGCCGTTGTGCTGTACAATTCGGAGGTCTACTGCATGCTCCCCGGCGCTGAGGCGGAGGCTGTCAGGGGATTGCCAGTCGTCAGGAGCGCCGGCGTGGCCAGCGACGGGCTGACCATCGAGATAGAATTCGGTGGCGCCTGTTCCCCAGGTAAAGAAGTAATAGTCTCCCGCCTCCGGAACATTTAGTGTTCCGGTAAACCGGATGGCATAATCCGTCCTGCGATCGGCGATGTTGTACAGATCAACGCGGTTGATGTAGCCTGCCTTTTCTGGCTCCTGACTGTCCCAGCCGGAGAAGGTCCGGCTACCCTTGGGGAGATGAAAATACTCGTAGCGCAAGATGGGCAGGTTGAGATTGACCAGCCCTTCAGCATCGACGTAAGATGATGTACCGACAACGGGGGCGTAGCGGAAATCGGCAACCTCAAACTCCGGGCTCACTCCGGAAAGCGTGAGCGGTCCGTCCGGGGCATCCGTAGCCTCGAGTGGTTGCTGGTAGTAAACAGGGGTGCCGTTCAGGTAAAGGGCGGCCAGGATGGCCGGCTGGCCATCCCTTGCGGGGATGAACTGCAGTTCAAGGTCCTGCCAGAATCCCGGCGTTGTCTCCACCGGCTTTTCCGGACTAAGGCCATCAATTGTCATCTCAGGCAACTGGAGCTTATGCTTCCCTTGCAAAGCCAATACGGCTTGTTCCCCTGCGTTTGCCCGAAAAGAAAAGCGGACAGTAAGGCCTTCGTGAGTTTCCAGGATTTGCCCGCCGGGTTGATCTACAGCGACGAAGCCTTCATCCGCAGCAACGGTTTTCAAATCAATAATCTCAACGGCAAGTGGGTCTCCCGCACAAGCCACAAATAAAAACAGAAGAGGTAGGTAGCGTAGCATGATCTCGTGGTGTACCCTAAATGTAGGACGTTCCTCCGAAATATTCCTCAGTAGGTCATGCTTCTCTGCAATGTGCCCCGATCAAAGGGGGTATTCCTGATAGGGCGTCTCTGTTTTTCGAGAAAATACAAAAAGAAGCGAAAAAACCTCAAACGCCCTTAAAATACGTAATAGACTGATAATCAATAACATCATTCGTATTTATACGTATAAAAACGTTTTTATACGCATATAAACGTAAGTATACGTATAAATTACGCCTTTAGCTTGCAAGTCACCCCACCTTTGCCTTGTCACCGAACGACAGGGGTTGCTTTCACCAGTAACCACATCAGCAGGTGATCATTACTCCACCCGGAGCGTGTTTCCAACCATACCAATGCGCTCTACAATGTTTTATGACTTATGCAAGTTCGCAATTCCATTACCCTCATTGGCAACCTCGGCTCAGCACCTACCACCACTACCCTCCCAAGCGGACGGTTGGTTACCGAGTTCAGCCTAGCTACCAACGAATACTTCCGCGACAAAAACGGCGAGCGCCAAACCCGTACTGATTGGCACAAGATCAAAGCCTACGGCAAGCTTGCTGAGACCTTTGACAAGCACCTGGAACAAGGTAGCCAGGTCTGTATTGCCGGGGCGCTCCGCTACGGAAAGTGGATAGACAAGCACGACCAGGTGCGTACTACTGCCGAGATTGTCGCCCACAGCTTCACCTTCCTGAGTGCCGGCAAGCAGCGGGAAGCGGTAGCTGAACTGGAAGTGGCAGCCGTCTCCGAGCCTGCTCCGGAGCAAGCGGCCAAGCCCCGGAAAACGGTTCGCCGGAGAAAGAAGACAGAAGCCAAAACAGTAGCGCTTGACCCAACGGGAGCGGACCTTCCATTCTAAAGGAAAGGATTAGTTCCCGTCCAGAAGTACACCTCCCTATTGCAACCGAAGTGTTTTCCTTTATGCTGCCGGGTATCAGTCCCCGGTGGCCTAGCAAGCAAATCACAGCAGACTTTAGCCTGCCCGCAGCCTTACCGCTACGGGCAGTTTTTTTTGTGGTTGTACCTTCGTGTCATAAAAACAGACTGTATCAAGACTTTCGCCATCACCACCTTCGAGGGATTCGAAGATATCCTTGCCGCCGAGCTTACTGCTCTAGGTGCTTCCAACGTCCAACCCGGTCGCCGGGTAGTAAGCTGCCAGGGCGACAAAGCGTTCATGTACCGCGCTAACCTCGAGTTACGAACGGGCATTCGCGTACTTACGGAAATCGCCAACTTCCGGGCGCACAACGAACAGGCGATGTACGACCAGCTGCGTGCTATTGACTGGAGCCCCTACCTCAAAAAGGACGGTTTCTTATGGATCGATGCGAACACCCAGAGTGATCGTCATCGTAACGCAGTCTATCTCAGTCAGCTGTTCAAGGATGCCATCGTGGACCAGTTCCGGGACCGGACGGGCGAAAGACCGAGTGTACGGAAAGAGGATGCTGACCTGACGCTCAACCTGCACGTAACGCGCAAGAACGAGGTATCCGTCAGCCTAAACAGCTCCGGAGAAAGTCTCCACCGGCGGGGATACCGCAAGCGCACCGGTGGTGCGCCCATTAACGAAGTCCTTGCTGCCGGCCTATTGGTGCTGGCCGGTTACGACGGGGAAGTACCTTTCGTCGACCCGATGTGTGGCTCGGGAACAATTGTTACGGAGGCGGCCATGATTGCCGCCCGCCAGGCACCGGGGATCAACCGCAACTTCGGCTTCGAGCGGTGGCCCGACTTTGACGCCGGCCTGTGGGCCGGCATTCGGCAGGATGCCCGCGACGCGCAGCGTCGCCCGCCCCACCCCATCGTCGGCTCCGACAAAGATGAACTTACCGCCCGCCTCGCTAAGCTCAGCGTTGATCGCACCGGACTACTCCCCTACGTCACCATTTACGAACAGGACTTCAAAGACCTGAAGGCCCCACCCCCAATCGCTGAAAGCGAGGGCGGCCTATTGGTCACTAACCCACCCTACGAGCTACGCCTCCAAACGGGCAACATTGAGGGGCTCTATTCCATGATCGGTGATACCCTCAAGCAGCACTGGAAAGGATACAATGCCTGGATTATCTCCGGTAGCCCGGCAGGGATAAAATCGGTGGGGCTACGAACCAGTAAGCGCATCCCCCTCATGAACGGTCCCGTGGAAGTACGCTACTGCAAATATGAGTTGTACGATGGTAGCCGGAAGACCAAGCATACTGAAGATGAGGAGTAGGAGTTGACAGCTGCCGCTAAAGGCCTTCTCGCCGCACCGTACCATTTTCCAGGCGATACACCGTCCCCTCTTCCGGGCAGGTAGCTTTTCCGTCCTCAGCAAACTGAAGGCGGCCACCGGCCGCACTCATCCAGCCAATTTGCCGGGCGGGATTACCTACCACCAGGGCATAGGCAGCAACATCGCGGGTGACGACACTGCCAGCCCCAACGAAGGCAAATTCATGGAGCGTCGTACCGCACACGATAACGGCATTCGCCCCAATGGTGACGCCATTTTTCAGCACCGTGGGCCGGTATTCTGATTTGCGCACAATTGCCGCGCGCGGGTTCACAACGTTGGTAAATACCGCTGATGGACCGATAAAGACATTATTACCGGCAGTAACGCCGGTGTAGAGGCTGACATTATTCTGGACTTTACAGTTGTCTCCCAACACCACTCCCGAAGCCACAAAAACATTTTGCCCCAGGCTGCAGGAAGCACCGATAGAGCACTCCGGCATAAGGTGGCAAAAGTGCCACACCTTAGTGCCTTCTCCGACTTCAGCTCCGGGATCAACGATAGCAGTAGGATGGACGAAAGTGCTCATGGATAATCGGCAATTTGACGTGTGAAAAACAAAGGTAGGTCCTACCGGACAGGCGTTCCAGTACTGAACAGTTTCGGCGCTTTCTTATGCTATGCGTCAGAAGAATACCAGTAGGCCCAACCCCCCCAGCAAAAAGAGCTTCAAAAGGGTACTGACGCGGTGATAGCCCGGCGGGCCGGTGGCCCGCAGAAAAAGGAACAGAATACCCAGCAATCCAACCATCAGTAAGCCAATCAACACCAACATACCTGGTGTGAGGAAAGCCCCCCAGCCGAGGGCCACGGGCAGTACGAGTGCTACCAGAACCGAAAGTCCGAACAGCACCCCAAGGAGCCGACTGTTTGCTACTCCCAGTAAAATTGGAATGGTCCGACGACCAACTGCCTGGTCCCCAACAAGATCCTCCAGGTCTTTCACCAGCTCCCGTAACATGGTAGCCAGGAAAGCAAAAACCATAAAGAGCGCACAAACCCGCAGGACATCGTACGCCTGATCCGGGTTCGCCAGAAAAAGCTGGTAAATGGCTTCGCGCTCCGCCAGCAGCAGTACCCCGGGAACGCCTGCACAGAAACCGGCAACCAGCAGGTTGCCCAAAAACGGCACGCGTTTTACGTTAGAGCTGTAGACTGACAATAATCCAATAGCGACCGGAAAGATCCACAGCAAATGGCGCTCACCAAGGCGAAAAGCCAGTAATAGACTGACCAGGAAGCCACCCAGTAGTGTTACTGAATATGCCCACATCACTAAGTCCTTACCAAGTACCTCTACCGGGTTGGTACCGGGCCGGTTGATCGCATCAATATCTTCATCCTGTAAATCATTGACGAGATACCCAGACACCGTGATGGCCAGGGTGACCAGTAAAATTTCAACAAATTTCCAC
>CAZTTF010000221.1:0-24347 GCA_964616365.1 uncultured Lewinella sp. | reverse complement strand
TTAGGTATAGCTAAAACTTGATCTAAAACAAGGGGAGTACATTGTTTGATGATGTACATTCTATTTTTATCAGGTTGGCACGCGCTAATAATAAAACGCCTGACGGAGATACCGCCAGGCGCTTACTAGGATGACTAATTGAAAAGGTTATTTCAATTAAAAATTCATGAGGTTGCTGTTTATAAAACGATGTCCAGGTACGTTACTGTCCTAACGGGACCCTGATACCACCATTAATTCCGAAAGAATTCCAGCGCGTGTCAAAGTCAAAATCAGGGTCGTCTTCACCGTCGCTAAGCGAGCTCAGACCAAACATATATCGTCCTTCGACGAAGAAAATCTTCGCAAAGGTCAGTCCTGCCACTGCAGCTCCATTCAAATTGGATCGGTTAAAGCCATCGTTGTCATCGAAATCGATGTCAATTTCATCACCGTTAAATTCCTGAATACCACTTAGGGCGTAACTGAATACGAGACCTGCTCCTACGTAAAAACCAAGTGTTTCCTGGTCTACAAGCATTAGTTTAGCCAAGACGCCAAGATCGAGGTAGCTAAAGTTTGTGTTGGTTTCTCCGAACGTGCTAAAATCAAAATCGTATCCCCGCCCAACCAGGCCGATCTCTGGAGACAACATGAATCGATCTCCTCCGATTGGTAGATCAAAGAAAAGGCCAAGCATTAAGTTAGTTTGGTTGTCAAAAGATATGTCCGCACCGTCTGTATCGATACTTACATTGGTAAAGTTGGCGCCTACTCTGGCGCCAAAATGTTGAGCATCTAACGAGAATGAGGCTAGTGATAGTAATAGAATAAATGCGGAGGTGATGCGCATGATATTGGAATTTAATTAATAAGTTATAGCAATAAATTTTCTCTTTGCCTCTCCGGCAACCAGTACAAATACTGGTTGTCAGCCAGAGGAGCGTTGGAATATTTATTACATCGGGAGGTGAGCCTAATATGTTCCCTGCGCTATCAAGTTTACTTTTCGAAGGGCCATGGCCTTCTTGTTATGCATAAGAAAAACGCCTGCTGGATGGCATCAGCAGGCGTTTCCGAAGGAAGTAATACAACTAAATATCCCTCCCTGTACGGAGACACTCAAGACAGTAAGTTAAACGGCATTTACAGCTCAATTTGAATTGAAATTAAGGCGAACCCGACTGGGTATGCTTTGATACTTACATACCCTTTTTGCCTTTCAAAGTATCTTCCACAGGCACCTGCGGCCCCGCCTCTAACCCCTACAGCTACGGATTAATTCCCCAAGGGAAACCGCAGTCCGGCATTGATGCCCAGCGTAGTCCACTTCGATTCATTAACGTTAATTGGATCATCCGGATCTTCGAGCGGGCTTAAGCTCCAGGTATAGCGAGCCTCAACGAACAGTTTGCGACCAAAGGTAAGCCCGGCCACCGCTCCAGCATTAAGGTTGAGGCGGTCAATCGTCTCCGTTCCGTCGAATTCTATGTCTTCTGTTCCGGCACTTGATTCAATCGTACCGTTGATGGCGAAAGCAGCAATTGGTCCACCACCCACGTATAGCCCTAAAGCATCGCCATCAATGATCATCAGCTTTACCAGTAACCCTAGATCAACGTAGTTGAATTTTGTTTCAAAGGTGGAATTGATTACGCCGATGTCATACCCACGGACCAAGTAACTTACTTCAGGGGAAAGCAGCAGTTTGTCAGAACCAACCGGTAGGTCAAAGTATAAACCAAGCATAAGATTGGTTTGCTCATCGAACGAAAAAGAAGTTCCGTTGGATTCGACAGTCAGTTCGGTGATGTTGAGGCCACCACGCAGTCCTATGTATTGTGCGGAAAGTGAGCTACCGCAGAGCGTCAGGACAAACATCAGGGTGAGGAAATTACGCATAGTTAGAAGTTTTGATCGATTAAATAGGCTGGATATCACCGATTCCTATCAGCCTGTTAGCGTTAAACGAATATCAAATGTTCGATTATTGGCTTAGCTACCTGAAAATGACGCGCCCTGCTCCCGGAATGTGAAAAAAGCCCGCTGCAACACTTGCAACGGGCTCATTTCGAGATACTAAAGGTAGATACGCACTTGTGCTGACAGTATACTAGTTGCCAAAAGGAATACGTACGCCACCGTTTACGCCGATGGATGACCATTTAGATTCTCCCTGGAACGTTGGGTCTTCTTCGTTTAATGAATTCAGACTTACCATGTACCTGCCCTCTACGAAGAATATCCGGCTAAAGGTCAAGCCAGCTACACCAGCCAGACCAATGTTAGAGCGGTTGAAGCCATCATTGTCATCAAATTCGATGGTTGTTGTTGAGCCGTCAACATCAGATTCTCCGCTGAGGGCGTAAGAATAGATTGGACCGGCACCAACGTAGATGCCAAGTGATTCTTCACTGGCAATCATGATCTTGGCTAAAAGGCCAACGTCAAGGTAATTGAGGTTTACGCTGGTTGAAATATTAGACCCGAAAAAATCCAGTTCAAACCCATAGCCCCTTCCAACGTAGGAAACTTCCGGAGAAAGTACAATTGCATTACCGGCCAGGGGGAGGTCAAAGAACGCACCAAACATCAGGTTGGTCTGGGCGTCAAAAGATACCGTAGCGCCGTCTGTCTCAACGTCAATGTTGGTAAAGTTTAGTCCTGCTCTCAGGCCAAGGTGCTGCGCCGAAACGGCAGTGGTGCTGAGTGCGAGCAAGAGAAGGAGCGAGAATAGATTACGCATAAACAAAGGGTTTTGATTAGTGAATGCCCGGTAAAAATAATAATTGTCAGACTAATAAATGCTGCTGAAAGTAAGTGGTAAGTATGGATAGGAGAACGCTTATATAACCAAATGCACAAGTCTATGTAAAGATGTAACATTGGAGTCCATTGGGACTTCCTATTGTAGCACCGAAGGAGCTGCGCTGCTGCGGTAGTTTTCCGGTGGAAGGTCCCAACCGTGCATCTTGATGTACGCACCCGGGGCACTTAGGCAAAGCATCCCTTCAAGCCTTACTACCTTTGCGCCATGCAAAGACTTTTTCCCGCTCACATAGAAGCTGTCGCCTCAGCGCTGACCAACATCTTTAACGAAGGAGCGTATGCTGATCGTGAGATCGCACGCGTGCTTAAGGCAGATAAACGTCGGGGGAGTAAGGACCGGGCTTTCATCGCCGAGCATACCTACGAAGTGGTGCGGAACTACCGGCTGCTGCGCCACCTTGCGGGTGGTGGTAAGCCCAAAAAGCGGGCTGATTGGTGGAAGTTGGTCGGTATCCAGTTAGCCATTAAAGGAATCAGCCTCCCGCCCTGGAAAGAATTCGCGACCATAGATTCCGAAGCATTATCCGCTCAGTTGGAAGCAGCCCAAAAAGAAAGGGCGCTCCGCGAGAGTATTCCCGACTGGCTGGACCAACTTGGCGCCAATGAATTAGGAGAGACTACCTGGTCACCGACCATTGCGGCACTGAATGAGCAGGCTCCGGTTGTCCTGCGTGCCAACCGACTGAAGACGACCCCCTCCAAACTGGCCAGAATGCTCGTCCAGGATAAAATTCGGACCGAACCCATCGGAGCAGATGCGCTACTGGTAACGGAACGGCAAAACTTGTTCCGGACCCAGGCTTTTCGGGAAGGCCTGTTCGAAGTCCAGGATTTTAGCAGCCAGCAAGCAGCCCCTGCACTGGAAGTAACTCCCGGACAAACTGTAATCGACGCCTGCGCTGGTGCTGGCGGTAAGAGTCTACACCTCGCTGCATTAATGGAGAATAAAGGGCAGTTGCTCAGCCTGGATATTCACGGCTGGAAACTCAAAGAGCTGAAAAAGCGCGCGCGTCGCAATGGTGTCGGCAACTTAGAAACACGGGAGATCACGAGCTCAAAGGTCATTAAGCGCCTTACCGGACGGGCAGACCGGCTGCTACTGGACGTGCCTTGCTCCGGCCTCGGTGTTCTGCGGCGTAACCCGGATGCTAAGTGGAAGCTGAACCAGGACTTTATCGACCGGGTTGTCCGGGAGCAGGCTGATATCATCACGCGCTACAGCAGAATGGTTAAGCCCGGAGGGAAAATGGTATACGCTACTTGTAGCATTCTTCCGCGCGAAAATGATGCGCAGGTGGATGCCTTTCTGGCATCCGAGGCGGGTAAGGAGTGGACCCTGGAACACAAGCATACTTACTTGCCTCAGGTGGAAGGTTACGACGGTTTTTTCGTGAGTCGGTTGGTCAAGGGCGAATAAGGGGCGCGGCCGCAGGTGCAGTGTCAGGGTGTCAGGTAGTGTAAGAACGGAGGTCGTCCTACGCGCAGTTTTGACTTGGCGTAGCTGAAAAATCTCATCTTACGACTCGAAGCTTTGAAAGAGTAAACGCTGCAATAGTGCTCATGCCTATACCCTCAAACAGCACCAGTCTCGCTCCGGAAGCTTATCTTGAGCCTCTTACCTTAGTGCTTACCCGATCGACCATGCCGCTCCACCACCGTGTTTGTAACCTCTGCGAAGCCATGTGTGGCCTCACCGTTGAATATGAAAAGGACGAGGTGATCTCAGTCCGTGGTGATAAGGATGACCCCTTTAGCAAAGGGTTCATTTGCCCCAAAGGGGCACGCATCGCCGAGCTCCATACGGACCCTGACCGACTAAAAAAGCCGCTCCGTAAGCGCTCCGACGGTACCTGGGAAGAAATCGGCTGGCAGGAAGCACTCGACTATGCCGGCGAACGCCTAAACGCCGTGCGCAAAGCGCACGGCCTGGATGCCGTAGGACTATACATCGGCAACCCAACCGTTCATAACTACGGCATCCTGACCTTCATGGGCGACCTCCGCCGGGCACTCCGGTCCAAAAACGTTTACTCTGCTACGTCCGTAGATCAGTTGCCACACCAGTTTGTTGCGCATCACCTTTTCGGGCATACCCTGATGATCGGGATTCCGGACCTTGATCGAACGGACTACCTGATCATTATGGGCGCTAACCCAAGTGTGTCAAATGGTAGCCTGATGAGTGCCGGAGGGGTGCCTCCTAAACTAGCCGCCATCCGTGATCGTGGCGGAAAGGTTGTGGTGATTGATCCTCGCCGCACCGAGACGACGCGGCATGCCGATGAGCATCATTTTATCCGTCCGGCCACCGATGCCTATTTTTTACTGGGGATGCTGCATCATATCCTGCACCACGACCTGGTGAACTATGCGCACCTGCAGGCAGCATTACCCGACCCGGAAACCCTGCGCAACTTGGTGGCAGCGTTTTCACCGGATGTGGTAGCTTCCCATTGTGGAATTGCTGAAGAAGATATTCGTCGCATCGCTACCACCTTTGCGACTACGGAAAGAGCGGTCCTCTACGGACGGATGGGGCTTTCCACCCAGGCACACGGAACGCTGTGTAACTGGTTGCTGGTAGTGCTGAACCTGGTAACGGGGCATTTTGATCGGGAAGGTGGGGCGATGCTCACTACGCCTGCAGTACCGCTGATTCGCGGGAACAAGCAACGGCGGGCCTACGGCCGCTGGAAGAGTAGGGTGCGCGGCTTGCCGGAATCTGAAGGCGAGCTGCCGGTGGCAGCGCTGGCCGAGGAGATGCTTACCCCGGGCGAAGGGCAGATCCGGGCCATGATCACCCACGCCGGTAATCCGGTAATCTCGACGCCCAACGGGCGGCAGTTGGACACTGCCTTTGCCGGCCTGGATTTCATGGTCAGTATCGACATCTTCCTGAACGAGACCACCCGGCACGCCGACCTCATTCTTCCGCCGCCGTCTCACCTTGAAGTTGATCACTACGATCTGGTTTTTAATCACCTCGCCACGGCAAACGTTGCGAAGTATTCCCCCCAGCTATTTCAGCCGGAGAAAGGACAATTGTATGACTGGGAAATTGCAAAGGCTTTGGTCGCGAAGCTTGCTCCACTTTCAGGGTATAAAGTCTCCCGCCGCCATAAATGGGGTACGCCACGGCGCCTACTTAATCTTGGGTTGCTTACGGGGCCGTACGGAAAGCTATCCTCCTGGAAGAAGCTGTTCTCAGGCCTTAGCCTACGGAAGCTGGAAAAGGCAAAGCACGGCATCGTGCTCGGGCCACTGGAACAACGCTTACCGGCAGCCTTGCTCACGAAAGATCGGAAAATCAACCTCATCCCGGAATTCGTCGCGCCAACCCTGGCGCCATTGCGTGATAAATTAGACGAAGCGGTCACCTTGGCGCCCGGAGAGTTCTACCTGATCGGCCGCAGACATTTACGCAGTAACAACAGCTGGATGCATAACTCTCCCGGCTTAGCAAAGGGTAAGAACCGCTGCACCCTGATGCTGCATCCTGAGGATGCAGCTACGCTGGGCCTTGCTACAGGAGAACCAGTAGAAGTAACTTCCCGCACGGGAACTATCCAAATTCCCGTTGAGCTGACAGATACCATGATGCCAGGAGTCGTAAGTATTCCCCACGGCTTCGGCCACCACCGGGAAGGCATCCAACTACAGGTCGCCCAACGGGCGCCCGGCGTAAGCGTAAACGACATCACAGACGATCAGCTGGTCGACCCGGTAACAGGTAACGCCGCTTTCAGCGGCCAGCGCGTAACCCTGCGTGTGCCGGTAAGCACTGCACCATAACTTGGTTCGCACCTGCGCCCGCGCCCGCCTCGTTGGACCTTCAGGAGTTAGACTGTTAGACCGTTAGTATTGCTACGAACCTCTAACGGTCTAAAAGTCTAACGAACTAATGGTCTAACGAACTAACAGTCTAAAATACTAACCATCTAATCTCCCCCTACCGCGTCAAGTAAATACTCCGGTTACGGTCGAGTTCGCGGAAGAAGGGATCGGTCATGTCTTTCACGAACCGGATCGCTTCTCCGGTAGACTTCATCTCGGGGCCAAGTTGCTTGTCAACGTTCGGGAATTTGTTGAAGCTGAAAACGGGAACTTTGATGGCATAGCCACTAGGCTGCGGGTTGATGTCAAAGTCTTTGAGCTTCTTCGCACCCAGCATCACCTTGGTAGCAATGTTGAGGTAAGGTACTTTGTAGGCCTTAGCGATAAAAGGCGTAGTACGGCTTGCCCGGGGGTTCGCTTCAATGACGTAGACGTGCTCTTCGCCGGTTTCCTTGTCTGTCTTAATGGCAAACTGCACGTTGATCAACCCTTTGGTCTTCAGGGCGAAGGCCAGTTTCTCGGTGTACTCGCGCATTTTGTTCACGGCGTCAACGCCGAGAGAGTAGGTGGGGAGTACGGCAGAAGAGTCACCGGAGTGGATACCTGCAGGCTCAATGTGCTCCATGATACCCATGATGTGTACCTCGTCGCCGTCACAAATGGCGTCAACTTCGGCTTCCTTAGCACGGTCCAGGAAGTGGTCTACCAGAACGACCATGTTCGGGTCTTTCTTAAAGATAGAGAGCACGTGGCGCTCCAGTTCGTGGTCGTTGATCACGATCCGCATGTCCTGACCACCAAGTACGTAGCTTGGGCGAACCAGCACGGGGTATCCTACCCGGTTGGCTACCTCAAGGGCCTCATCAGCATCCTTGGCAGTACCGTAGTTAGGGTAAGGGATTTCCAGTTCCTTCAGCAGGTCGGAGAAGCGACCGCGGTCTTCGGCAAGGTCAAGGCTTTCGTAGCTTGAACCGAAGACTTTGATGCCCCGGTTGTGGAATTCTTCCGCCAGTTTAAGGGCAGTTTGCCCGCCAAGCTGTACGATGATTCCTTCCGGCTTTTCGTGATCGATGATTTCCTGGATGTGCTCCCAGTAAACTGGCTCGAAGTAGAGTTTGTCTGCCTGGTCAAAGTCGGTAGACACCGTCTCTGGGTTACAGTTGACCATGATGGCCTCATAACCCGATTCCTGCACGGCACGCAGGCCGTGCACACAGCAATAGTCAAACTCGATACCCTGACCAATCCGGTTAGGGCCGGAGCCAAGGACAATCACTTTAGGCTTGTCCGTAACGATGCTCTCGTTTTCCTGATCGAAGGTGGAGTAGAAGTAGGGCGTCTGCGCTTCAAACTCAGCGGCACAGGTGTCAACCATCTTGTATGTCCGGCGGATACCAATTTCGTAGCGTCGCTTCGTGACGGCTTCTTCGTCTACGCGCAGCAGGTACGCGATTTGCGCATCTGAGTAGCCTACTTCTTTCAGCTCACGGAAGAAATCGGTCGGGATGTCTTCCGGAACGTTGTAGCGTTGTACCTCCAGGTCGTAGTCAACCAGTCGTTTTACCTGATTGATAAACCAGGGGTCGATCTTGGTTAGCTTGTGGACCGTCTTGCGGGGTACTCCCAGTCGGAGGGCGTCTTTGAGGCGAAAGATCCGGTCATCTGAAGCATGCTCCAGGCGATGGAGAATGTCGTCCGTTTTAATCCATTCCTTTTTGTCAGAACCTAGGCCGGCGCGGCCATTCTCAAGGCTCTGACATGCTTTCTGGAGTGCTTCGAGGAAGTTACGTCCAATACCCATTACCTCTCCGACGGATTTCATCTGCAGGCCGAGGCGGTGATCGCTACCCGGGAACTTGTTGAAGTTCCACCGGGGAATTTTTACGATGACGTAATCAAGCGTTGGCTCGAAGAAGGCGGAGGTTGTTTTGGTGATTTGGTTTTTCAACTCATCCAGCGTGTAGCCGAGCGCGAGCTTAGCCGCGATCTTGGCAATCGGGTAGCCCGTTGCTTTAGAGGCGAGGGCCGAGGAACGGCTTACCCGCGGGTTGATCTCAATAACGATGAGTTCTTCCGTCTCCGGGTTCTGGCTGAACTGGATGTTACAACCTCCGGCAAAGTTGCCCATGCCGCGCATGGCCTTGATGGCCTGGTCGCGCATGTCCTGGTAGGCCTTGTCCGAAAGCGTCATGGCCGGAGCAACGGTTACCGAGTCACCTGTATGGATCCCCATCGGGTCAAAGTTCTCTACGGTACAGATGATGACGACATTGTCGGCAGCATCCCGCAGGAGTTCAAGCTCGAATTCTTTCCAGCCCAAGACTGCTTTATCAATCAACACCTCGTGCGTAGGACTGGCTTCCAGTCCCCGACGCAACATTTCAGGGTAGGCTGCTTCTTTAAAACAGAAACCGCCGCCAAAGCCACCCAGGGTGTAGCTGGGGCGAATTACCAGCGGGAATCCGATTTCCTGCGCCGCTTCCATGCCTTCGAGGAAGGAGTTAGCGATCATGGCCGGGGCACACTTGAGCCCCAGTTTTTCCATGTGCAGGCGGAAGAGCTCCCGGTTCTCTGCCAGGTCAATGGCTTCAAGGTCTACCCCGATCAGGCGGATGTCGTACTTCTCCCACAAACCTACTTCACCACATTCAATGGCCAGGTTAAGGGCTGTCTGCCCTCCCATGGTAGGGAGTACGGCATCAATCTGTGGCTGCTCTTTGAGAATCTGTTCTACGTACTCAGGCGTAAGTGGAAGCAGGTAGACATTGTCGGCAGTCATCGGATCCGTCATGATGGTGGCCGGATTCGGATTGATGATGGTCACTTCAACACCTTCTTCCCGCAAGCTTCTACTTGCCTGGCTCCCCGAATAATCGAACTCGCAGGCTTGCCCGATGATGATGGGGCCAGACCCGATAATAAGAACTGATTTGATGCTGGTATCCTTAGGCATGGGGGAGTGGAGTTAAAATTCGGCCAAAGATATAATGTCAGGTTCATTCCTTTGGGACAGACGGCTACATAAATTTGATTTTTCCCGCTCGCGGGGCATCTTCCTATTCCAGTACCATGCGTCCGTTGTTGATTTTGGGGGATTTGGGCGCGGACGCAGGTGCCATGTGGGGACATAAGAGGGCGCGTTTTGTCTCCTGTAATGTTAAAACCACGCTAAATACCACCGCTTGGTTACCCATGCCTACCGTTTACCCGTCTTATATCCGACAATCCCGTTCAGTATGCGCCTCTTCTGTTTTATTGCGATCATTCTTTCCTCCGCGCTGGCCGCTGGCCAGCAGGATAGCCTGCTCTCCTCCGTAATTTGGGAGGAGACTACGCCGGGAGAACGTCAGGGTTTCCTTTTGCGCCTCGAACCCTACGGACCCTTCGAGGAAGATGCCGGAGCAAATCACCAGCGCAAATCCCGTTACCTCATGGGGCAATGGACGCTGGATACTGCCAAAAACACCTTGACGCTTTCAGTTGATTATTTCATGGGCAAAAGCCTTGTTCCTTCCCGCTACCGCGAAGGCAGAGATTTTTACCTCCGCTATAACATCATTGAACGTACCGCTGAGCAACTTGTGCTCCAAGATGAGCGGTCTGGGGAGGAACGCACCTTCCGCGCCCGACCGATTGCAGATAAACTGGACGCCGCCGAGCGGCGTGCCAAAAAAATTGAGTTAGGCCAGAAGAAACGGACAAAGCTGAAATTGCCAGGAGGGATCAATCAGTAGCCGCTGCTTCAGCCGCTGGCTTATTCAAATACCGGGCTAGCGGCTAAAGCCGCTGCTACTCCTCACTACTTTCCCTCAGAAATATAAAGCCTTTGAAATCCATCGCTCGCCCTCTTCATCGGTGATGAGCAGCTTCTTACAGAAATGCGGTACTCTGCATTGCCGCAACCTCGTATTCGTTGGCCGCATCGACCACGACGACAACGACCTCCTCCGCATTGAATACGTCTACGATGACGACGATGTCAGCCGTAAAACGGTGGTTTTTGAAGGTCGTAGCCAGTAGCCGCGGCTTCAGCCGCAGGCTTTTTCAAACACCAAGCTAGCGGCTGAAGCCGCTGCTACATGCCCACAAACTCCACTACCTCGAGGCCATAGCCTTCTAGTCCGACGCGGGTTTTGGGGTTGTTACTCAGGATGCGAAGCTTGCTTACCCGCAGGTCGCGCAGTATCTGCGCGCCAATCCCGAAGTCCCGCTGTTCCATGCTGGAGCCACGGAATGGCGTAGCGCCTCTCTTTCCGTCCTGAAGCCGGGATTTTAGCAGGCGTAGTCCCGCAATTACCTCACTGCCGTCCTGGTGCGGGCGCATGAAGAGGAGCACGCCTTTGCCTGCTTCGGCAATCTTTTCCAAAGGTCCGTTCAGTCCGGTACTGAAGCCACTTAGCAGACTGTGAAGCAAATCCCGGCTGCTGGTGCTGGCGTGTACCCGGGTCAGAACCGGCTCATCGATGCCCCATTCCCCGTGAGTTAGCGCAAGGTGGACGTCGTTATTCGTCGTTTGGCGGTAAGCATACAGCTTAAATGGCCCGTAGCGGGTGTCGAGGTCCATTTCAAACTCGCGCTCAACGAGACGCTCGGTCTGGAGGCGGTAGGCAACAAGGTCCTCGATGCTGACGATCTTGAGGTCGTGTTCTTTAGCGAGTTCTACGAGGTAAGGCATTCTGGCCATTTCCCCATCCGGCTTCAGAATTTCGACAATGGTTCCGGCAGGGTAGAGGTTCGCGAGGCGGGCAAGGTCAACGGCGGCTTCCGTATGTCCAGTACGGCGCAGAACGCCACCCTTCACGGCACGGAGGGGGAAAACGTGTCCGGGCCGGGCAAAATCAGTGGGCTTGGCGCTTCTTTCCGTCATCCGACGGATGCAGGTAGCCCGGTCGTAGGCCGAGATACCGGTGGTACAGCCATGACCTATGAGGTCAATAGAAACTGAAAAGGCAGTCTCGTGGATATCTGTATTTGAAGACACCATCATGGGTAGGTCCAGGGCATCCGCCAGATCTTCCTCAATGGGGGTACAGATCAGGCCGCGACCATAGGTCGCCATGAAGTTGATGATCTCCGGAGTTACGCGTTCAGCGGCACAAACGAAGTCTCCCTCGTTTTCCCGGTCTTCATCATCGACAACAATAATGACTTTGCCGGCGCGAATGTCCGCAACCGCTTCTTCGATGGTATTGAGGTGGAGTTGACGGTCAGCAGTAGTTTCAGTGACGTTGGGATGGTTGCCAGACATTAGATTTGATTCCGGTTAGGTAACGATAAAAACCGACGAGGAGTGCGGCGTTCATCGCAAGAAAATAGCGTGTAAAGCGAGCGAGTCGTACGTGAATATTCAGGGCAGAAAGGACCAGGTCCAGCAGAACGAGCCCGGCTCCAACCGCCACTACAATCCCCAACAACACCTGCGGCCAATAGTTGCCACTTTGCTGCGAAGTTGCAACGATGAGGAGGAGGGCCGCAAACCCAATCAGCAGGAAAAAGGGAGTCCACCAGCGCAGTACCTTATGACTGAAAAAGGCAAAGGATAGCGGGTTGCGCCAAAAGGGCCACCACAGCTTCCTGAAGCGGACCAGGTTTTGCCAGTTGCCACTACTGATGCGCACCTTGCGGCGGAACTCGGCGCCCAACTGCTGCCCGACGCCTTCTTCCACAATAGCCAGGGGGCTGGTCACACCCGCATAGCCTGCCTCATAGGCAGCCATGCAGAGGAAAAAGTCATCGACGAGGAAGTTGTCCGGCACCGGGCGGAAGGCTGCTGCCCGGATGGCCCAGCACCCACCGAAGGGGCCAATCATGGCGCCCCAGAGCAGGCTTTCAGCCTGTTTGATGGCTACTTCACGGTTGATGTATTGTTCTTCCTGCTTCCCAATGCCCGCTGCCCGGGCACCCGTTTGTACCATCGTAGTATCAACTACGCCAATGTTGTTGTTGCCCAGCATTGGCCGGACCAGTTCGGTCACTACGTCGGGGCGTAACATGACGGAGGCATCGGTAATCACCAACACACCGTCCTGATCAGCCTGGGCAGCGAGTTGGTTGATGATGCCCGGCTTTCCCTGTCGTTGCTCAAAAAGGGTGGGGTGGAACCTGCTGTCTTGCGTGGCCCACTGCTCCAGGATGGTATTGGTAGCATCGGAGCTGTTGTCGCTTCCGATGAGGATTTGTAAGTCTCCGGGATAGTTTTGGGCCGCAAGGCTGGCGAGTTTTTGGGGTAAAACAGCTTCCTCATTATGGGCTGCCATTAATACGTAGACTGCCGGCCAGCTTGCCCTGCTTTCGGGGTCTTTTGTTTGCTCCTGCGTCCGCGCCCACTGCTTTGCCTTGCGCATTACCCACCAGGGGTAAAGCACATAGGTATGCAAAACCGCGAGCGCGCAAAGCCCGAGAATGGTGGTTAGGAGCAAAATCACGGTGCAAAGGTAATAACCATAAGGGCGCGGACGCAGGTGCAATGTAGAAGATTGGTCGAGACATCAGATGAACTTTTGTCCGGCTGCGCCAGGTCAAAAGATGATCTAATGACCGACAAATGAGCGGCATATTCTGAAGAGAAGGAGGTGAGTCCTGTCTTCTTGTGGTTTGGTAGTCTCGTAAGACCTGCGTACATGTAAATCGGGGTGTCCGTTCAAAAGGTAGCAGGTGTTTTGGTAGAGGAGCGCTGCTCCGATTTGTTACTGGTCGGAGCAGTACTCCTATACCAAAGCGAATCCCACTGGCTTTTGAATGAATACAAATCGGGTGCCATAAAACTGCAATCCTTATCGCATACTTTAACAGTTACTTCTTGATAACGACACTTTCGTTTTTGCGGGCCAACTCATTCCGGATGGGGACAAGTTTTGCGGACAGCAGGCGGAAGTATTTTCGGAGCTGCTTCTCATCGCCGGCAGCCTGGGCTTTGATGATTTCCTGCTGGACAAACTCAATCTTTCGTTCTACTTTTAGCAGACGAAAGTTGTTGAGCAACTTGTCTACGGCAATCTTTTGATTATCCTCGGGCATCTTCTGGCTGAGCCGGACACCATACTTCTCTTTCCAGTTAGGGCTTAATTGATATGGCTTGTCTGCTGCCGAACTGGCTTCCTTCTGGAAGGCTTCTTCCGGGTGGTTGTTAAACCAGGCGGCGTCAGGCCCGGCCTGGTGTTGCCGTACATAGTCCATTACGCCCGTAACGATCTTCTGGTACAGCGGACTATCGAAATCTTCGAGGACGTCGGCGATGTTAGCCGTGAAATAGGCAGCAACAGAAAGCTGCTGCTCTTCATCATAGGGCTTGTGCCCGTGGGTGATGAGTAGCCGGCACACTTCCCTTTCCTGAAAGGTGTGGCCCGTCCATAAAATGTCTGCTTCGCCAGCTGTGGTCTCTTCCGCAGGCCTTTCGGGTAGTACCTCTGAGATTGGGGGAGGGACGTCGGCGTCAAAACCATCAAAAACGGGTTCCTGGTAGCCATCTTCACCGCCCCAGTCCGGGGTATACTCGGCGGCTCCGCCGCCAGCCATCCCTCCGGGTTCTTCGGAGGGCCAATCTCCCGCCTCTGCGGGCGGTGGCGGACCGAAGTCAACCGGTGGCGGCGCTTCTTCGGGGAAATTCGTGGCTGGTGGCCGGACGGGAGGTAACTGATTCCGACGTTTGGGACGTTGGGTTTGCCCGCCGCCACCTCTCCGCGACTGTGCCTCTTTGCGGCGCGCTTCGCGTTCCTGCTCCTTGCGGACTTTCTCCCGGCGGTCTGCGATCGCCTGATTAACCAGGTTGATCAGCAGGCTTTCTTCCAGACCTAATTTGATGGTAAACTTCTGCAGGTAGTTGGCCCGTTTAAGCGGGTCGTCCACGAGGGCGAGGGTAGCGATACTGGAGCGGATGGCTGCCGAACGTGCCGCTATATCGTCACCAGCTTCATCAAGCAGCAGGTCTGCTTTGAAAAAGAGGAAGTCTTGCTTGGTCTTGTCGAGGTATTCCGTGAAGGCCGTTGTGCCAACCTTCTGCATGTAGCTGTCGGGGTCTTCTCCGTCGGGCAGGATGACAACGCGGACGTTAAGGTCCGCTTCCAGTAAAACGTCAACCCCGCGGAGTGCAGCCTTAATACCGGCCTTGTCTCCGTCGTAGAGCAGGGTGACGTTGGAGGTCTGCCGCTTCACCAGCCGGGCCTGGCCCGGCGTGAGGCTGGTGCCCGAGGTGGCTACCACATTTTCTACCCCGTGCTGATGGAGGCTAATGACGTCGGTATAGCCTTCCACCATGTAGATGTTGTCGAGCTTGCGGACAGCGTGCCGCGCCTGATGCAGACCATAAAGTACTTCCGACTTATAGTAGATCTCTGACTCCGGGCTATTGACGTATTTCGGAGCTTTGACGTCCTTTTTCAGGATGCGTCCGGCAAAGGCGATGGGCTTACCCTGCAGGTTATGGATGGTGAACATAACCCGGTCCCAGAAGAAGTCTTTTCCGTTGCGGACCAGCCCGAGCTGCTCGAGCAGCTCAGCTTTATAGCCTGCGGCAACGGCTGCTTTAAGCAAGCCATTGCGGCCGGCAGGAGCATAGCCGAGACCGAATTTCTCCATTACCTCGCGGCGGAAGCCGCGGCTTTTGAAGTAACTCAGCCCGATACTTTTACCCTCGTCCGTGTGGTAGAGTTGGTCCGCGTAAAATTTCTGGGCGTATTCGTTGACCAGGATGAGGGCTTCCTTGACCTGGCGCTCTTCCCGGACTTCCTGGCTTACGGCTTTCTCCTCCAGCTTGATGTTATAGCGGGCCGCAATTTTCCGGATGGCATCCGGATAAGACAGCTGCTCGAGGCTCATCACGAACTTGATCGGGTCTCCGGCTTCGCCGCAGCCAAAACACTTGTAGATGTTGCGGGCTGGGTTAACGTTGAAGCTGGGGGTCTTCTCGTTATGGAAGGGACATAAACCAATCATGTTTTGTCCACGCCGGCGCAAATTCACGTAGTCTCCCACGATGTCTTCAACGCGGGCAGTGTCTTTAACGAGCTGTATGGACTGATCGGTAATCATTCGTAGGAGTGGAAAATGGGCGTTGGCCAAATTGTCGCGGCCGGGACATCGGATGAGCGAAGACAGATCCGATAACCGTCCTTGAGCGGAAATTTAGGTTGCGCCCCTGGAAATTGGACATTGACCGGAGGCCATGCCTGGCGAAGATACGACAGGTGAAACAGAAGATTTTGTCAAAATCAACTGTCAGTATGGCGTCAATTGAAGAAAGTGGTGTTTTTTAAAAGCTAGTGTTTATGCGGCCTTAAGAGATTTTTAACGTTAATTAACCAGTTAGCGTGCATACATTTTGCCACTTACAGCGTCTATACTCTCGAAGACACGAACGAAAGTATTCGCTCACCAAGATCTTCAAGAATTAATGGGTGTTCTCATAGTGTGTGGACTGTCCCGGCATCGTTTTAACGATGACCGGGGCAGTTTTTTTTTGGCGAGGGGTACTGGCCCGAGAATTGATGCTTTATTGGGTGAGGACCTCCATTTCTGAATGGCGGCAGTTGGCTGCCCTATTATTCACTTTGCTGCTACCACTTGCTTCGCACCCGCGTCCGCGCCCCAAAAAAGGCCTCCGGAAATGAATCCGAAGGCCTCTTGTAACGTAGTACTGTCCGGACAAGCCGGCAACGGCCGCAGGCCCTGACAACTAATCAGCGCATAGCGCTGATTAGAGATCAAACTTGATGCCCTGTGCGAGTGGCAACTCGGTAGAGTAGTTGATGGTATTCGTCTGCCGGCGCATGTACGCTTTCCAGCTGTCAGAGCCTGACTCACGACCACCACCGGTTTCTTTTTCACCACCGAAGGCACCACCGATCTCGGCACCGGAAGTGCCGATGTTGACGTTTGCAATACCACAGTCGGAGCCTGCGGCGCTGAGGAAGCGCTCGCTGTCCCGCATGCTGGTTGTCATGATAGCAGAGCTGAGTCCCTGAGGAACGCTGTTTTGGATGTCGATGGCTTCCTCAAGTGTGCTGTATGGCATGATGTAAAGGATCGGCGCGAAGGTCTCGTGCTGAGCCATTTTGCTGTCGGCAGCCACTTCGAAGAACGCTGGCTTAACGTAGCAGCCTGACTCATAGCCTGCTCCTTCGAGCACTCCACCTTCAACGACCGTCTTACCACCTTCTGCTTTAATGCCCTCAATAGCCTTGAGGTACATGTCTACGGCGTCTTTGTCGATCAGCGGTCCAACGTGGTTGTTCTGGTCGAGGGGGTCACCAATGCGCAGCTGGCCGTAGGCAGCTTTGAGTTTGTCGCGTACTTCTGCGTATCGGCTTTCGTGTACGATGAGGCGACGCGTTGAGGTACAACGCTGGCCACAGGTGCCAACGGCACCGAAGAGGGCACCGGTCAGGACGAGGTCCATATCGGCAGACTCAGTAATGATAATGGCGTTGTTGCCACCCAATTCGAGGAGTGATTTACCGAGGCGTGCGCCAACCGTCTGTGCAACGATCTTACCCATGCGGGTAGAGCCGGTAGCTGAGATCAGTGGAATACGGGTGTCGGTGGTCATCATTTCACCGATCTGGTAGTCACCGTTGACGAGGCAGGAAATGCCTTCGGGCAGATCGTTGTCTTTCGCCACCTGCGCCCAGATGTTCTGGCAGGCAACACCACACATTGGTGCTTTTTCGGATGGCTTCCAGATGCAGACGTCGCCACAAATGAGGGCGATCATGCTGTTCCAGCTCCATACTGCCACCGGGAAGTTGAAGGCAGAGATAATACCGACAATGCCAAGGGGGTGCCACTGCTCGTACATGCGGTGGAGGGGACGCTCAGAGTGCATGGTCAGGCCGTAAAGCTGCCGGCTGAGGCCAACGGCAAAGTCACAGATGTCGATCATCTCCTGAACTTCTCCCCAACCTTCCTGCAGGCTTTTTCCCATTTCGTAAGAAACGAGGCGCCCCAGGGCATCCTTATGCTTACGAAGTGCTTCGCCGTACTGGCGAACGATCTCACCACGCTGTGGTGCTGGCATCGTGCGCCACGTTTTGAAAGCTTCCTGAGCGGAAGCGACAGTAGCTTCGTACTGCTCTTTGGTGGTGACGCTGACGCGGCCAATCAGCTCGCCGTCAACGGGGCTGTAGGAGGCAATGTGATCAGCACTGTTGTGGTGGCTTTCGCGTCCGGTAGAGGTGCCGTCGTTGTCAGCCTGGAGACCGAGTTCCTTGAGGAAATCCTTGTTCATAATCGAGATGCTTGGTTAGGAGCCGCAAAGGTACTGATTTGGTTGGCGATATGATAATGCGTCAGGATATATGGTGTTTCAGGCGTTTACGCAGGTGCTGTGTGAAGATATTAAGCAAGGGAGTGCGACGCAGCAGGTGAATATTTGTCTGACTGCGTCAGGACAAAGGATGCATCCGATGAGTTCAACTTTGCCAGACCAATTACTTGCCTACCCAATACTTGACTATTTGACTGTTGACTATTTGACTACTTATCTATCCACTATTTACCTAATTTCGCCCCATGCCAACCCCCATTCAATTTGCCGTTATTGGCCTGGGCCACATCGGGCGCCGCCACGCGGCGCTGATCGCCGCGCATACTGAGGCCACCCTGGTGGCTGTTGTTGATGTTTTACCCGCCGGGGAATTGCTCTGGCCGGAAGGGGTGGGGCAGGATGTCCCTTTGTTTGGAGGACTAGCAGCCTTGCTGGCCAGTGGCATAAAAATAGACGTAGCTTGTGTTTGTACGCCAAACGGGCTGCACGCCGAGCAGGCCATCGCTTTGCTGGAGGCAGGAGTACATGCCGTTATTGAAAAACCTATTGCCCTAAAGACCGAAGACGCAAGTGAGATCATTGCTACGGCAAAGGCGGCACAACGCCATGTTTTTGGCGTAATGCAGAATCGCTACAGCCCGGCCTCGGCCTGGCTCAAAGAACAAATCGATGCCGGTGTGTTGGGGGAGGTATTTCAAGTTCACCTCGATTGCTTCTGGAACCGGGACCATCGTTACTACACCCTGCCGCCCGATGGGCGGCCGCACCCCTGGCACGGCACCACCGAGCTCGATGGAGGAGTTCTTTTCACCCAGTTTGCCCATTTCATTGACTTACTCTGCTGGTGTTTCGGAGAAGTCAAGGTGGCGTCGGCCCGCTTCGCCAACCAGAACCACGAAGACATCCACCGCTTCGCTGATACCGGAATGGTGCACTTCACGGTGGGGAAAGCACTGGGGAGTTTGAATTTTAGTACTGCAGTTTGGGACCGGAATTTTGAGTCGACACTTACCGTATTGGGGGAGCAGGGAACAATCAAGCTTGGTGGTCAGTACATGAATGAATTGCGGTATTGTCACGTTGCCGGACTGGACCAACCAGAACTTCCGCCAAGTAACCCCGCAAATAACTACGGCCCCTATACCGGGTCAGCGGCTAATCACCATTTTGTCATTGATAATGTAATAGACGTGCTGCGCGGAAACGCGCAGGTCGCCACTACCGCCCGTGAAGGCCTCGAAGTCGTACGGGTAATTGAGGATATGTATGCTTCTGCGTAATGGTTCAATTTTGCGAAATAGCCACAAGCTGGATGCTGGAAATGGTATGTAGCTTTCCCGAAAATCACTTGCTGTTATGAAAAAAGTACTTATTGCGGGAGCTTCCGGTATGACTGGTGGACTTATTAAGGATATATGCCTAAAGGACCCCGCCGTGGGAGAGGTAGTAAGTTTGGTGAGAAGGGCTTCCGCTGAGAAGCACCCTAAACTGCGGGAAATCATTATGTCTGATTTTACGGATTACCGCTCCGTTGAGCAGGATCTGGCTGGCATAAATGCAGCTTTCTTTTGTATCGGGGTGTATACGGGGCAGGTGCCGGATGATCAGTTTCGAAAGATAACAGTGGACTTTGCCGTTGCCTTCGGCAAGGCGCTGGCCGAAAAGAGCCCTGCAGCAACCCTGTGTCTGCTAAGCGGAGCCGGTGCGGATCGCTCCGAAAAAAGCAGGACCAGTTTCGCCCGGTATAAAGGAATGGCCGAGAACCAGCTTTCAACGGTGAGCTTAGGCAGTTTCTATGCCTTCCGGCCCGGATATATCTATCCCGTAACGCCACGTAATGAGCCAAACTTCGTTTATCGTATGAGCCGTACCCTTTACCCCGTAATCAAGCTTTTGGGGAAGAATGCCAGCATTAAGTCTACGGAGCTGGCCAGCGCAATGGTAAATGTCGGTTTCTCCGGGGCAGCGCAGGAAATATTAGAAAATGCGGATATCCTTGAGTACGTTTAGTGCCGAATTAACGAGCGAGGATACCTTGCACGCCTCCTGATACGGGAATGCACCAAAGATGACTGTACATATCGGCTACCATAAGACTGGCACCACCTTCCTGCAAAACAATGTCTTTCCTCATTTGGAGGAAATTGACTACGTTGGCTACGCCCAGTGCCGTAAGCTTTTTGAACCAGTGTATTCGGACACTACGCTAGAGTTCGATCCCGCAGCGCACCAGCATTTTTCAGCGGCCGGAGATAAGCTCTACTCGTTTGAGAGGCTGGTTGGGGACATGGGGATTGGCGATTATAACTATGAAATTGCCGGCCGTCTGCATGCGCTGGGTTTTAAGAAGGTGATCGTAACGATTCGGAGGCAGGATAAAATGGCGGAATCCATTTACCGGCAGTACGTGCAGCAGGGAGGCGTACAAAAGCCGAAGCCTTTCTTTAAGGATCGGCACTACTTCCGCTGGAGCTATCTCGAATACGATAAGCTGCTGGACCGCTACATTGACTTGTTTGGTATTGAAAACATACTGGTGTTACCACAGGAGGAATTGCGGGAAGACCAGGCAGGCGCCATCAAAAGGATCACCGATTTTTGCGGAGCAACCAACTGGAATCCGCCCGCCAGGCAAAAGCGGCCTAATGCATCACTGTCTTACCGGTCGATTCAGCTGCTGCGCGTCATCAACCATTTTACGTACAACCACTACCGGAGGTCCCAGCTAATTTCCCGCCGCATCACTACCTGGAAGTTTAGGCACCTGTTAGAGACCTACATAGATCCTTACTTCGTGCGTAAGCTCTTTGGCGAGCGGAAATTCGTTGCCAAGCAGGAAAATGAACGCATCCGAGCACAGTTTGCTGCCGTTAACCGGAAACTGGAAAAACGTTTTGGTCTTGACCTGCAGGCGTATGGTTATTACGAATAAGGTGTTGTAAATGACCCGCCCCCGCAGATATATGATCTACGGGGGCGGGAGAAGCGTTGGGTGATAAGGATTTAGCGAACTACCAGGCGTTGGACGCCGCTGCCGAGTCCGTCCGTAACCCGCACGAAATAGACACCAGCCGGCAAGTCACCTACTGCTGCATCAACTTGCATGGCACCCGCGGCCGCGCCCGCAAAAAGAACACGCTGCAAACGACCACTGACATCAAGCAACTCAACCCGAACCTGTTCACGACCCGCTACCTGAAATTTAATCTGGGTATTGCTGGCCGTTGGATTTGGCTGTAAACTAAGCTGCAGGCGGGAAACCTGCACGTTATTGGTAGCCGTGCCAATGTTGTTGTCATTGTTCCGGGGGATCGGACGATCAAAATAGATGTGGTACTCACCCGGGGCATAGTCAATACCTGCGTCCGGATTGGTAACCTCAATGGCATCGCCGGTTACAAAGTCGTACCAGGTGCCGGCGCTGGGGAAGATGCCCACCAGGCGCTCGGAGGTCGTGTTGAAATTACCGGACACGGAAACGAGACCATCGCTGCTACTTAAGTGAAGCACCTTGCCCGGATTAACGAGGCGCTCGCGGGTGATGTCGCCATGGAAGAAGTCATAATTGTTGCGCAGGTAATTGAGTTCTGCCATCCAGTTATAGACGTCCTGCCGATCGGGGTCATCACGGTAATCCCAGCGGATTGGCTTGGGGTCAGTGCGACAGTTGTCGCTGTTGCTGCCATCGAAACAATGGTTGATGGAGAAGTCATAGCCCAGCTCACCGAATTGCCAGAGCATTTTAGGGCCGGGAACGGTATAGAAGAAAGTACTTGCGAGCATCACACGATCCAGTCCTGTCGCTTCATTCCGGACGTTGTAGCCGCCCGATGAAGCTCCGAATTCATTGTTTTTATACTGCATGCGTTCTTCGTCGTGGCTTTCCATGTAGGCCACGAGATTGTTGTCTGCGAAGCCCCGGTTTGCACCAACTACCTCCTGCAGATTGCCGGGGAAGCCCATACTGGCTTCTAGATATTCATCGTGCGGATTAAAACCAGACCAGAAATACATCCCGTTGCCGTAGTCGGCCAACTCACGCTCTTCTTCCTGGACCCCAAGGTGCTCCATGATCATGTAGGCCTCATTGTTGACGCTCCAAACATGGTCGGCGTAGTCCTTGATAATTGCGATCCGGCTGGCGTCGTATTGGTTCCACTGGCCTACGTCGTTGCTGAAGTTTTGGGTGAAACCTTTACTCAGGTCCCACCGGAATCCGTCCACGTGGAAGGCTTCCAGCCAGTGCTGGGTGGTCACCTTTACGTATTCCTTGGTAAGGGCACTTTCGTGGTTAAAGTCATAGCCCACATTGAAGGGGTGTTTAGCGACTTCGTTCAGGTAGGGATTATCGGGCGTAGGGCGAAAGCGATCTTCGTTCCACCACATCCGGCAAAGGGCAGATTCGCCGAAAGCATGGTTGTACACCACGTCGATAATGACGGCAATACCACGAGCATGGCAGGCGTCAACGAAGGTCTTAAGGTTTTCGGGACTACCGTAGTACTTGTCCAGGGCCATGTGGTAGCTTACGTTGTAACCCCAGCTGATGTTGCCTTCAAATTCGGCGACAGGCATCAGTTCTATAGCGTTGACGCCCAGGCGTTCTAGGTAATCAAGCGTGTCGGTCAGGGATTTATAGGAGTGGTCCTCCAGGAAGTCACGGATCAGCAATTCATAGACGACCATTTTCTTGGGGTCTGGCCGCTGGTAATCGTCGTGTTGCCAATCGAAAACAGGGCGCGCACGCTGGTGCCAGGTAACCAGGCCTCCGTTTGCTCCGGTAGGGTAGGGAGGTAAATTGGCAAATACGTCTGCTTCGATAAAGGGATCGTCGTTGGGATCAAGAAGCAGGGTAGCATAAGGGTCTGGCTGTTGAATGCTGCCATCGATCAGGTACTGGTAAAAGAGGTCTTCGCCTTCGGGCAGGTTGTCCAGCAGGAGGTGAAATGTCTCTCCATCTGCCGTTCGTTTCATCCTGCTGGCCGCCGTAGGCGTCCAGTTGTTGAAGTTGCCGACGACGAATACGTCGTTTTTACCGGGCGCGCGCAGGATAAGTTGCACGTCGCCTTCCGGAGTATCCGTTGCGCCTGGACGAATGTCGGCGGGAGCCGCCGCAATGTCAGGAGCCCCCGTAACCAGGGTGACTTCATCGGTTGCTGTCTCCCCATTGTAGGTAGCACTGACCGTAACGCTGGTCACTGACCCCGCGGGAACCGTGTACACCTCGTCAAAAGTGCTGCTAGTGCCGCTGAAAATGGTTTCTCCATTGCCCGATAAGGTCAGTTCGGCCTCGATGTAACTGGTGCCGGCAAGACTGATCATATCTCCCGCATTCAGAAAGACGAGTGGGTCAGTAGGGGCGCTGAAGCCGACAACGAGTGCCGCGTCAATGCTGAACGACTCGCGTACCTCCTGTTCGCCTACGGTGGCTACGACCTCGATGTTGTGCGGACCACTTTCGGTGAAGATCAGATCAGTAGCTAACTCCAGCCCGGTAGTTGAAGCCACGAGGTTTTCATTATCGAAAACCTCAATGGTTGCTTCAGTAGTGGTACCGGCGAGAATAGGGAGTGGCCGTCCTAGCGGCCAGGTCGCAGTTCCGGGATCTCCGGCTAGCGTCATGCCAAGAACGCCGCCTTCGGTTACGTCGACGTAGATATCGGATCCTCCGGCAGCTTTCCCTTCCAGAGAGCCGTTTGCATTACGGAATACAAAAGCTATCTGCTGAATCTCTTCATTAGCCGGAACGCCGAAGAATTCCCGGATGCTCGGAGTGTAGGTATAGGTGTACTTGTTTGGTTCCCCGGCTACGGGATCCAGCCGCCAGGCGGCATTAGCGACGCCCCATTCTGTTTGTACGTACTTCCAGTCGCTGGGGTTGGTGCTGTTGTTCGTGATGACGCCGGTATGGAGGTAGACGTCACAGCTACAGTCCGCAAGACCACCGGTGCCCTCGGTGGCATCGAAGGTAATGGTTACTGCCTGATCATCCGTAGGAGCTGCGGGAGAGGTGGTTATAAGTTGTGCTCGGAGGCCGCTGGCCGCCATAAAGGCGACGAGCAATAGAACTACTTTTTGCATGAGGTAATTTTGGGAAAACATTTTTCTAACGCTTCCCAAGGTACGAAAAAGGAGGTAGTTACGCTGAAGTGGTCACCAGATCGATTGGAGAGAATCGGGTCCTCCAGGCGATACCGTGCTGCACGCCATACGGTAATAGCCTGCAAACAAAAGCCCCCGTCAACCAAGGCTGACGGGGGCTTCATATGCTATTTGAATCAGGATTTAGTCCTGATTGTCAAAGCGATCATCGCTGCGGGAAACGCGTGGACGACGATTCGGCTCATAACCGTATCCACGGCCACGTCCTTCAAAATCGTCATTGCTGCTTCCACGATCGTAGCGACCACGACCTTCGTTCTGGTCAAAGCCGCCGCCACGTCCG
>CAZTTF010000220.1:0-3196 GCA_964616365.1 uncultured Lewinella sp. | reverse complement strand
GGTAAATGTTAACTCGACTTCACCTCCCGGGCATATTTCAAACACATCCTGCGTAATCGTTGTATTTGGTTCCGGGAGGATCGTGATCGTAACCGTGAAGGCATCGCCTTCACAGCCTTCAGCCGTGATCGGCACAATCGTGTAAATAACATCCAGTGGTGCGCCCGTCAGGTTCTCGTAGCGATCGTTGTTGACCTGAAAGCGGCCACCGTTTGCCGGAGCCGTGAAGGGGTAGTTCGCCGGGTCCGTACTGGAGCCTCCGTTCGTTGGCGTAAGGCCCGCTGGGCGAACCAAACTGACATACTCCCACTCGTCAATCCCCAAACCGGCAGGACCGTCAAAGGGAAGGATAGCCTGAGCACCAATGTCTACGTTACTACACTGCTCACCGACGATGTCCGCCACTACCGGCTCGGGGTTAATCGTGATCGTAACCGTGAAGGCATCGCCTTCACAGCCTTCAGCCGTGATTGGTACAATCGTATAAACAACATCCAGTGCTCCCTCCGTCAGGTTTTCGTAACGGTCGTTGTTG
The DNA here is from genome assembly GCA_964616365.1 of uncultured Lewinella sp. Lineage (GTDB taxonomy): Bacteria > Bacteroidota > Bacteroidia > Chitinophagales > Saprospiraceae > Neolewinella. The sequence continues at coordinate 2,661 of CAZTTF010000220.1, read as the reverse complement.
ATCTGAAAGCGACCACCATTTGCCGGAGCCGTGAAGGGGTAGTTCGCTGGGTCCGTACTGGAGCCTCCGTTCGTTGGCGTAAGGCCAGCTGGGCGAACCAGGCTGACATAGCGCCACACGTCTACATCAGGATCCAACTGTCCGTTGTTTGGCAGTATCGCTTGTGCACCAATATCAATACCGCTACACTGATCACCAACTATGTCGGCGACAATCAACTCAGCACAGGCCCCTATTGAATAGTTATTTCCCCCGTCATTGTTCCTATTGACCGTTAGCAGATCATGAGCCACCTCACCGAATGTCGCTACTTCAGCGGTAATTTCTGCAAGTGTTCTGTTTGACGAATACGCATAGTAATCCACTCCGAGTCCGGCTCCCAGTCCGGGAATCCGTGCCGTTCCGGTAGTCCCACCCGAAAAGGCGACCTCTGCCAAAGAGGAAGTAGCAAAACCATCAGTACTGTAACGCACGTAGACAAACTCGTTTGCAGCCGGCGTAAAATCCATGGTCACCTCTACATCTGCCCCACATTCGTCAAGGCACTCAGGCTCAGAGACAGCAGTAATTTGTCTGCAAGAGTGACACCAATTCGCCTCTAATACCGCCATCAACTGGTTGGCAGGAGCGGCATTTCCCGTCACATTAACGGTATAATAATTACCCGCTTGTACAAACGGTAGTAAGCCAGGCGCACCACCACCACTGTTGTAACGAGCAGAGGCATTCTCGGTTACCGGGTCGATTATTGTATTAAACCCACTGAGCGTTAAACCCGCAGTATTAGGCCTCCAGTTGTCGGTAAAATCCAGACTGGCTTCAGTGAAGCTCCATTCTCTACCGCTACTACTAAGTAAAGCCTGGAGCTGAACTTGACGAACAAGACCAAGATCTCCGAGAGCAAATTCGCTGTCGACCCCATTCTCAAGGGTAGTGCGCAGAAAGGAGGGTTGTGCACCAAGCGAAAAACTGAAAACAAATAAAGCCAGGTATAGGAAAAGTCTTTTCATAGGGACTGCATTTAATAGCTTGAAATACGGCTATTAATCATCCAACAGGAAAAAGTCTGAAATGTGAACAGCTCTACCTGCTTTTTTTACGGCGCTTAAGCATTCTACTATGGCTCGCCTCCAATAACAAGGCAATAGCTATGGTCGACAGCAAAAACAAGAAGGCCCCGTCGCGACTATGTCGAGACGAGGCCTGCTCTTCAACCCTTCCAAGTGGGGCTAATGGTTAGCCGTGCTTAGCGCACCACCACCATCTTCTTCGTAGCAGAAAAGTCACCAGCTACCAGCGTGTAACTCAGGACACCAGTCGCGCCACCAAGTTCTTTGAGACTCAACTCAACCTGGTTGCGGCCAGCTACACCAGCCAGCTCCCGAACACTGATCGTGCGACCAGCAATGTCGCGGATCGTCAGCGTCGCTTCGCTTGCCTGCGCGAGCGTGAAGGCGATCGTCGTCACGTCAGTCACCGGGTTGGGCATGTTCTGGAACAGGGCATTTTGCGCGGACGCAGGTGCCGTGGCAGTTGAGAAGGCAAGGTTCAGCGCACCGCTCGTGCCGTTAGTGTTAACACCTTCGGCAAGCGTTACGTTGCTCGTCAGGCTCACCATCTCACTCAACAGACCAGCTTCAATTGCCCGTACTTCTACGGTTACCGTTGCCGCGCTGCGGAACATCATGGCGATCACTCCTTCTGCGGCACCGTTCAGGTTAAGACCACCTTCTCCTTCGAAGGCTACGTCTATCAGCTCCAGGCCGGTAGCAAGCTCCAGCGTACCCTGGAAACCAGCCAGCTCAGCCCCAGAGAACGCAATGCTGTGCATCTGACCAACTTCGAGGCGAGCATCCTCTACTTCCAGGAAAGCAGAAGAACGGCCTACGCTGTTCACATCACCGTAAGCGAAACCGACGAAGTCAGCATCGAAGATGTTTACCGACATGTTGTTCACATTGTACACACCGGGGAAGGTATCTGCGTATGGATCACTTACGTCTACGTCAGCAGGAACAAAGCCCCAGCTTTCGCCAGTCGTGTACATGTCGTCCAAGCCGAGGATCACCCGCTGGATCGCTACCATGTCACCTACGCTCAGGAACTGGTCCTGATCTACGTCTGCTGCAAGGTAGTCGTAGTTGCTAGCGAAGCTCTCAGCACCAAGGATCACGTTACCAATCATGACTACGTCAGTTACCGTCACCGTAGCGAGGTCTACTGCTACCGGGTGCGCGGGCTGGATCGTGTAGTCAACGCCAAATGGCAGGTTAGTAAAGCTGAACACACCGTTGTCATCGGTGGTCACCATCTGGTCCATGCTGTTATCGCCCGTCAGGGTGACTTCAACGCCAGCTACCACTTCTTCGTTCTGCGTAGCGATCGTACCGGCAAGGTTGCCAGGATCTCCTTCACAGAGTCCGTCCTGGAAGGCCTGTACTTCTACGATTACAGAACAGTAGTCAGAGGTACCGTTGTCAGCAATTGCGTAAACGCGTACCGGAACTGTTCCTTCGGCAAAGTCGTCACAGTCGAAGTCGATACCGAGGTCACCAACTGCGATCTGGCTCTCATCGAAGCCTGCCTCACGGTAGATGCTGTAGTTCTCGATTACGTTTCCGAAGCAGTCCTCTACATCTGAAGCGATGAAGTCAGACGCCC
>CAZTTF010000219.1:0-12546 GCA_964616365.1 uncultured Lewinella sp. | reverse complement strand
CCAAGTAAGCACCAGTACGACTTCGACAGTGCTACCGTTGCCGGATTCTTGCGCAAGTACAATCTGATGGATGACTTCAAGCTCAATATTGAGGTAAACCATGCTACCCTTGCCCAGCATACCTTCCAGCACGAATTGGCTGTTGCCGTCGCCGAAGGACTCCTGGGAAGCATTGACGCTAACCGGGGAGACTACCAAAATGGGTGGGACACGGATCAATTCCCAACCAACGTACCGGAACTTACCGAAGCGATGCTGGTCATTCTCGAAGGCGGCGGCCTGCAGGGTGGGGGAGTCAATTTTGACGCAAAGACCCGCCGTAATTCTACCGACCTGGAGGATATCTTTCACGCACACATCGGGGGAATGGATGCCTTCGCCCGTGCGCTTCTGGCAGCAGACAAGATTTTAACTTCCAGTGCCTATCCTAAGCTACGGCAGGAACGCTACGCTAGCTTTAATACCGGGAATGGCAAAGCATTTGAAGACGGAGACATGACCCTCGAGGCATTAGCTGAACTTGGTAATACACAGGGAGAGCCAAAACAGACCAGTGGCCGGCAGGAGTTGTACGAAAACATCCTGACGCAACACAGCTAATGGCTGATTTTCAAGTAAGTCCGAGCTGAATTCTGACCGGAGGCTACGCCTACTGCCCGCGCCAGGCGAGTATCCGCCTCCGTTTGCCCCCCTGGCCAATATTGATCACTTGGGATGTATTGATGCCAGCCTTACCGAATTCAATTTCGGCGATTTTAAGGTACCCTTTTTTAGAAACAAGCGTGGTGAACCAGCCTACCTGTTTTTTAAAGTCGAGGGATTCACGGATCATACGGCGTAAGAAATCTGGCTCACCGCCCGGAGTCCAGAGCTCGTTCGATTTGCCACCAAAATTCAGCCTGGTCTGCTTGTCCTTGCCGAGTTTATCCCACTTCTTCCGCGCGGCGTCTGTGACGGCCTCAGGATTGTCAAAGAAGGGAGGATTACACATGGTAAAGTCAAAGTACTCGTCGGAGTGAATGACATTACGGAATATGGCCTGTCGGTCAGGTTGTTTCCTGAGGATAACAGACTTCTCCAGCGGAGGATTGAACTTCGCAATAGCAGCAGCTACTTTCAGGGATCCTGCGTCAATATCACTGGCGACGAAGCGCCAGCCATATTCTTTAACGCCAAGGATAGGGTAGATCAATGAGGCACCGGTACCAACGTCTAGGCCGACTACACTTTGCTTGTCCTGCTTGTTACCCTGCACCTGCGTCCCCGCCAATAAATCAGCGATGACGTGAACGTAATCAAGTCTTCCCGGCACGCCCGGACACAGGTTTCCAGTGGGGATGTCCCAGTGCTTTAGCCCATAATCTTGTTTGAGCAAAGCCTGGTTCAGGCGCCGAACAGCTTGCGGATCGGTAAAGTCGAGGCTCGTTCTACCGTCGGGGGTAGTAATGAAGTGTTGTTGAAGTTCAGGGACTACTTTAGCGAGCGCAGGAAAGTCATGTGGCTGCTGGTAGCGATTTTTCCCGTGCATTTGTTTTTGTTGTACCCTGACCTGATACGACCAGGAGGTTTGTTCAGATGCCGAAGCGTGGTTTAGACAAGGTCTTCATCACGATAAGGACGCGTCTCCAACTCTTTCAATTCCATTGGCTCTCTGTCCCGCAGGTCAGGAAGTGGCCCTGAAAAGTCCTGATCCCTTTCGGTTGTTGCCTCGGGATGGACGTCTTCCGGATCTTTTAGCGGACCATAAAGGCTTAAGGCCTGCATTGCGACACCAATGCCCCAACCCAGGATCGGCCATATTGCCCAGGAACTGCCGGGAAGAACATTGTCAAGTACAATAAAAAATACTGACATGACAAGGTAGGTACGCAGGTGGCGCTTGAAATCAATCTTTTTCTCCCGTAGTGTCTTTTCTTCGTAGCGAACTTTCTTGGATCTGGCCATGGGGAAGTGTTTTAAACTGGTTGTTGCACCTCTTGCAATCGTGTTCGACAATGCAACTTAAGTTGCTGGGAGGCGCTCTTTATTTAAGGCGTTTATGAGTGCTTTTGTTGTTCTCTTTTAAATGATTCCGAAACAATGTGTTTTTGGTGGTCTGAGAACTGAAAAATCGTATTTCCAGAGAAGAACTGACTTAAACTTTTCGTTCGCGACTTTATCCGTGCCCTGGTGCTTCCTGGCTTCGTTGCAAAATTCTCATTCCCCCGAGAGCTATCGGGGTGGCAAAACTTCGGTTTTCACGCCTACCCAGAAACCACCAGGTCTGCGGAGTGGCCAACTCAGAAAAATTTAAATCAGTTAGAGTAAAGATAAGTATTCACCCTCCTCCGTAGTTGATCAGCGCAATGAACTCATTCGAAAATCAACCAACGTTCTGCCATGTTTGAGGACTTCCTGCAGCATCTTGTCCACGTCTGCAAACTGGGTGAGCGGATTCGTGAAAGTGCAACGGAGCCACGTCTGCCCCCGTAACTTAGTCTGTACAATATAGGTGTTGCCTGCTTCCCTGATTTGTCCTCTGATCATGGCGTTGAGGTGGTCAAGATCACTAGCCTGCATTCCTGCTGCTTTTGGGTGAAAGCGGAAACAGACAATATTGGTATCTGGCTTAGCTACTAGTTCGAGGTCTGGGTTCCGGGTGACTTTTTCAGAGCAATAGTCACTTATTTCGTGTACCCGGCTCAGGTAATCAATGAATACCTGGGGACCGTATAGACTCAGTAGGCTAAAGACCCGGAGCGACATCATGTTTTTCGTACACTCAAACGTCCTGCGACCAAGATTATACCAATCTTCTTCTCCGGAATCAAAAGTAAGCAGGTAGTCTGCCTTCTGGTGGAAGGTTTTATAGGCATCGGCGCCTTGCCGGAAGAAGACGCCAGTAGTGAGGCCTGGTGTCATCATCATCTTGTGGAAATCCATGATGACGCTGTCTGCCAGCTCCAGCCCGTCCAGCAGGTGTTTACGGTTTGGGTCTAGCCGGACAGCGGCGCCGTGGGCGCCGTCGACGTGAAACCAGAGGTTATGCCGTTTTGCGGCAGCGGCGATGGCGTTAAGATCGTCAAAGCTGCCGGTACTGGTCGTGCAAGCACTTCCTACGATCGCAACCGGAGTGAGGCCAGCGGCAATGGCGGTGGCTACGGCCTCGTTAATTTTGTCAGTCTGCATCCGAAAATCAGCGTCCGAGGGAATATTAACGACACCAGCATCTCCCCAGCCCATTATCCTCACTGCCCGGTCAATGCAGTAATGCGCTTGCTCATTCACTAGAATACAGGGTTGTATCCCGTGGCTGCCTGCCGCCCATACGTCTCCCTGCGGCCACTTAACTGCCCGCGCTGCAAGTAGTGCCGTGAGGTTGGCCAGGGTGCCTCCGTTAGTCATAAAGCCACCGGCATTAGTGTCGAGGTCAAGTAACCGTACAAACTCTTCCATCACAAGGCGCTCCATAGCAGCACCCGTCGCCCCCATCTCATAGATGGCCGTACTGCCATTAATGATGCCATTCACCAAATCACCCAAGGCGGTAATTGGCGCAGGTGGGTTAACCTGGTGCCCCTGGTAACCGGGGGCGTGCAAATGCACACTATGCTGTAAAACGGAGCCAAAAAGTTGCTCAGGCGTGGTGCCTTCACGCAGCATGTTAGCGTACAATGATAGCATTTGCTCCGGGGGGACCGCAGGGTTGGCCGGTAGGGAGGGGGCTTGTTCGAGGTAATCGGCAAGTTGGTCAACTAAGGCATGTCCCTGTGCACGAAAACTACTTGGATCGTAAACGGATTGTAGCAAAGAAGTCATGGCTGCAAGATAATCAGCAGGGCGCGGCCGCAGGTGCAAAATAAGTTGAAGGTGCAGGGTAGGGGAAAAGTGATTGTTTGAAAAGTGTAGCATCTTCTGCTTTATAGTTGCAACTATTTGGTGCTAAAAGGTGGTGAAATGAGGGTTTGTGAGAGAATTGTTGCTTAATAATGAAAAATTAATTGTTTTAAACTTGTTATTAAAAACAACAAGGACTATATTTGTTGCATAATCAGCAGTACTTCAAACATGGAGTTGACAATTCATATCAGTAAAAAAGGAACTCGCGTCGTTAAGGCGACTGCGCTCCACCGTGCTTTAGGCCTTGCAGATCATCATTACCAGAACAATATTCGGCAATGGATCAAAGACGTCTATCAGTTTGGCGACGGTATCCGTCGCCCGGAAGGGCTCCGGGACTTTGCGCGTTCACCTCAATCCAGGGGGCAACTTATGCAGGAATACTACCTGGCCATTGAGTTTGCTAAACTGATCGCTTTGAGTACCAGATCTAAAGTGAAACAGGCGGTTGCCACTAAACTGGCAAAGGAAGAGGATGTCTACCCCGAACACGTTAAACTCTCGGCTACCGAAACGCTGGAACTATTAGAACAGACCAAGGCCCTGGCGCGCATTAGTTGTCAGAAGGCGGCTGAAAGCCGCCACCTGGCTTACTACACGGCGAAGCGTACTAATTCAGATTACTGGAACAGCTACCGTAGGGAGCAAGTAGTACTGACCACAATGGCTGACCTGAAAGAAGAACTGAACCGCAGAGAAGAAAAAGTGCCCGGTCGCGCTGACTTGCGGGATCTCCTGCAACGTGTTAATCCTTATGAGTTGATTCGCATTGGCGTCGTTGATCATTACGCTGCTTTGGGCAACTCTTTGCCCTATGCCCAGCAATTGGGGAGCCTGGCGCAGGAACTCGCCCGCCAGCTTAAGCTTGAAATTATTGACGACCGGAAAGGCGATCTGCTTTTTGCTCCGGTCGTTGATGCAGAAGTTGTGCGCAAAATGCAACGGGTGGCAGCCTAGAAAGCCAACTACTCAGTAGGTCAATAGCTGCAGTCATCTCTGGAGTATAGTCTTGGTCTCAGATTTGCCTAGTGTATTTCATCCGCTTCATAGAAAGCGACCAAGATGTACCGCCTGCCGTGACCTCACTTTGACTTAGGTATAAGTATCCCGTAAAGCAGTAAATAGTCTACATTTACTGCTATGCTTGATCTGTTTATCGTTCTCGTCTACTTTACCGTAATTATGGTCGTTGCCCTTCGGGGGCGTAATCGTGAAGAAGAGACCAGCGTAAAAGCTTATTTTTTGAGCAACGGGAACCTCCGGTGGCCGTCGGTGGCCATGAGTACGATCGCGACCAACATTCAGGGCTACCAGTTTCTTGGAATGATGGGGTCTGCCTACCTCTATGGGTTAGCGCAGGCAAACCTGGAAATAAATGCTGTACAGGGCATCCTGCTGGCGGCCTTTCTTTTCGTTCCACTCTACCTTAAGGAGAAGGTGATAACCATCACTCAATTTATTGAAAGAAAGGTCGGACCTAAAGTGGCTCTTGCTTACAGTCTGGCCAATCTTGCGTTGTTTTCCACCATAACGCTTGGAGCCGCTCTATTTTGGGGATCCTTTGCGGCGGAGCAGGTTTTCAGTGAGTATTTTACTTTTATCAGCCCCGATCCGCTGGTGCGGATGGGAGTAATCATTGTAGTGCTTGGAGTTTTTTCGGCAGTCTATACCTACCTCGGCGGCCTCGCCGCCGTAGTGAAAACGGACATTATCCAATTTGGCATCCTCCTTACCGGAGGTATTGTAGTTACCCTGGTTGCCATCCATCACCTGGGAGGCTGGAGCCAACTCTACGAGAAGACGCCCCAACTCATGCATTTGCACCTGCCTGCTGACCACCCTAAATTACCGTGGACACTTATGTTCGGACTGTTTTTCCTGAACATCAACTACTGGTGTGCGAACCAATCGGTGGTGCAGCGTAGTCTTGCGGCCAAAAGTCTGCGGGAAGCCCAGATAGGACTAATGGTAGGAGGGGTAACGAAATACCTCATGGCCGTGATCATCATCATCCCGGGCATCGCTTTATTCGGGATTTTACAGGAACAGGGTGGTGGGTTAACTGACCCCGACGGAACTTTCCCTTACCTCGTAGACACTTATCTTCCGGTAGGTGTCAAAGGGGTAATCCTCTGTGCACTTTTTGCGAGTCTGATGTCGACAGTCGACTCTACGTTCAACTCCATGGCTACGCTCTGGAGTGTGGATATTTATAAACGTTACCTGAAGCCGGAGGCGACCGAGGCAGAAATGGTTACTGCAGGGCGTAGGACAATTCTGGTGGCACTGGCCACTGGTGTCACAATGGGGTTGATTTTGATGTACCTGAAATTTGCTAACCCTGAAGCCGCATTTACCCACGTACTTAATGAGTTACGATATTACATCAACTGTGGTATCGTGGTAGTCATTCTTTCAGCTGCGCTCTTGATCAGCCCAGTTCCCACTGTAACACTGATTGCCTTTCTATCATCGGCAGTAGTTAATCTGGGTATCCAGTATTTCTTCCCGGACATGAATTACTTCGTTCGGGCAGGGTTTGTAATTCTTGGCTTATTCCTCTTGGTACAGGTTCCTGCAGCAAAAGGACGTTTCAGACCCCTTCGTGATTGGTTTGTGGCTGATAGTAAGGACGCTGCCTGGAGCGGCATCGGATTGGCCTTGTCACTAATTGCATTACACCTGGTTTTTAGCTGATACGCTGCTGAGGACAGTGTAAATCAACCTGATTTTTTGCTAGCCATTTATTTGGACGTCTAGGACCGCAGCGCAAAAAAACTGAAAGTCTCTAATCACGGATAGCGAACTATGCGGTGTTTCGATTACCTTTAAGATCACGTATAATCCTTGTTGGGTAAATAGTGGGCGCGGGAATACCGGGCTTGCTGCTAAAAGTATTTCATGCAATCATCTCGTGGCTTTACGGTGTTTCTGGCCGTTGTTGTCTCCTTGGGAGGCTTTCTTTTTGGCTTTGACGCTGGTATTATTTCCGGAGTAATGAATTTCGCCAGTCCGTTCTTTGAGTTGACTGACTCTCAGGATGGAAGTATTGTGGCTGCTCCAACGCTGGCGGCTATGTTTACGATGCTGATTGCCGGCCGGTTAAGCGATCGGGTAGGGCGCAGGGTTTTGCTTAAGGTGGTTGCTTTCCTTTATGCCTTGTCGGCCATCTGGTCAGCTTATGCGGGCTCATACGAGGCACTCTATGCTGCCCGGGTATTAGGAGGCTTAGCCTTTGGTGCAGCTTTAGTGATTGCCCCGACTTTTATTGCCGAGATCTCCTCGGCTGAAAAGCGTGGTGCTTTAGTGTCTATCCAACAGCTGAACATCGTCCTTGGGTTCTTTGCCGCTTTCTTGTGCAACGCCTACCTCAATGGCTTAAATAACACCCCTGGAAGTAGCCTCACCGATGAAACTGTCTGGCGATGGATGTTAGGTATAGAATTTTTACCTGCCATTCTGTATTTCATCCTATTGTTCTTTGTGCCCCGTTCTCCCCGTTGGCTATACGTACAGGGGAAAACCGCTGAGGCAAAGGAGGTACTGGTAAAGTTGCATGGCAGTGCGGTGGCCGAGGAGGAAGCCCAGGGCATTCATACGAGTATTGCAGAAGACGAGCAACAGCATAAAACGAGTATTCTTGACCTGGTCAAGCCCTCGCTACGCTATATCCTCTTGGTTGGTATCGCTATTGGTATACTCCAGCAGGTCACTGGTATAAATGCTGTGTATTTTTACGCAACATCTATTTTTAAGCAAACCGGGATCGGTAATGATGCTGCATTTACCAGCGGCGTCTGGCTGAGCCTTACAACAGTGGTCTTCACCTTTATCGCTATCTACCTGATTGATCGGGTAGGGCGCCGCCCTTTGCTCTTGGCCGGGATAGGAGGTATTGCCGTAAGTATGTTATTGTGTGCTTATAGTTTTAAACAGGCGACCTATACGTTGACGGAGGACAGTGCAGCCCAGCTTACCGAAATTGATGCTGCAATACTTACTCCGTACTACGGTCAGACCTTTCAGACGGACCTCGACTTTAAAAATACCATGAAGGTGGCACTGGGAGAGCAAGTCTACAAGAAATACGAGGGTGATATCATCGAGCAGGCCATCTCAATGAACGCTGTGCTGGTAATGATTGGTATCTTGGCCTTTATTGCCTGCTTTGCCTTCTCGCTTGGCCCCGTTATGTGGGTGCTGCTATCCGAACTATACCCCAATAGGTATCGTGGATTGGCCATTGGCTTTATCGGCTTTATCAATGGTTTTGCCAGCTGGTTAGTATCCCGCATCTTTCCCTGGGAATTGTCCAACCTGGGTATCGCTACGACGTTCCTTATTTACGGAGCGATCGCGGTCATTGGATTCTTCTTGTTCCTGAAGATTTTACCCGAAACGAAAGGGAAGTCTTTAGAAGCAATTGAAGCGGAATACACGCGGTAGGTGAAAATGATTTGCTGCCGGGTAATAAACGCCTGTTTATTAATAGCGCTCAATAGACTCACTGGCAGTTCCATTTATTCTAGGGTCCTTACTATCCCCGTACGTAGTAGGATCGTACCGTCGGTAATTACAAAGGAATTACGACGTCTTCTGAGGGGCGTAGTAGGGGCAAGGCATGCCCTTTCCTACTAATTGGGCAAATGTAGCTTCGGGTTCCTTGAGGAACACCGGTAGCTATGGGGGGAACCCCATCTCCTTAGTAACCATCAGAATACGACCTGACAACCAAGCAAACTTGAGGCTGTTGCCTGGGTATGGAAGTCTTACTCTGGTACCTTGCCTTTGCGGTAGGGGTAAACATGTTGATGTTTCTGCTAGCTTATGTGCTGGGTACAGATAAACTTACCGACATCAGCTACAGTCTGACCTTCATTGCGATTGCTTTGTTCTCCTGCTTTCAGACACCGCTCACTCGCATAGATATGGTACTGACGGTGTTGGTCATCATATGGGGCGGACGCCTAGGCGCCTATCTGCTTTACCGGATTCGGGTGATCGGGAAGGACAAACGGTTCGACCACATCCGGGGAAATTTCAAGTCTTTCTTCTTGTTTTGGTTGATGCAGGGACTAACTTGCTTCATTGTGATGATCCCCGTGATAATGGCACACCGACAAGGAGGTAAGGTGGAGGGGATTACCGTCTGGATTGGCGTATTGCTGGCACTTGCGGGCTTAGGCCTGGAGGCAATTGCTGATGCCCAGAAGTTTCGCTTCAAGCGGAAGCAGCCTGGTAGCTTTATGCACCATGGTGTTTGGGCTTACCTGCAGCACCCCAATTATGCCGGAGAGTTGCTTTTTTGGTGGGGGATGTTCCTTGCCTGTCTGCCTTTTGCTTCCTGGGGAATAATCATAGGGCCTTTATGGATAACCTATATCATTCTGGGGTTCAGCGGCGTCAATCTCTTGCAGCAGCAATGGCAGGATAAATATGGCCATGATCCTGATTTTATCGCTTATCAGAAGAGCACGCCAAAGTTACTGCCAGGCATCTTTTAGGGGGGGGACCCTCGCTGGATGCAGCACTGCATTGCCAGTAGACCTGCTGAATAGCTACCACGATACCCAAGCCAGTTTAGTTCAGATGTGTAGATGGAAAAGGGCACTGACCATATGATCAGTGCCCTAATGCTTTTATGCTAAAACCTGAATGCATTCGCGCTTAAATCATGCAGATGTTCAGGTTTGACAAAAACAACCTTGCTTATTCTACTCCAGCGAAGGAAATGGTATTCCCGTAAAGAATCGCGTTCATGAACAACCGGTTAGTACCGAACCAAAAAGCGCGGAAATTAGGGTTGTCAGCAAAATTGATGGAGCGTCCTCCCCGGCGTCCACCGATGATAACGCCTGCAGAATTCGTGAGCGATTCTTCGAAGCCACGGGGGGAGTAACCACTCATCAGGGCATCGCTACCGAACATCAAGGGTGATGCGTAAGGGTTCTTGGTTGGCTCAAAGATCAATGTGCCCCGCTTGAAGACGGGAATTTCTTCCCGGTTCATACCGAACATCAAGGGGTGAGTCAAATCTCCGGAGGCATTAAAAATGGCTCCTCCAAGTACGCGTCCTCCGCGGTCTCTACTTGCCCGCGAGTACGGACGACGGTCGGTGTCACCAGCATCAGGGTTATCAGCAGACCGGAAGGAAATCTTGGCCAGGCCATTGCTCGCTGCCCAGCGGGCAGCGTTCTTCTGGGTGATCAGTACCCGGCCAGGACCCATCCAGTTTTTCAGGGCATCGGTACCTCCGCTACCCAGACCGCCGTAGTTGCCGTCAACCATGATGATCGTATTGTAGCGGTCAAGGTCCACACGTGCTACCCGGTCTAAGGGCAACTTGGTGACGGAGAGTCCGAAACGCTGATCAAGCAGGTGCCAGGCTTCGCCGGCGTCAAGACTCCGGGTGCCACCTTCCACCAAAAGGGCGATCTCCGGCTTGCGTAGGGTTTGATAGGCTGAACGACTTCCCAGCATTAACCCTTGCTCCGGGCTGCCTGTTTCTACGGCCGTGAAGGTGAGGCCGGTAGCTTCGCCAGCAGCGTCTACCAGCGCGTGTAGTTCCATCGGGTCAACGGTCTGGTTGTTCTGTACAGGAACCATGATGGTTCCTGGGGCATACGTTTGGCCGTTAATCGTAAAGGCTTTGTCACTCACTTTGACGTTTACCCCTGCGTCCAGCAGCATGAAGGCAGCCTTGGGGGAGTAGTAGTCGTCTGGGCCTAGTAGGTAGGCGTAGCTAGCCACTGGCAGCGGAGCTTCGTCATTATTCATGGTGCCTCCAACGGGCATCCAGTCTCCGCCATCAGGCAAGCCGTTACTTACTTTACGGTAGGGGAGGTTAAAGGCATATGGAAGCACAAAGGTCGATACATCATAGAAAAGGCTGTCTTCAAATTCTGTGATCGGCTCAAAAACGGCCTTGCTGAAAGGCGTCTCATAAATAAAGTATTCCGAAGGGTTACCATCTCCGTTCTGTTTCATGGGAACCTCGTGGCGGCGCATCAGCTCTGCCAGTTCGCGGGCGCGACCAGCATCGCCGTCTACGTCAACGAGGTAGCCTTTTTTACCGGCATACACCTCCGTGTTGAATTCCCGCTGGTATCTCAACAGGTCATCACGTAATTCTGCAACTGCAGCATGCGTACTCAACGCAGTAGTAACCTGGTTGCGGACGGTAAAGGGGAAGGAGAGGAGACCATTATCCGTTTCCTGCAAATGACCACGGGAACTGGCTTGCTCGAAAAGGATACCTACACAACCATTAATATCGGGGTAGGTCGATCCTTTGCCGTAGTAAAAGTCGTCATAGCCTTCACCGGAGTAGTAGAGACTACCGATGTCATCCAGCGCTGCGGCGTGGTATTTGCCGATGGCAGCCGTCAGATCCTGGTTAACCTGTGGGGTCATCGGGTGGATCCGCGTAGGCTCTCCGGGCATGAAGAAGAAGGTAGCATCTTTACCCATCTCGTGGTGGTCGGTCAGTACGTTTGGTTTCCACTCGTGGAACTGCGTGATTCGTGCCCGGCTCTCAGGGTGCTGCACGGGCAACCAGTCACGGTTCAGGTCGAACCAGTAGTGGTTCGTACGACCACGTGGGTAGGCTTCGTTGTACTCCCGGTCGTTGCCGTCGGAAGTCATCATCTTGTTCTTGTGGGTATTTGCCCAGCTGGCAAAACGGTTAAACCCATCAGGATTGTAACAAGGGTCAAACAGGACAATGTTACGATCCAGCAATTTGCTTACGGCTGCGTCAGGGGCGGCGGCCAGGTAGTAGGCAACCATTACTGCCGCGTTACCACCACTTGGCTCGTTTCCGTGAATGCTGAACCCCTGGTAGAGGACGGCGGGTACGCGGTCAATATCAGCGTCATTTACGCCGGAGCCGCGTGAATTCCAACCGATATGTAATTCCTGTAATTCGTCAAGCCGGGCGTGGTTCTCCGGACTGGTGATGATGAGGTTAAGCAGGGGGCGATCTTCGTAGCTACGCCCGATTTCTTCCAGGACCATCCGATCGCTTTGGCTGGCGAGCAAACGCATGTAAGCTTGCTGCAAATCATGGCTGATGTGCCAGTCGCCGATCTGCCAGCCCAGAAACTCCTCCGGAGTTGTGATGGCAGGGTTGTAGTCGAGGTCAGGTAAGTAGTAAGTCAAGGGGCGATCTTCCTCGCTGTTGCTGGTTTGTGCGGCCACTTGGGCGGGAACGCAGGTGCAGAGCAAGAGGAAAAAGGCAATGATTGGTTTATGCACGATTGGGGTGTTATTTTGGTTCTGCGCGGAAGATACAATGCTTTTTCCTTGGCTTCCCAATCCAACAAATTGCACCCGCGTCCGCGCCCCCGATATCAATCCCTGAGATGGTTATATCTTGCGGTCAGTACATTGTGCGGTAACATTCAACAGACCTGAATTTGTTGGTGTTGACTAAAACCGGGAGGTACAGTCCCTTAGTTCATGAAGCACCTTATTGTTATAGGAGGCCCTACAGCTGTTGGTAAAACGACGCTGTCCATTGAAGTTGCCCGACACTTCAACACTGAGATCATCAGTGGAGATAGTCGCCAGTTCTACCGGGAAATGGCCATTGGGACTGCCCGACCTGATGCCGAGGAATTGGCGGCTGCCAAACACCATTTTATTGCCGACCGTAGTGTACACGCA
>CAZTTF010000218.1:0-8861 GCA_964616365.1 uncultured Lewinella sp. | reverse complement strand
ATTCATCACATCGCTCATAATCGCATAGTCGAAATCGAGTTGAAAGACATCGCTGACGAGTTTTTCAATCACCTCGGCCTGCTCTAAGGCCGCCTGGGTACTGAGCTTATAGGCATTGATGAGGCCGGAGGTGCCGAGTTTAGTTCCTCCGAAATAGCGGGAGACAACAATCATTACATCACTAAGGCCGGCCTTATCAATTTGGCCGAGAATTGGTTTTCCGGCAGTCCCGGACGGCTCACCATCATCATTGGCCCGCCAGCGGTCCTGACCGGGGCCGATCCGGTAAGCATAGCAATGATGGTTACATTTAGGGTGGGCTTTCCTGCAGGCCTCCTGCACGGCCAGGGCTTCCTCCTCCGAGCGGACATGCCGCAGGACCGCCAAAAATTTAGATCCACGGTCACGAAACTCTCCGTCGGCAGGGCCGGCAGGAATGGTATAAAAATCCGGGGAATGCTCCATGGGCGCAAGGTAGGGACTATAGGGCAGAGACATTTTACACATCCGCTGAACTTTTATGACTGCGTCAGTAAAAAGGTGTAGTTGACGAGTGCCGGAAGTACTGCGCAGCAAAAATGTGGGACGATCACCTCACCGCGCCCCTACCAGTTAGCGTTGTCAGCTTTGATGTAGGCGTTCAGTTCCTTGTAGTCCAGTTTGCCATTTACTGATTTAAGATACTCGCTGATCTGTACTGCCTTCTTTACCCGGGTGGCCGCCCCTTTGGGTTTAGCGATTTGATAGATAAGTCCGCGCTGCTTACCGGGAGTAAGCAAATGGAAGACCCGGTAAGCCTCCTCGTCCAGTGCCCATAGCTCAGCCAGTTCTTCAGGCAGGGGCATACCATATTCACTGTCGTCCGGTTTGATGGTAAGTGCTACCTCATCGCCGAGTTCAAGATCAAAGCGCTTGCGCACTTCTTTACTGATGGTGACAAAAAAATCGCCTTTCCCATCGGGCATCAGTCCGCTGGGGATTTCACCCATTCCGTTAATATCAATGATTACCCGAAAGGGGTTGTGTTCCCGCTGTAGCAGCGGTTCCAAAGGCTGGTGCGACAAAGGAAAAACGGTATAGTAGATGTTGCCGTAATTCAAATCTTCATCGGCGGTAGATAAGGTGGTGGTCAGTTTAATCACTAGGTGGTGGTTATCGGGTAGCGAATTGGCTGGATGAGAATATGTTAAAGGTAAGTTGCCGCGAACGACTGATCGTGCAGATGACAAGCAACTCTCATCCACCCAACCCTGCCTTCCTGCAGGAATACAGGATTGCACCTGCGTCCGCGCCAAATACGCTGCTTACACGTAGGGGCCATCCTCAACGTCTGGCAAACGATAGGCGTATACAATGGGCAGTATGGCAATGACGCCAATAATGATCAACATGGCAATGGTAATAGTACCGCCCTCAAAGAGGAAGCCATTAAGCACCAGCAAAGCACCACCCAGGATGAATAAAGGGCCAGCATAGCGGTGGGTTTTGCGCCATTTATCCTCACTATTCAGCGTAGGCGGTACCCGGATACCAATAAATGGGTTCGGCCGCAACACCGGAAGGTAATTCCCTAATGCCCCGAAAAGTAAGCCAAGCAAAATGGATATTCCACCCAAGCCATCAAAGCCTCCGGCTTTGGTGCCATAGATGATGTAGCAGAGCAGCAAAGAGATAAAGGCAAGCGTAATCATACCAACCGACTGGTGTTTGGCGGGGATATCCTCAGCTGGCAAACCTAAGCGGATAGCCGCGTTCACGAGCAGGGTCAGGAAAACGCCCGTGAGGGGGATAAGCCAAAGCATCCACTTCGGTCCCCAGGCATCGGGGTTCCCCAGCCAATCAAAATGCAGGGGGATACGTGCGGGCAGTTCCGCGTAAATAGTACTGAGGTAGACAAATGGCAACAGGGCAAATGTCAGTTGTAAGTAGGGGTTACGGTTTATCATGTCTGGCGGTTTTATGGTTAGCATCTTCGGTGTCCGGGCTGAGGTCAATCACCCAGCGCAGCAGTTCTTCCACTACGGTGGTGTTAAGGCGATAATGCAGGAATTGCCCCTTACGCTCCACACTGATGAGGTCGGCACGTTTCAGGATATCCAGGTGATGAGAAATACTGGGCCGGGAGATATTGAACTGGTCAGCGATTGCTCCGGCGGTGAGGTCTCCGGATCGCAGCAACTGCAATATCTGGCGGCGCGTACCGTCCTTTAGTGCCTTAAAGACTTCATCCATGTAAGCATCGTTTAGTTATTTAGACAAATATCTAAATAATTTAGTTCACTGTCTATAAAAAATAATCCCCCCACGATGGTTCGTGAGGGGATTATTGCCGTGACCTAACTAGAATGAAGGTGGGTAGTACTCGTTTAATATGCACAAGCGAAACTTCCACCTACTAAGCGTACTTCATGCTGGCATTCATGAACACTTAAGGGAAGCTGTATTATCGCTTACCAAGTTTATTCATGATCTCATCAATGGCCCGATCTAGCTGTGGGTCACGGCCCATGAGGCGGTCTTCCAGCGTATTGTCTACCCGAATGTCTGGCTCAACGCCAGTCTTTTCCAGGTTAGCCCCGTCGAGTTCGTAGCATCCCCAGCTTGGTAGACGGTAGAAAGAGCCATCCACAAGGCCTTTGCCGGAGGTAAAGATGATCCAGCGGTACGTTGGGGTGCCGATGATCGTTCCGAGGCCAAGCGCTTTGAAGCCAGCCGCGGTCATCTCGGCATCGGAGAGTGATTTCTGGTTGATCAACAGCACGATTGGTTTTGCGGCGGGAGCGAAGTTCGGTTGCGTACCGGGCGTACCACCCCGGTACTGCCAGTTAAGGTAGGGCCGCTGACTGAGGAACTGCAGTACAGCATCGTGTACGTTGCCGCCGGTATTCCAGCGCAGGTCCAGGATCAGACCATCACGCTGGTAGCCCTCAGAGACCATTTCATCGAGGAAGGTATTCAACTGGCCTCCGCCCATGTTCTTCATGTGGACGTAGGCAATCTTCTTGCCGGACTGGTCATCAACCCGCTTCTGGTTAGCATCAACCCACTCGTCGTAACGATTGGTTCTGGTTGAGAAATAGGAAGTTGGGTGCAGACGAACTTCGTGCTCAGCCATCGTGCCATCCTGCTGTTTGCGGGACACGGTCAAAAGCACCTCGCCATCGATACTGGGCCGACTCAGGAGTGCTTCGCGGTTACTGCCCGCGGCGAAGCGAACGCCGTCGATAGCGACGATCCGGTCTCCGGCTATCAGGTCAACATCTTTACGGTCCGCCGGGCCGTCCGGCAAGATGCGTTGTACTGCCAGAGGGTCATCAGCGTGGTACTCTACCCCAAGATCAAGCGACCGGACACTCTGCTTCGTGGATTCTTCTTTCCCGTTAGAGTAAAAACCGGAGTGGGAAGTATTCAGCTCTCCGAGCAAGTCATTGATAATCCAGCGGAGATCTGCGCGGCTGTTTACGTGCGGCAGGTAGGCTGCGTAGCGGTCCCGCAGGGCCGCCCAATCAACACCGTGGAAGTCTTCGTTGTAGAAGTTTTCTTCCATGTTTGCCCAGGTCTCGTAGTACATCTGGGTGAACTCGTCCCGCAACGACCGGCGGAAAGTCTTCTTCAGGTCAATCGCTTTGAGTTTATTCTGCCCGAGATTGACGCTATTGACGCGTCCGCCACCAATCAGGTAGTGCTTGCCCTTACGGGTAACAAGGTCGGTAGCACCTCCAACGCCACTGCCCTGAATCTTGGTGGTTTTGGATTTCTCGAAGGGCTGGATAACGTGCTTGTAAAAGCCGCCGCCTTCGTGGTTTGACCCGAATAGAATGATGGTCTTTTCTCCATCCATCCGGACAGCGGGGCCCGATTGCGTGCCGAAACGCGGGCCAACGGCCTCGCGCCGCTCCATGATGTTCTCGAAGTCGATGGTTACGACCACCGAGTCCTTCTTGTCTTTTTTCTCTTCGGCGAAGAGTTGGTCAAAGCGCTCCTGTCGGTAGGGGGCATCGTATTCCTGTAGTGGGAGACGGTAGAGGTTGATGTCTCCGCCGCCACGGGGATACTGAGGCTGATGTCGGGCAGAGGTAAAGTAGATGTATTTGCCATCGGGCGACCAGACCGGCTGGGTTTCCGAGACCCCCGTTTGCGTTAGGTTGATCAGTTTGTTGTCCTCCTTCAGGTCAACCAAAAACAGGTCCTGCTCGAAGTTGATGTAGCCCGTGAAGAGGATGTAGCGGTCATCAGGAGACCAACGGGGGAGGCTGTTTGGAAGCCCCAGATTTCTTGTTTTGCGACGGTCTCTACCGAGAAGTCTTCGAGGTCCATTACCCGGATTTCATCGCGTCCACTCAGGTAAACGAGCCGGCTGGAGTCGGCACTGATCTCCAGTCCGCGATTGTTCCGCTCATCGCGGGTGTGGACTTTTGCCTTCCCGCTGCCATCGGCAGCGATGGTATGCAGGTTCTGATAGCCACCGACCGTTTGGGTGAAAACGAGGGTTTTATTGTCCTTGAGCCATTTCACCTCGGCCACCCGGTCGGGGCCCGTTTGTAGTTGGCGGATGAACTTGCCCGCCATATCGGACACGAAGAGCTCTCCACGGCTAACGAAGGCGATCTTCTTACCGTCGTAAGCGACATCGAAGAAAGTCACATTGCGATCGGTCGAGAAATCTGCCGTCTTGGCCAGTCCGGCAAAAGCGCCGAGGGTGACAGGGACAGTCCGGCTTTTGCCGGACTTAACATCGTAATGCTGCAGCTGATAATCCTTGATAAAGGTGATTGCCGATCCGTCAGCCGCGATTGAGGGGTTAAAAACAGAGGTTTTAAACCGGGAGAGGCGCTTAGGCTTTCCCTCCGTCATCTGGTAAAGGTTGTACTCGTCATTTCCCCGATCGGAGACAAAGAACACGTTTCCTTGACGGTCAATCATCGGCCACATATCCTTTCCTTCGTAGTCGGTGTGTACCGTGAGTTTTTTGGTGCTCAGGTCCAGAGATTTAATCTCGGGGTTAAAGGGGCCTTTGTAGCGTTTGCGGTTGACCGAGCTGTAGCTCTCGCCGGATTCATTGAAGTAGAGTGCGCCACTAACGGGATCGATGGCGGGGTTGTGTACATCGTTGAAGTAGTGGTCAACTACCCGTTTCGGCGTGCCTCCGCTGACGCTTACGGTATAGGTTGTTACCCGGTTATAGCGTGAGCTGACGAAGTAAATTTCCTTGCTGTCCCAACTCCAGGTAGCCACTGCGTCACTTGCTTCGTGGAAAGTCAATTGCTTGATAGCGCCGCCATTGACGGGCATCAGGTAGACATCATTATTGCCATATTGGGAGGAAGAGAAGGCCAGCCATTTTCCGTCGGGAGAGACTTTAGGGCGGCTTTCGGAGCCATCCAGCGCAGTTACCCGGTTGGCTACCCCGCCTGCGGCGGGGACGCGCCAGATGTCCGTGGCGTAAGAGAAGAATATCTCAGATCCGTCTGGAGTAAGTGAGGGATGGTCGGGGAAGTAGAGTTTGTCTTGAGCAGACAGGGTAAATGTGGCCAGCACCAGGGCCAGCCATAGTAGGTTACGCATATTGGGGTTTAGTTATCTCAGGATAAACATAGGAAAAATGTTGGTTAGGGCGTTCCAGCACCTGACAGCTTTTCCATCTCCGGGTTAGACGCTTTAAAAAACCTGGTCTCCTGTGCTTTGCCTCGAACCAGGAATGTTCCTAAGTCCTCTCGTTAGTCGTCAGCAGAAAAAGGAAGGTCCTCCAGGCGCGTGAGATAATGTCGCTGTAAGCGTAAATGTCGAAGTTCTCAGAGCTTCCAGACTTTACGATCAAGCCGGGCGTTGTCGGGCCCTTCCCGGGGAAAAGCCAACACGCCGTATCTTCACCCTACCAACTTACTTTCTTGTATACCGAACAAAACATCCGCGGCCTTGCCATCAACTTCCTGCGGCAGCACTATAAGCTGCGGCCCCGGCTTGGCACCTCCGGTACCCGGGTGGTGACCAAAGTGCACTACTATCAGGGAGTGACGATCGATGCACGCTTGTCTTATCAGAAGCCTGACGGCAGTTGGTTTATGGCGACGGTAGAGGCAACCAGTCTGGATCGGGCCCATGAGGTATTGTATCGGGTAAACTGGTTCAGGATCACGGTGCACGCATTGTTGCTTACCCTGGTGGTCGGTTTGATTGTTTTGGCGGGTGCGCAGGTGCGAGGGGAGTCTGTATTTGCCTGGTTTGGTCGGCCTCAGGTCTATGTTTTCCTGCTTACGGGATTTATTACCACCTGGGTAACGGCCGGCGCCATCCTGAGCAGGCTTAAATATTACCGCTTCATTTATGCGGTGGCACAGTTCATGCGGTTCCACGCCGATGCCCAGTGGATTGCCTACGATCGGCGTATCTTTTTTGACTCATTGGAAACAGCGGATCAGGCACCGGAGACACGGCGCCACTACCGGCGTATGCGCCGGTACTACAATGAGCTGCAGCGACAGTGTATTCGCTTTGGTTTCGGGTTAATGGAGATTCGGGAGAACAACGAGGTTGTCTGGCTCGTCGAGCCTAGTCATATCGATCAGTTTGACGGGCAGCGGGGCAGACTTCCCCAGTGGGTCCGGGCCATCCAGGCGCCACCTGCGGTGGCGCGCTTAGGCCAATCATTGCCCTTCGGCAAAAACACCGCACCTGCGGCCGCGCCCCAACCTACCGTTGTCGAACCCGACGTAGCGGACCCACTCGCCGTTGGCAATTACCTGCCCCGGGCCATGCGCGCGGTCGATTATCAGGAGACCATCATTCCGGTGGCGGGAAAGCCCAAGCCATGGTACCTCCAGCCAGCCAGAACAAGCAAGCGCATCCGCTGGCGTATTCGCCGGGCGTACCAATCATTATTCCCTGCCGAAATCAGGAACCGCCCTACGTACTACGAGCTTCCCTGGTCAATAGTCGTTGCCGGATTCGCCATGGCCCTGACCTGTAGCTGGCTGCTCGCCCAACATGCCAACTGGGATGTTATTGCCACCAACAGCGACCCTGACGCGGCCCCTACCCTACAGCCCCTGGAGCCCGCAGCCTCTCCAGCACGCTCCGATGCCAAGCCGGGGGTACTCCCCGGCGAGTATGACCACGAGCTTACCGCGGCAGAGTTTGCCGCGGCCAATGAACGGACCTTCAATCAACCACTGGTAGTCGACTCCGAAATTGGCACCCGCCGTCAGGCCACCGTGCTCACCATCTCCCCGGCACACCGAGCCACTCCTTTTTACGACTGCCTGCCACTCTTCCTCGCCGAAGGCACACTCTTCCTCCTCGAGGAAGGCCGGTACCCGGACTATACCGCAGCCGTCAGCCGCGCGGAACTGATCAACGACACCTATGAAATTGAAGTCGCCGTCGCCGCCAGAACCTGTCTCGATCCGCTGGCTACCAACTACCTCCTCTACGTAGGAGGCGTGCAAGCAACCGCCGCGTCTGCTAACCTTACACTAAGGAGATTACGGGATGATACCGGGCTATCTCTCGAGGTGATTGAGGTAAAGTAAGGTCAGGATTGGTAATGATACTTGGTTTATTTCTTGCTAAAATGGACCAAACACTTATGCTTGATTTACTTCGTCTGGTAGTTTTTAGTCTGCTAGGCGGTCATGACTGCCTAAAGGACCAACAGACTTGATGATCGTGGGAGATTAGAGCATGATAGTCAGCAACTTGCATTATTGCCTCGTCATAATGTGAGGTTTAGTGAGTACCGGGGATAACAAATAATAATTTCCTAAAACAGTTTGACTTCGGTATAGCTACCTTTGCGGCGCCTAACCAACTACCTGCTATGGACATCAAGAACAACATCCTCGAAACCATCGGAAACACCCCTTTGGTAGAGTTACATAAAGTCACTGCCGAGCTTCCCTGCCGCGTACTGATGAAAGTTGAAACCTTCAATCCCGGTCATTCCATTAAAGACCGGATGGGGCTCAAGATGCTGCTCGATGCTGAAGCTGACGGTCGTCTGAAACCCGGAGGAACCATTATTGAGTGTACCTCAGGAAACACTGGCATGGGCCTTGCCCTGGCCGCTTGTGTTAAAGGCTACCACTGTATTTTCACGACCAGTGATAAGCAGAGTAAAGAAAAACTGGATATCCTGCGGGCTATGGGCGCTGAGGTAATTGTCTGTCCGACCAACGTAACGCCGGAAGACCCCCGCAGTTACTACTCTGTTGCTGAGCGGCTGAGTAAAGAAATCCCCAACAGCTACTGGTTCAACCAGTACGACAACCTTTCGAACCGCAAAGCGCACTACGAAAGTACCGGCCCTGAGATCTGGCGACAGACGGATGGTCACATTACCCACATGATCGTTGGCGTAGGCACCGGTGGCACCATTTCGGGCACGGGTAAATACCTCAAGGAACAAAACCCGGACGTAAAGATCTGGGGCGTAGACACCTACGGTTCCGTATTCAAAAAGTACCACGAAACCGGAGAGTTTGACGAAAAGGAGATCTACCCCTACATCACTGAGGGTATCGGAGAGGACATCCTGCCCAAGAACGTTGACTTTGACGTCATCGATCATTTCGAGAAGGTAACGGACAAAGACGGAGCCGTCATGGCGCGCCGTTGGGCGCGCGAGGAGGGACTGCTCCTAGGTTACTCCGCCGGCTCAGCAGTGGCCGGACTGCTGCAGCTGAAAGATCAGCTTACTGAAGATGACCTCGTCGTGGTTGTTATCCACGACCACGGCAGCCGCTACATCGCTAAAGTCTACAACGATGACTGGATGCGCGACCGCGGCTTCCTGGACACCGAACTTAAAGTCCGGGACCTGATTGCTCAGAAAAAAGACACCGCTTTTTCCACCATTTCTGCTG
>CAZTTF010000217.1:0-2824 GCA_964616365.1 uncultured Lewinella sp. | reverse complement strand
ATGCACAACTGGAATCGGATCCTCTCACAACTTGCCATTATCTACGATGAACGCCTCCGATTGGATCTCTGATCCGACGACTCAGGGTTTCCGTCCCCGGCCCATGGGCCGGGGACGGAAACCCTGCTCACTAAAACTATTCTCTTAATTCTTTAATCTTGGGAATAATTAGTGACACAGTTTATGCAATACTCCCTAGCTTAATGATGTTGACACTTTGTTAGCCACCGTTTTTATTCTAATTTAGTTCTATATTCAGATGGTGTCAAACCTGTTTTTTTCTTGAAAAGTCGGCTAAAGTAATGAGGATATTCAAACCCAAGTTGGAAAGCGATTTCTGATATGGATTTTTCCGATGCCAATAAATCACTTTTAGCAGTCTCAATGATTTTATCGTGTATATGGTCGAGAGCAGACCTCCCTGTAGTGGTCTTTAGATAATCGCTCAAATAATTTGCGGAAAGGTGTAACTTATTAGCCATTAACTCTACCGTTGGTAATCCACTATTTTCTGCCTGTTCAAAATAGGTTTTGAGCAACTGCTTAAACTTCGAGAGAATACTTGTATCAACTTCATTTCTTGTTATGAACTGCCTTTTGTAATACCTGTAAGAATAGGTAAGTAAAAGCTCTAGGTTAGATATAACGACTTGTTTACTGAGCGAGTCTATGGGTTGGTCATACTCAGTCTTGATATTGTTAAAAATAATCTTGACGGATTCTTCTTCGCTTTTCGAAAGATGCAAACCTTCATTTGTCTGG
Organism: uncultured Lewinella sp.; assembly: GCA_964616365.1. Taxonomy (GTDB): domain Bacteria; phylum Bacteroidota; class Bacteroidia; order Chitinophagales; family Saprospiraceae; genus Neolewinella. The sequence goes on along the minus strand of CAZTTF010000217.1, from coordinate 2,062 downwards.
TAGTTGAAAAAACCGAATTGGTCAATTTTGTCTTTTAGAATAGATTCATTCAAAAATTCTTTCTGGAAAAAGAAAATCCAGCCTGTCGCATTATTCAATAAATCAGAATTGAACTCCATTACTTGATATGGCGCTGTAAAACCTAATGCACCTTCGTGGAAGTCATAATTCTTCCTGCCGTACTTCACAAACCCTTCCAAGTCCTTCTTCAGTCCAATACTAAAAAAATCGTAAGTCAATCGCTCTGGAAATTGACTGTTTATTAGTTTAATATCTTCAAGACGGTGAATGCTGAACAATGGATGTTTGGGTGGTTCCAATCCTGCATACTGGTGCAGTTGATGAATAGATTGAATGTGTGTTATTTCTTTCATTTTGATTTTTTCAGTCCATATTTACCAGTTCCAAGTAGAAATATTGCTATCAAGGCCACTAAAATGAGTTGGGGATATTCCCATCCACCTCCAGTATTGTGAAAAACCCAACCATATGGAAAATGGTATAACAATATACCAAACGTGATTGGAATGAGAGCCATAGAAGCCAATCGAGCGTAAAATCCTGAAATGAGCATCACACCTCCTAAAATCTCTACAACAGTTGAAGCATATGCTGTCCAAACTGGAAATCCCTGTTTTAAAAAATTTTGAATGACTGGTTCCATACCTACCACAAATGGTTTTCCTAATCCGTGAACCAAAAACATACCACCTACAAAAATTCGTAGAACCAAGCTTGCTAAGTCTACTTTTGATGTAAAGTTCAATGCTTTCATTTTACAAAGTTTAAGTTTAGTAAGCTCTGTGCAGTATCCTTTACGGACTGCTCAAGTGATATTGGTTTCCAATCCAATTCTTTTAAAATATTTGAAGTGTCAAGTAGTCTTCTAGAGTTTAAATCGTTCAGAATAGGCTTAGTATCCTTATCAAATACGCTGAATAACTTTACTAAGAAATTGGGCAACTCTTTGGACGGTATTTTCTTATTAGGATATTCTTTTCTAAGAATGTCAGCAATATCCTTGAAAGCCAAGTAGCCATTGGCACATAAATATCTGTTACCGTTTGCTTTTGGATTTTCAAGTGCTTTGATGTGAGCATCAGCAACTGAGCGTACATCAACAGTCTCAAAACCAATTTTTGGCATTGCAGGCATACTGCCGTCCATCATTTTTTTGACAAGGTTGGCAGACGTACCAAAATCATTTTTGTCGATTATTGGTCCAAGAATAGCTCCAGGAAGAATGGTAACAAGTTCAGGTGCACCTGGCGTTTTTTTCACGAAATTCCAAGCCTCTTTTTCTGCAATTGTCTTGCTCCTAAAATAAGGTGTCGTATCATTTTTGTTTTGAACATTAGTCCAATCTTTTTCAGAAAAAGTAGCGTTTTTCTTGTTCCCATAAACCACAGCCCCAGAAGAAGAAGTCATTATGACTTTCGGAATCTCTAATTCTGTTGCGGCTTTAAGAATATTTAGCGTTCCTTTCTTTGCAGGAATGATAAGGTCGTCTTCGTTTTTGGGTAAACTGGTCGGAAATGGTGATGCAATATGAATGATTGCATCAATACTTTCCATCGCTTTTTTCCAATCCTTATAAGAATCCAGCAGGTCAATCTGATAGAAAGAAAGGTTTTCAGTCTTATTGCTGTGCTTACCAATAACTTCTTTAATGTGATGTTGCTTGTTTTGGTCTCTAAGTGTACCTCTTACTTGGTAACCTCTGTTAAGAAGTTCGATTGTGGTGTGTGAACCGAGAAAACCTGTCACTCCTGTTAGTAGAATGTTTTTTCCTTGCATCTTTTTAAATTTTGTTCACACAAAGTTCAAAAACAATCTACTAGAAATTCAATACAAATTACTTGGTGTTTAACACAGATTACGGTTTTTTCAAATGGTGGCCAACGGATGCGCCAACGCAGCCGGCCTTAGCCGGTTGACGGTGGCGCTGTGTTCATGACCATTAAGCTAAGCCCCCGTCCACATCCTAGGTCTATATGCGTTTGAGCCTGCATGTCCCTGATTCGCTACCTCAACGGCCTTCGACAATTTACGACACTCGACG
>CAZTTF010000216.1:0-6966 GCA_964616365.1 uncultured Lewinella sp. | reverse complement strand
GCCCTCGATACTGGCGAGGCCCTCGATCATTAGCTCGCGCCGCTTTTCAAAAGCGGCTTTCATGTCCATACTCGGCTGGAGGCTGGTGTTCAGCGCTTCCGTTCCGGCCCACTGCGCAATACTATTTGCTCCGGAGGTATTTTGTCCTTGCAGTTTGGAACAAGCTTTGGCAATTGCCAAAGGTGCTCCGATATACCCCAGGCGCCACCCAGTCATTGCGAAACCTTTGGAAAAACCGTTGACGGTGATTGTACGATCTTTCACCTCAGGAAAAGTACCAATGGAAGCATGCTTTCCGGTAAAGTTGATGTGCTCATATATCTCATCGGATACAACGTATACATTGGGGTATTTTGCCAGCATTTTTGCGATGGCTCCAAGTTCATTCGCTGTGTAGACTGAACCCGTAGGGTTACAGGGTGAAGAAAACAAAATGAACTTAGTACGATCAGTAATGGCTGCTTCAATTGCCTCGGCACTAACTTTGTAATCTTCATCGATACCTGCTCCCACTTCAATGGGGACTCCGCCGGCGACTTTTACGATAGCAGAATAACTTACCCAGTACGGTGCGAGGATCACAACTTCATCGCCTTCGTCCAGTAAGGCCAACGCAACGTTTGCGATAGACTGCTTGGCACCGGTACTGACAACGATCTGAGCAGGTGGGTAATCCAGGCCGTTTTCGCGTGTGAATTTGGCGGAGATCGCTTCCCGCAGTTCCATGATTCCCGGGACGGGCGTGTATTTGGTGCGCCCAGCATCCAACGCCCGCTTTGCGGCATCCTTGATGTGTTCCGGAGTATCAAAATCAGGCTCCCCAAGACTAAGGCTGATCACATCGTGTCCCTGGGCACTGACTTCCCGGCCTAACTGAGCCATCCGGAGCGTTGCCGACTCTTTCATTTTTTGAACACGCGAAGAAAGTGGGGAAACTGTAGTTGCCATGAGGCGAAAATTTTGGGTATTTGAATAAGCACAAAGGTAATATTGTCTGTGGAGCCTTTTATAGCAATTGCCACGATAGTTACAACTTCTAGCTACTCTTCTGTAGCGACACAGGTAATCGGAAGGCCCATTTACAGGGCATCCTGACTAACTGCATGACCTGAATACTTTACATTAGTAAAGCTCGCACACAGTTAGTTAGGTATAGCATAAATATTATTACTGATCTGTGGTATCTCTTTGCGTCTGAATACTTTGCGGAAATCATCATTTCGCCGCAATACTACTTCGTGGCAGCCACAGCAAAACTCCTTTTTTCAGCCTTTCCAGCCACAAAACCGTCAGCACTCAAGTCAATTTCGTTCAAGAAGTTGAACGTGTGAAACTAAGGGGCACCGCACAATGCGGTCTAATCCTACGTTACGGGAGAAAAGTCTATGCATTTATTTCTTCAAGCTACTAATGAACTCTCAAATGATATCTACTGGGTTTTAGGCGCTGTCATTGTTCTACTGGTCTGTTATTTTTATTGGCTTCGTATTGGCCGTACGGCAAAAAAGCGTCGCCAGGAATTAAAGGGACCTCGTCAGTATATCATTAATGACAGCAACTACAACATAAGTCGGACAGGCATTGATAACCACCGTACTGAAGACATGACACCAGAAGAAGCGGAAGCTATACTTGACAATCTACAATCAGAGGACACCATTCCCACAGATGAAGAGTTTCGCGAGGTACGTCAAGCTTTAAGAAAGTCTTAACGGGGACAGAAGCCACGAAACTTAGCAGTTTGTGTGTTGTACTTTTGCGCTTGGCAATGATCGCCTTGGCATAAAATCAACTTCCTTGCTACGTCGGCTGGATAAACTAATGGCTAAATCCTTCGTAGGTCCCTTTATGGTGACCTTCGCCATCTCGGTGTTTGCCCTGATGATGCAGGTACTGTGGGTTTATATTGATGACATCGCCGGTAAAGGCTTGGGTTTTTTCACCGTTATTGAATTGATGGCCTACAAGTGTGTGGGCCTTGTCCCGCTGGCAATGCCGTTGGCATTGCTGATCTCTTCAGTAATGGTTCTCGGAGGCATGGCCGAACACTACGAGCTCTCAAGCTTCAAGTCCGCCGGTGTAAGCCTCTTGCGCGTAATGCGTCTACTGATCATTTTTGGAGTAGGTGGTGCCTTAATCAGCTTTGCCTGTGCGGACTACGTTATCCCGGCCGCCAACCTTCAATTTGGCTCCCGGATGTACGATATCCAACAGAAAAAGCCCACACTCAACATGGAGCCAGGAGTCTTCAATGAAGACTTCAATCAATTTTCCATCAGGCTGGGTGACATTGATGAGAACGGCAGGGACATCAGTGACGTGCTCATCTACGACCATACTCGTGCCAGCACGGGTGACCTAGGACAGATCATCGCCAAAGAAGGCGAGATGTACACTGATGACGACGGTAGAGCATTTGTAATGAAGCTCTATGATGGCGTACAGTATTCGGAGAAAAAACAGAACAGTAAGAGCAGGTCTGCCCTGCCCTTTGCCCGAACTTCATTTGCCTCGTACACCAAAGTATGGGATCTCAGTGAATTCCTTCTTGGCGAAACCGCTGTTGAGTTGTTCAAGACTAACCGCAGTATGCTGGCTACCTGGCAGCTGGCGATTGCGATTGACTCTATTGATACTGATATCAAGATTCGTAAGCAGACCATCAGCAATCACATCACGAGCTATTTACCGCTTATTGCCCGTGACACAGTGGTACACAAACCGGAATTCGCCCCAAAGTTCAAGGAGCCCGGAGCAGACACTTCGAATGTTCGAAGTAGCATTAAGGATGTTGTCAACAGAAATGGTACAGCCGCAGTAGGCGTAACCAAGACGCGAGATAGTAATCCAGAAAATGTAGAATACGTTCCTGCAAAACCATCTAGATGAAGGCCGACCGATGCCCCGAGCAAGATTGTTCGGATCGACAATACCGTTAAGCCCCCCACCAAAATCAACGGAAAAAATGACCTGGGGAAAAACATGGTCCAGACAGGGATAAGTGACCGTCACAAAAGGGCCCTGAAAAACGCCAGACTACACCCTTTGGTGAGTGCTTCTGAGGCATGGAACGGGGTTGGAAGTCTTCTGGACAGTCTTGACAAGACAGCCTTTACCCGGGTAATAAACCGGGCGCGCTCCGCCAGTCGTTCTATCACCAGTCAGGCCCAGTCCGCACAGCGGATTCTGCCGGGCATTGAGGAAAGCCGAGTCAAACACGTTTATGACTTGCACATGAAATACAGCATGGCGCTGGTCTGCATCATCTTCATCTTTATCGGAGCCCCCATGGGAGCTATCGTTAGAAAGGGAGGATTTGGGTATCCTATTCTGGTCAGTATCATCTTCTTCGTGATTTTCATCATCCTGACCATCTTCTGCCGAAAGCTGGCCGAAAGTTTTGTGGTTAACGGCACTTTTGCAGGTTGGCTTCCCTGCATCATACTCTTCCCGGTGAGCCTCTGGATCACCCGTACTGCTATGAATGATGGAAAGATCATTAGCGTGGAAGGTATCTCCCGAGTCTTCGGTAAAGTATCAGCTGCTGTGCGTCGCCTTTTCCCGAAGAAATAGAAAGCATAACAGCGTAACACGGTTGAATGCCTCTAACAGGACAATTCTGCCTTAGCGTAAAAGCAATGTTTAACTTACCTTGCGACCATGTTAGCCAGGCCAGCACGTGTCATTAACAAAGGTCCGGGATTCCTGCGGAGAAACTGGATATATATCTACGGAACACTACTATTCATTGTGTTCAACGGCATCTACATGCTGAACAACAACCAGGGCGTGGCACTGGTGAGCATTAATAAATTCCGCAGTCCTTTTTGGGACGTTTTCTTTAAGATCACGACACGTTTTGCCGAACCGGTAGCCTATCTGGCCATCCTGATTATAGTCACAGCCTTCAGCTACCGGAAGGGGATCTTTGCGGTTGTTGCCGGCACTACGGCCGGCGTGGTATCGGCGCTGCTAAAATACTTCTTTTCTCAACCGCGCCCAATGCGGTGGTTATTTGACAACCAGGAGTCCGTTTGGCACTCCCTGCAGCACTTTGAGGAAAACTATCGCAACTGGTCTGAGACCAGTAGCTTCCCCAGTGGGCACGCAACTTCTGCCTTCGCGCTCTACGGCTTTCTAGCCTTTAATGCCCGGCAACGGCAGTACGCAGTACACCTCCTTTGTCTCTTCATCGCCTTATTGGTTGCTTTGAGTAGAATGTACCTGCTCTACCATTTTTTACGGGATGTTACCGCAGGTGCGTTCCTCGGCCTACTGATCGGCATACTTATTCACTGGCTGCAACAATCGTTTTTCCCGGACAGCCTTTGGCTGGGCCGAGGCTGGTTATCAGGTAAGCGCGGAATTCCTGTGCCTAAGGCAAAAGTCCCACCAGAAGTATAAAGTATCAACCTGATAGCCCGTATAATTGCACCAGCGCAGGGTGACCTGTGTTATGACGCGCTTGCCCCACCACTCACCAAATAAGATACACATTATGCCCTACCCCACTATTGCTGTCATTCGTGAAGGTAAAGTCCCCCCCGACGCCCGCGTTCCCCTAACCCCCAAACAGGTAGCAGCACTGCGGAGTCGAGGCATAGACATCGTAGTACAGCCAAGTAACGGACGTACTTTCAAGGACCACGAATACGCTGAGTTGGAGATTCCTTTAGTGGAAGATATCTCTGACCGCGAGCTCCTCCTGGGCATCAAGGAGGTACCTGTCGATCAGTTAATCCCTAATAAGACCTACTGCTTCTTTGCCCACGTGGCCAAGGAACAGCCCTATAATCAGAAATTGATGCGTGCCTTTTTGGAAAAAGGCATTACCCATATTGATTACGAATACCTGACCAACGATGCCGGAAAACGGCTGATAGCCTTCGGCTACTGGGCAGGCATGGTTGGCGCACATAATTCTATCTGGACCTATGCCCAGCGAACCGGCGCGTTCGAATTTCCCAGGCTTAAGGACCTTTACGATTATGCGGCAGCCAAAGAAGTCTATGCTTCCCTAGAGCTTCCCCCTATGCGCGTAGTGCTCACTGGAACCGGCAGAGTCGGTCAGGGTGCAGCACAGGTACTAGCAGACATCGGATTGGAAAAACTCAGTCCGGAGGACTTCCTCTCCGGGAAAGGACAGGCCGTATTTACCCAGCTCCACGTACAAGACTATGCCCGCCACGCCGAAGGTATTGCCTTTGACAAAAAGCACTTCTACGCCAATGGCGAAGCTTACGAATCCGCTTTTGCCCCTTATGCCAAGGTTGCAGATATTTTCGTCAACGGTATTTACTGGGACGGGAAAGCACCAGCCTTTTTTACCGCGGAAGAGATGGCCGGACCCAACTTCAACATTCAGGTGATTGGTGATGTCACTTGTGACATCGCTCCAGCAGCAAGTGTTCCTTCCACCTTGTATGCCTCTACGATTGCGGACCCTGTTTTCGGGTACGATCCGATTACCCAGCTAGCTACCGACCCATTTGGAAAGGAGATGGTTGATGTAATGTCAATCGACAATTTACCCAGTGAACTACCAAGAGATGCCAGCGCCGCCTTCGGCGACGTTTTCACGGAGGTTATTCTTCCCGAATTCGCTAAAGAGCACTCCGAGATTCTTACCCGTGCAAGTGTAACCGTTAATGGAGCATTAGGGCCTGCATTTGGCTACCTAAAGGACTACGCCGGACTATAAAAACGGCGCCACAGCGGCCACCACTTCCGATAATGTGGTAACTGGTTGGTAGACTTCACCTTTTCGAAACCAAGTTTCCTGGCGCTTGGCGTAGCGGCGGCTATTCTGTTTAATAAGTTCCACGGCACGATCCTGACCGTACTCGCCGGCAAAGTATGGCCACCACTCCTGGTACCCCACTGTTTGCAGGGCCGGAAGGCTATTGAAGGGATAAAGGCTTTTTGCTTCCGCTTCCAGGCCGGCGGTCACCATCATGTCAACGCGGCGATTGATTCGATCGTAGAGCTCGGGACGGGGTCTGGTGAGGCGGAAATAGTGGCTGTGGAAGGGACGTCGGGGCCGGTTACCCAGGAAGCTTGAATAAGGTTTCCCGGCAGAATAGGAGACCTGAAGCGCCCGCTCCAAACGGCGGGAGTTTTGTTGGTCTACGGTGCTGAAATATTGCGGATCCGCAATAGCCAACGCTTGCTGCAATCCGGCAAGTCCCTGCTCGGCTGCAATGCGCTGCACACGGGCAAGTGCTACTTCCGTAATAGTAGGAAATTCATCCAACCCCTCGCACAGTGCCCGCAGGTATAAGCCGCTTCCGCCGACCAGCACGGCAATGTCGGCGTTACTAAAGATAACCTCCAAGCGCTTCATTGCTTCAGCGGCAAAACGTCCGGCAAAGAGCGGTGCGTGTACACTACGGTCGGCAATAAAATGGTGTTTGGCGGCCGCCAATTCGTCGGCTTCAGGTCGGGCAGTACCGATGGCCATTTCCCGGTAAAACTGGCGACTATCTCCACTGATGATCTCAGTGTTGAAGTGTTGGGCAACTTCGATGGACAGTGTTGTTTTACCAACAGCTGTAGGGCCTCCAATAACGATAAGATGCTTCATGAACAAAGGGATGGCACCTCCCGGTTTTAATCAACACTACTGAACTTCTGGTTCGTTAAATGTTAAAGCATAATGTACTGAGCACAAGATATAACCATCTCAGGGATTGATATCAGGGCGCGGCCGCGGGTGCAACATGTTGGATTGGGAAGCCAAGGAAAAAGCATTGTATCTTCCGCGCAGAACCAAAACAACACCCCAATCGTGCATAAGCCAATCATTGCCTTCTTCCTCTTGCTCTGCACCTGCGTCCCCGCCCAAGTGGCCGCACAAACCAGCAACAGCGAGGAAGATCGCCCCCTGACCTACTACTTACCTGACCTTGACTACAACCCTGCCATCACAACTCCGGAGGAGTTTCTGGGCTGGCAGATCGGCGACTG
>CAZTTF010000215.1:0-27465 GCA_964616365.1 uncultured Lewinella sp. | reverse complement strand
TGGAAGTAAGCCTCGTTTGGACGACGGACGTCTAGGTCTACAAGTGGTAAATCTCCGTTAGTATTCGGTACAGTCAGGCCTTCCAACTCAGCCAGAACAACACACTGAACAACATTAAATCCCTTTCCAGCCCTGTCGGTGAGGTAAGCCCTTATTTCATTTTCGGTACAGCGATGGAACAACTCCCAGGCGGTATCTCCCAAGTAAAAAAATGGCGTTCCCCCCTTAGTCTCTATGTGTGATCCATCGTTACTAATTTGAAGTCCGGAGGAATGCTGGGCCCTTGAGGGTAAAAGTACTACCAGGAGAAAACAGGTAATCAAAAAACGCATAGTCATTCGATTTCGGGTGAAGCTGCAGTCATCAAGACTTTCAGTTTAAAGCCTTAAATATGGCTTGAATCTATCAATACTGTTCGGATTACAAGATACGAGAACCTGAGTAAAGTAATACCTGTGGGCTCTGCTATTTTACTTAGTCCATGAATTACCAACGTAGAACGCTAGCCGAGTTTGGAACATCCTAAATTGAGCATGTCAAGTCTAAGCTGCTTAATTAGAGTAAGAGTACCAAACTTCCATTCTGTTCGCAGGTAATTTGCGGAACTTACAAATAATATTAACTGGCCAGAAGCATCCTTCCTTGCTTCATTTTAGCTTCCGGTAGGCTACGCGCTCGTTTAATGATTGGTTGTTCAACAGCCTGGTCGAACAGAGGCTGACTTAATCCTACCCGTTGAGTTTCATTACCAATTCTACTTCAAATCAGGTTGAACTAGTTTTGCCTTAGCTTATCCAGTAAGTTGGATAAATTGTCGGCCTCCTCATCGGTCAGGTTTTGAAAATATTTTTCTCTGATCCGGTCAACCTCATCGCTGGCATCACCGATCACCTTAAGTCCTTTATCGGTGATCAGGATGTCTACACGCCGCCGGTCAGACAAGCATTCTTTGCGCTCTACGTACCCTTTGTCCTTAAGCTTATCCACCAGCCTGCTGGCATTACTCATTTTATCTAGCATCCGTTCCGTCAATAGCTTAATGGTTGACGGCTGGTCTCCGCGCCCACGCAGAATGCGCAGGATGTTGAACTGCTGGAGGCTCAATCCAAAGGGCTTAAGTGCCTGAGCTGTCTCCTGGTTAAGCCAGGAAGCAGTATAAATGATGTTTACCTGTGCACGATGGTTAGCAGAGCTAAATCGTTTCTGTTGGATTGCTTCTTCAATGGGACGCATAGTAGTAACCGGGAGTAAGATTGGGTTTGAAACTTAAATACCTGATAGCCAATATTGTTGAATCAAAAGTACAAAAGACCGCATCTAATAACAATATGTCTACCATTTCACTTTTGCGTTTGGATATCCACGAATAATTGGATGCAGACTTTCGGGCTTCCTGCAAGTACCTTTGTTCTGAATTGATAAACCACCTGACGACTATGAAAATATTGATCATTGGAGGCGGCAATATGGGAAAGACTTATGCCCGCAGCTTACTACGTGCCCACCTTGTACAGCCGGATGACCTGATGGTACTTGAGCGCAGTACGGAACAAGCCGAGCGATTACGCCAGGAGAATATCGGCGTCGTTTTTACTGATCCTGAGGCCTGTCTCAGTATTGCAGATTTGATCATTCTTGCCGTCAAGCCTCAGGATAGTGCTTCCTTGTTTGCCAAATTGCGTCCGGCAACCGATCCTCAACAGGTCTATTTGTCCATCATGGCGGGAGTAACCATTAAAGCAATTCAGAATGGGCTTGGCGTGGAGAAGGTAATTCGGGCGATGCCCAACCTGCCTGCACAAATCGGACTTGGCATGACCAGTTATACCGCCAGCGAGGCCGTTACCAGAATTGAGCTCGTATTAGTACAAAACCTACTGAATACCACGGGGAAAGCCATTTATGTAGCCCAGGAGGAAGCCATTGATGCCACGACTGCCATTTCTGGAAGCGGTCCCGCCTATGTGCTGTATTTCATGCAAGCCATGATCGAAGCTGCCCGTGAAATGGGCTTTAATGCCAGTCAAGCCGAGTTACTGGTGGCACAAACCTTCCGGGGAGCCGTTGAACTACAGATGAAAAATGATGCGACCTGCGAAGAATGGATAGCACGTGTTTCCTCAAAGGGAGGAACTACCGAAGCTGCTATGCAGACATTTGCAGACACCAGCGTTTTTGAGGACATCAAGCGCGGCGCCCGAGCTGCCCTTGAGCGGGCGAAAGAGCTGGGTGCTGGAGGTTAGTATCGAGGGCTTCCGGGCGAGGGGCTCCGGCCCGAGGTTTAAATTAGACCCTACGGATTGCGGGCGAAAGGCTCCGGCCCGAGGTCTAAGTTAAACCCTACGGATTCCTGGCAAGAGGTTCCGGCCCGAAGTTTAAGTTAGATCCTACAGATTCCGGGAGAGGAGCTCCGGCCCGAGGTTTAAGTTAGACCCTACAGATTCCGGGCGAAGGGCTCTGGCCTGAGGTTTAAGTTAGGCGCTGCAGATTCCGGGCGAAGGGCTCTGGCCTGAGGTTTAAGTTAGACGCTGCAGGCCTTAGTTTAGACTAACGTAGTATTCCTTCGTCTTTCGCTCTAGTAATTCTTACGAAAACTACAGCCGGTCGCCTCTGCTTCTCAGCATCATATCGGCCAGCACGAGTGCCGCCATATTATCAACGATGGCGATGGCGCGTGGCAGCACACAAGGGTCATGGCGTCCTTTACCCGAAACGGTAACCGTTTCACCTGCTTCGTTGACAGATTCCTGATCCTGAATGATCGTTGCCACCGATTTAAATGCCGCCCGGAAGTAAATATCCTCCCCGTTACTGATGCCACCCTGAACCCCACCACTTCGATTGGTCTGGGTGCGCACGTTCCCTTCTTCGTCGGTATAGAAGGCATCGTTGTGCTGGCTACCGCGCAGCACTACCCCACCGAAACCAGAACCATACTCAAAGCCTTTGCAAGCGTTGATACTCAGAATAGCTTTTCCTAACTCTGCATGAAGCTTGTCAAAAACGGGTTCGCCCCATCCGGCAGGAACGCCCTGGATAACACAACTGACTACGCCGCCAATTGTATCCCCTGCCTTCCGCACAGCGAGTATCTCCTTTTCCATCACCTCAGCAGTAGCTGCATCAGGGCAACGAACGTCATTTTCCTCAATCTGTGAGAGGTCCAACTCCTGATAAGGCTTATCCAGGATGATGTGTCCTACCTGGGATACGTAGGATTTAATGGATACGCCATGGTGCCGTAGCAGCAATTGTGCGACTGCTCCCGCTGCCACCCGGGCGGCCGTCTCCCGGGCACTCGAGCGACCACCACCACGGTAGTCCCGCATTCCGTATTTGGCGTGAAAGGTGTAATCAGCGTGGCTTGGTCGGAACTTATCAAAAATATGTCCGTAATCACGGCTGCGTTGGTCTTTGTTGTAGATCACCATGCCAATAGGTGTACCGGTGGTCTTGCCCTCAAAAACGCCAGAAAGAACCTGCACACCGTCTTCTTCCTTGCGCTGGGTGACAATCCTGCTTTGGCCAGGTTTACGCCGGGCAAGCTCTCCCTGGATAAAGTCAAGATCAAAGTCGATGCCCGCCGGGCATCCGTCAACAATGACGCCAAGACCGACGCCATGACTCTCTCCAAATGTGGTTATCCGAAATTGTTTTCCGTAGCTACTACCGGCCATGTTCTTCAGGGTATGAATTCGGCTGCGAAGGTACAAAAGTATCCTTCGGTCAGTACCAACAACCAACTGCTGGAAATAGTCAAATTACGGTACATAAATTCTCTAAAGCGCAAACGCTAACGCTGCCAGAGAATGGTTTCAGGACGCGAACAAAGTTTATCCTCTTCCAGCTCCAGGTAGCGCTCCAGTACTTCCTGGGTGCTGTTCAGTAAGCGCAGTTTGTTTTTCAGGGCACGGCTCTTGATATCCAACAGAGGTAAAGGATTGAAACCTTCGCGCCGGGTAAGGTAAGCGCTGATCTGATCCATTTCGTCAGCTTCCTCTGTAAACAGTCGCAGCATTTCTCCATGTAGGTCACGCGCACTACGAATAGCGGCAAGTCGCCCGTCATATTGTTCCTGGTCGGTGGTCCGATCCATAACCTGCTTTCGGCGCAAGTCTTGCTGCTCCAACTCCAGTTCCCGGATTTTCAGTTTTCGGTTACCATTGCCGGGCAAACGAAAGCCAAGTCCGATGGCGAACCGCTCTTCAAACGGATTAGTGTGCGGGCCCCGGTATTCTGCCTGGATAAAGTCAAGGTACTGCCGCTTTTCAGCCTGTTCGAGGGCCATCTCCTGGGCAGCCAATTCCAGTTTATATGCTGTTTCCGGATCATCGGCAACCAGCGTATTGGCCCCCTCGAGCGGCAGTTCTGCGATGGTAGGAAAAGCACTAAAGTCAAAGTCCGTAGCCGCGAAACCGTAAGGCTGCAGGAGTAATTTACGCCGTTCCACCAGGGTCTTTTCGCGGAGCGACAACTCTGTCCTTTCTTCTTTAAGTTCCAATAAATCCCGCCAATCAAAATCCAGGCTTGCCGACTGCCGGTTCAGGACGGTCGTTCGATCTGCCAAAACACTGTCCAGTGCGGCAAGCAGTTGCAGTTCTTCGGCAATCAGGTAGAGGTCTAACCAATCCTCGTGCCGTTCTCGCAGTTGTTCACAGGCGATTTCCTGACCGACGAAGTCGGGCCGACTTTCCCGGGTCTTAAACAAAGACGTCTGGGCCCGGACGATGCCAGGCGTACTGGGCGAAAGGCGGAGGGTGTAACGCTGTTGACCGAAATCAAAATCACGTGTCTCGGTCCGCAACTCTGTATTGTCAAGCCAGGGAGCCCGAAACTGTTGATTGTTTTGTGTAGTCGTCGCGCCCGTAGCCGTACCGTACGCAAAAAATTCACCCACAGTCATTTTTTGGGCGCTGACGCTGGTGCCAGGGAAGAATATTAAGCAAAGGGTAGCTAGACAGACTAGGGCCACTACCCTGCTCTTCGTCCGCCACCTTGCACCTGCTGCCGAGCCCCAAAATCTGTTAAGTCCTACCATTACTCCTTACTTCGTAGTCCAACTTTCTCCTTCTGTAAAAAACCATTCGTCTCCGGAATAGCAAGGATGACCTCCCGCCCGTAGGTTTTGAATTCCGGCAGCTTACGTAGCCGTGTCGGTGTCTCTACGATACGGGAACCAAGCCCCGTTACCACACCAGTGTAGGACATCCCAGGAATTTTCAGGGAGTACACCTCAAGGGAATCTCCCACCTCTACTTTCATCGTTAGGTCTTCGTGTACGAAACCGCGAACAATGTCTGAATGCGGGGCATAAAAGGTCAGCAAAGTTGTGTAAGACTGTACGTGCTCCTGCTCCCTTACATTGATGTTGCCAATCAGGCCATCTGCTGGCGCAGGCACTTGTAAGGGGATCACCTGTTGGCTTTGGTCAAAGGCCATTTCTGCTTCCAGGCGCTTGATTTGCTCCCTGTAAGGATTACCCCCCAGGTTGATCTCCCGCTGCAAACTCTCCGTCTCAGCCTCGGCTGCCGCAGCTTCACGCTGCAACTCATCCCTGAGTTGGTTAATCCGGTTTTCCAGCGGCTGGTAATCTGCGGCTGAGGGCTGTAAAGTCGTCAACCCTGTAGCCAGAGACTTTTTGTAAGCCAACTCTTCTTCCAGGTCCTGAAGCCGGGCCTGAAGTACTGCTTGTCGGTCACTTGCCTTGGCGCCAAGGCTCCGTAACTCCTCACGCTTACGCTGTAGCCACAGCTGTTGTTCTGCTCTCAATTCTGCAATCCGGTATTCCTGGTCGGCAAGCACCTCTTTCGATTTGCGTCGACTCACTTCTAGTAATGGTTGTCCTTTTTTAACAGATTCACCAGGTTGCACCAACAAGCGGTCAACAACGACGGGATAGTTATAATTTACAGCAGTCTCATTGCTCTCGGCAAAGCCGAAGAAGTTTAGTTCGGTTTGTTCCGGTGGTTGCAGCAAGAAATACAGGGCAATACCCACCATCACCACGAAGGGATAAAACAGGTTGATCCTCATGTCCTTTTAGAGTTTAGTGGGGCGTTTACGGAAGTTCAGGCGGAGGTTCTCAAGTCCGGGGATTTCTTCCAGCGTACTGGCAAGATCACTGATAGAGCCCCTGCGGTTAAGCTTAATGAGGTAAGTATATTCTTGCAGGTTATCACGATTAAACTCTTCTACAACCGGCACGCCTTCGTCGGTATAAGACTTTACCCGCTTAGGATTAAGAAAGCGGATTTGTTCCAGTTCATAGTCCCGGCACTCTTTCGACAGGTGATTTTCAATCACCTGCTGGGTAGCATCGTTTTTTGGAACCTGCAGCTTTATCTCCCCGATCAGCTCATTATTGTTACTAAGGGGTGAAAAGCGCAGAATCAGAGCCCCCAGGCAAAAGACAAAAGTTCCGGTAAAGGCTACTCCGAAACCCAGCACCCCTGTTGCGATTCCTGCCCCAAGCGAAGCAAACATGAAAGTGATGTTCCGCGGGTCATCCAACACGGTCCGGAAGCGAATGATGGATAAAGCACCAATGATGCCCAAGCCTCTGGCCAGGCTATCACCAATGGCTTGCATCACCATTGCGGCCACAACTCCGATCAGGATGATGGCCTGCAGGTAATGTGCTCTCCGGTAAATGGACTGCGTTGTGAACTCGTAAGTTATTGCGATTACCGAGGATAGGAAAAACGCAAAAAGCGTACTCAACATGACAACGTAAAAGGACGGTGTCTCGGGGTTGTAATTCAACCATTCAAGGTTAAACATAATTCAAATTGTAACGAATGACAGGTAGCTAACGATAGCGATCACAACAACGAAAAACCATCGTTCTGCAGTTTAGACCGACAATATTACAGAAACATTCGCTTAACCCTCATTTAATTGTAGTCCCACTGAAATATTCATTGGACAACCCGGTCAAGTGGTAATCAACGGACGAAACTAACTCCGTTTTTAGCAAATCAGGCATCCCAAAACGAAATAACTATAGACAGAAATAGGTCTGTAAAACAGGCGGGACGATGCATCAGGAGGTAGCAGTGGTCATTTAATGTTGCGAGCTCAGAGTCGGAATGGTGTCAGTCCTGGCGTCAATCCGGCTCAATCGCGGGCTTTTTCCCATCTTTACCGCAATCGAGCCATTGCGTATGCGCATTTTCATATTCTCCCGGGGCCCTTTCCTTTACAGTACTGCAAGATTGGTCGAGGCTGGAAAAGCCAGAAACCATTGGACTGAAGTGATCGATCACGGGCTTTGCAGTCCTTCTCTTTCGCAGCAAGGCACCAGCCTGCTATATCAGGGTAGTCCACTTAAGCTCCCCCACGTTGTTATCCCCAGAATTGGTGCAAACATTACCCAGCGAGGTGCTGCCATTATCCGCCAGCTGGATGTACTTGGCGTCCCCTCGACCATGAGCGCTGAGGGGCTGCTACTTGCCAGGGATAAGATGGCATCCTTACAAGTACTGGCTGCCAATGGCTTACCTATCCCGGACACTATTCTGTGTTTCACCTTACAGGAAGTGAGAAAGGCAGCACTAAAAATGGGAAACTTCCCGGTGGTGATCAAGCTGCTGGAAAGTACCCATGGCATCGGTGTGGCTCTGGCTACCAGTCTATACCAGTTAGAAAGAATTGCCGAAGGCTTCCTCAGGCTACAGGGCTGTGTCATTCTTCAAGAGTACATTCAGGAAAGTGACGGCAGGGACATCAGAGCATTTGTTGTAGGTGGCCGCGTTGTCGCGGCAATGGAACGCAAAGCCTCGGCCGGTGAGTTTCGTGCGAACATTCATCGGGGAGCGTCAGCTGACGCCATAACCCTTTCTGCGGAAGACGAAGCATTATGTGTTACTTCGGCAGATGTTTTGGGCGTCGAGGTGGCTGGTGTCGACCTGATTCCAAGCAAACGAGGCCCTTTATTGATGGAGGTAAATGCGAGTCCGGGTCTTGAGGGCATCGAAGGTGCTACTAAAATTGACATTGCCGGGGCCATTATTGATTACGCGATTAGTAAAGTTAGAAACCGATGAAAGACATCCAGCCGATGATAATTGCTGACGGGGAGTTTTACCCCGGGCAATCAGGGCCCGTAGAAGTAATCGCAGGCCAGCTACCCAGCGGAAATGCGGTCCAGATCACAGCACACGTGTACCGGGCCTACCAGCCAGGGCCCACCGTGCTCTTCCTGGCAGGTGTCCACGGAGATGAGATCAACGGGGTAGAGATTCTACGCAGATGTATGCGGGATGGAATTTTTGAAAAAATTACCGCCGGGACCATTATTGCCATCCCCCTACTCAATGTGTACGGTTTTAATAATTTCAGTCGTGATGTTCCTGACGGGAAGGATGTTAACCGCAGTTTTCCCGGAACACAGTCTGGTTCACTGGCCTCAAGGATTGCTAACGGACTGAACCGGAATATTCTCCCTCACCTTGATCTCGCCATCGATTTTCATACCGGAGGACGGGGAACCTACAACTATCCCCAGATCAGGTACAATACCGAAGACGATCGCGCCCAGGAGGTTGCAACGGCTTTTGCGCCTCCCCTGATCGTTGCTAATCGTGCCCCTGTTAAATCCTTACGCCGTTCCGCCCTGAAGAACCATGACCTGCCCGTGCTCACCTTCGAGGGCGGCGAGAATCTCCGCTACGATGCACACAGCATTGATGTTGGCATTAACGGAATTCAACGGGTGCTTCAGCAACAGGACATGTTGTACAGTGCACCAGATGTACAAAAAGCCCCCACCTTCGTCAACCAAAGCACCTGGATACGTGCTGGAAGAGCTGGGCTATTTCAGTGGACAAAACGCAGTGGCTTCCCCGTCAGAAAGGGGGAACCCCTCGGTTTTATTGCTGACCCGCAGGGGCAGCGGAAAGACAAGCGCATCCTCGCCCCACATGATGGTTTTGTCATCGGGCATGCGAACGCTGCCGTAGTCAGTCAGGGAGACGCGCTGTTCCATATTGGGTGGAAAGTCTAAGCCACGTAGGTTTCAATTAGCAGTTGGTTTGCCCCAATTATCCCCAGGCTAGGCTAACAATATGCTTTCAGGAGCGTATTTTCGCTCTATATTTGTCCTATGTCTTCCCTAATTACTGATACGATTCGTGAGATCCTCATGGAGGATCACCAGGTCTGCCTTCCTGGTATAGGAACATTGCGGCTTACGCCGCAGGCAGCTGTAGCTAGTCCAATTGAGGGAAAAGTTAGCCCTCCCTCAGACCGGGCAATTTTCAACAGTAATCTAATCTTGGACGATGGCAGGATTCTCCAGAGCCTGGAAGAGGTCCCCGTTCTCACAGAAACAGAGGCCAAACAACTGCTGGACGAATTCCTGAAGAACATCAGGGATAATCTCGACGCCGGACGCTCAGTTACGCTCGATGGAATTGGACGCTTGTTCAAGCATTTTGACGGGGAGATTAAATTCACTGCCGGAGGCGAGAATTTCAGCAAGGATAGCTTCGGATTACCTGATGTTCAGCTCAAGCCGATTGTACGAACAGAAAAGACCCGCGTCGCCGCTCTGGAGGCCAAAGCTGCTCCGGGAGCAGTTGATCCGCTGGCCCCGCCGGTCGCTGGTACTGCCGCTTACGCCGGAGGCTCCGGTGCTGCAGGGCGTTCCGGCGGAACCAAAAAACAAAGCAAACTCGCTGCCGTATTGAATCACCCCGATCTTCGGCAGATCCTGTGGTACGTTGTTGCCTTTCTGGCAACAATCGCGATCATCCTGACCGGATATTTCCTGCTACAGAAAGTCATCCAGTTTTATGCCGATGAGCCCGTAGCCCGGGTCGATACGCCTGCATTACAAGTTGAGACACCGCCTGCGAGAACGCCTAAGCCACCGGTTGATGCAGACCGCATCATCCCCGATGAGCCGCCTCGACTAAATGAGGCCAGAGATAAGTCCAAAACCAAGGAGCCTGCTCCCTTCGAACAACCAGCTGGAAGTACCGTAGCAGCTGTTACTTCACCAACTGACAGAACTGGTGTAGCGGACGAGACAACTAATGCTCCCGCCAAGACTACCCTTCCACCCGCTACAGCAAGTACCTACAATACCGCTTATATCGCGATTGGTCTTTACGGAAGCGATGCCAACGTAACGAAGAACAAACAACGCATCAATAAAGCGGGCTACGAAGCCTTCTCCCGGGCAGACGGACGTTACACAAGGGTTGGCGTTCGGGTTCAGTATACGAACCGCGCTGACCTATTGGAAACTTTACGCGCCGTGCAAAAGCTCTACGACGACGCCTACGTGATGGAGATCAACGGAGAATCCGTCAAAATACAATAAGGCGCAAGTCACCATCCCCCAGGGAATTAGCATCACTTTAGTCTTCATACTTCACCGTTCGCTGTCGCTCCCGGTTTACGCGCAGCTGCGTGACGTCGGGCCTGCTGTAATGGCCGGAAGGGTCAAAATTCTGACGCTCCTTAAGCACTTTTTTCGGGTCTAACTCTACGAATGCGAGTGCTTCTTTGCCAACAATGGGTTCGAGCAGCCAGCTTCCGTCCGGGTTGGCAGCACAGGAGCCTCCGTCTGCCGGCATGTCGGGAAATCCGTCCAGGACTATGTCCCGATGAGGAATGCCCTCCGGGATGTCTGAAGGGCGCATCAAGCCGCTTACTGAAATGCAATAGCTTCGCCCTTCCCGGGCTAAAAAGCGGGTTAAGACTTCGGTATTTCGCGCATTTCCCGGCCAAATAGCCAGGTGCAGGGTTTCTCCCAATCCGTAAAGCGCTGCCCGCGGCAGCGGCATCCAGTTCTCCCAGCAGTTTAAACCTCCCACCTTAAAGCCAGCTAAATCCTGGACCCTGAGGCCGTGCCCATCTCCCGGAGACCATACCAGTCGCTCCTCATAGGTTGGTTGCAATTTCCGGTGAACATTGGCAATAGTTCCTTCCTGGTTAATGTATACCAACGAACAGTAAACAGAGCTGCCGCCGCGATCGAGCGGGCGTTCCAAAATGCCTACAACACAAGCAATTGACAATTCCTTACACTTAGCGCAGAGAGGTTCCAGATGTCCTTCTTCCAGACAAACGGCCTCAGTAGCATAATGAGCAAAAATCTCTTTCTGCACCTCATTATTAAACCGAGCACCACCAGTATGGTCCAACCAAAATGGATATCCCGGCAGCACCGTTTCGCCAAATACGACCAACCCCGCCGATTCGGCAGCAGCCTGTTCTACGTAGTTGATGATTTTGTCTAGCGTCCGGGCACGATCCAGCCAGACAGGAGCAATTTGAGCAAGGGCAAGTTTTAGCATAGGGCGAGATTACACCCGCAGTTGCACTTTACCAAATCAACAGTAGATAATTGTCGGAAGAGGAACACTTCCCCTCCAGCCAAATGCTCGCTTAGCGCACCACGATTCGACTGACGGCCACCCGATCCCGTTCTTCGAGACGTAGCGTATACCAACCGGCCGGTAGGCCGGTCAGGTCAAGCGATAAGGTCACCGGAGCAAAAGCAACCCTTGGCGGCTGTTGTTTGCTAACCAAGCGGCCAAGCGCATCGTATAATTCAACCGTGGCTCCTTCACTAAACACAATAGCATTTGTCACAATAGTAGCATTAGCGCTAGCAGGATTAGGAAAGATAGAGGTAATCTCAAAAGCCTCCTCTGTATCAGCGTTACACTGCTCTGCCAACAAACGTTGCGCTTCAGCAACGTCAAGCACACCACCACTAGAGGTACGAAATTCGACCGTAGCATTTGGGGTAACACTGCTCAGCACCGCATCCCTGATCAGCAATGCTGCCGCGGCAGGATCTGACCTCATGGTATTCATCAGGAACTCACAAGGTGTTGCGTACAGAAGAGCAATCGCCCCAGTTACAAAAGGAGCCGCAGCACTCGTGCTGGCAAAGCCACTGTAGCTGTTGTTAGGGCTCGTTGAAAAACTCCCTTCCCCCGGAGCTGCCAGGTCTACGCTTTCCCGGCCGTAGCCGGAAGAAGTATGCAAGCGGTCTGTCGTACCAAGATTGGCAACGCCAATCAGGTAATCTGAAGCACAGTCAGTTGGCATATCTCCAAAGTTGTCTACATCCCAACTCCGGTTTGCCGTACTGGCTGCCGTTAGGATGCCTGCAGCACCCAGGTCATCGTACATTCGTCCCCACACAGGATAGTCGGTACAAGTAGAGCCCTCAATACCAAAACTTGCATTGGTCGCTACAACAAGCGCACCCTGAGCACCATTCGTTTCATTGTACAATTGGCGCTGGGCAAGGATATAACCATAGGCCTCAATAATATCTGCCACCGACAGAATACTGAAGAGCATCATCTTGATGTCCCAGTTTGTACCGGTAATGCCGAAGCCATTGTTACCCTTTGCGCCAAGGATTCCGATTACCCGGGTCCCGTGGTTGTCTCGTGGAAATACAGGTCGACCACTGATAAAATCCCATCCGTGTTTGTCATCAATGTAGCCGTTATTATCGTTGTCAATACCGTCTCCCGGGGCATCTGCGGTATTTATCCAGAGGTTATCTTTCAGATCATTGTGCAAAACATCAAAGCCTGCATCGAGTACTGCAACAACGATCTCTTCCCCATCTACGGTTCTACCTCCGGGCGTAAGATCCCAGGCACGGTCAAAACCAACTCTTGTCAAATTCCCCTGCTCTTCTGCGTAGCGTGTATCGTTTGGTTCAATCCTGAAGTCCACCTCCTGGTTTCGCTCTACTGCCTCAACCAGAGCCTCCCGCTGCAGCGCTTTTAGTGCACGCTCTCTGGCCACCTCATCATTAAATGATAATACGTCAATGTTTAAGGCAGGGACAATCGTACGGAAAGTGGCACCCGCAATTTGAGTACGCTTCTCCCCTTTCCAGCGAATGATGAGCTCGTGGTTGGGTTGTTGGCCTGAGGCCAACCCCATAAAAAGAAAAAGCTGGATGAGTAAAAAATAGCGCTTCATACTAATGATCATTCCTCTTGCTGCTAAGGTAGCACGCACTGAAGGGTCCTGCCCCAACTGAAATAACTCTGGTCACAAAGCAGACGGATTTGTCAAAAAAGCATCGGATGCAAGACGTAATTCCGGCTAAATCAGAGCGACATTTATAAGGTCAGGTTTGGACGAGACAATAATGCAAGTTGCTGACGATCATGCTCTAATTCCCGTCATCATCAAGTTTGTTGGTCTTTTAGTCCTTTAGGTTTGCGGTGTAACAAGTTATCTGTTATGCAGTCATGACCGCTTAACAGACGAAACAAACCAAAAATAAACGTTCAGTCTATTGAAGAAGAAACCGAGCATCGTTGCCAAACCTCGCGTTTTGTTAGCAAGCTACCCTTCGCGGTAGGCTTCTTCCAGGATACGCTCTTTCACTACCTGAATCCGGTAAGAGACGGTAGCCATCCAAAAGCCGAAAAGCGTCCAGCCAATAATGATGGGGTAAAAAACCATCCTCATGGTACTGTCCAGGTCCTCCCCGCCGAGGGCGGGGTTGCCGGCCATGCCCGGGTGGAGCGAGTTATTCGCCATTCTGGGTAGTACGTAGATCAGGGGAATCAAAAGGACAAAGGCGAAGATGTTGTACACGGCGCTCAATCTTGCACGTTGCTCGGGATCTCGGAAAGCTGCCCGGAGGACAAAATAGCCCGCGTAGATGAGTAGCGCGATCAGGGTAGTTACCTGTTTGGGGTCCCAACTCCAAAAAGAGCCCCAGGTATATTTTGCCCATACCGCACCCGTTGCCAGTCCAAGAGTACCAAAAAGCATGCCAACGCTGGTAAAGGCGACAGACCAATAGTCAGCTTTGTCTCGCAGGGATACCACTCCGGGCAGCTCAGTGCTGGCCTTACCTGATCTACGTAAATACTTCACTGCATAAACACAGCCAGCAATGAAAACGAAGATCATAGCAAACCATAGGCTTACGTGGAAGTAGGTGTTCCGGATTGTTTCGGCAAGGTGTCCCCGAAAAGGGAAGGAAACATAGGGGGTTGCCGTAACGTCCCCTGATTTGATATTACTTACTTGCCAGGCAGCTTGTGCCTCCTCCGCAGAACTTGCAGGGTTTGGCTGCCGGACTGTGACACCGAAGGGCTCAACGAAATAACCATCTACCGGATTCTGAACAACGATAGACAGCGTTGCCTTTTCGGCGGTTACATCCGGCAGATAGGATGGGAGATTGAAGGTAAAACTTGCCTTACGATCATCTGTCACCTCTACCTTAGTGGCGGCTACACTGAATTCCTGGCTCGCATCATCTACGGGCTTTGCTCTCAACCATCCTTTCAATGCACCTGCGTCCGCGCCCCTAAAAGAGGTATTGTAGCCAAGCACTTCCACCGTAACCGGTTCGCCGAGCGTTGCCTGTCGGGTACTGGTTTCAATGATGTTTGGCTTCAATGGCACCAGCATACCAACACTAAGGCCGTACAATACCAGTAGCACGCCCAGAATCTTCCACCAATTCTTGTTCATCATTTTCTCCATTTTGCAAAGGTGGACATGATTTTGGGTAATGGCAAACAGCCACGACCCGCAAAGTGAAATATGATGCTGCTGTGGCTATTTTTTGCGCGGCCGCAGGTGAAAAGTTGCGGAGCAAGTGGCATTGTGGGCCTTTGGGTTAGGATAATTACCCTTTCAGCGCAACCCCAACCGCTCAACAGGGTTAAGGGGGTATGAAAATTTACACCAAAACGGGCGATAAGGGACAAACAGGTCTTTTCTCCGGGAAACGTCTTAGCAAAGCTCACCCAAGGGTGGAAGCCTACGGAACCGTTGATGAACTCAACAGCTTTGTTGGCCTCTTACGTGACCACGTAAGCGACAGTACCATCAGGGAGCAACTCTTGCGCCAGCAACATCACCTCTTTGCGCTGGGGGCTGCCCTCGCGGATGATCGCCCGGGGCAGGCTTACCAGGTGCCGGAAAATGCCGCTCCTGACCTCGAAAAAAGCATGGATGAGATGAACGAAGCCCTCCCCAAGATGACCCACTTCATCCTCCCCGGAGGTGCTCCGGCAATAGCTCATGCCCACGTTTGTCGCACTGTTTGCCGCCGCGCCGAGCGGCGGGTAGTTGAACTCTCTGATGCGGTTGAGCTCGATCCCAGCATCGTTGTTTACATCAATCGTCTGAGCGATTGGTTCTTCGTCCTAAGTCGTTTCCTGGCCCTGAAAATGGACGTCGAAGAAGTAAAATGGATCAGCTAAAACCACACGCTACTACTGAATTACGCTGAGTATACCTTTAGCAAATCGGACGCTCCATAGTTTTCGACATAAAACTTGCGGTGACATGGCCTCAACGCAGGAAGGTCCGCCAAGGCTACACATTAATTAGTGGTGTGGATCTCGGAGCGTTGGTTGTCCGGAGCTTAGCGAAGGGAACAAGCTTCCGCCGAGCGTCCCGACCTGGAACTTGTGATTGCCTTGGCAGACGTCTTCCGACTTCTTGCCGTTTTGTACCTTCGCCCGCAACCAAATTAAAACCAAGATGAACGTTTCTGTAATCGGCGCCGGTCAAATGGGCGCCGGCATTGCTCAGGTGTTTGCCGCAGGCGGCCATAATGTTAGCCTTGTAGATATCAATCAGGAAGCCCTGGACCGTGGTATCGCTTCGATCAGCAACAGCCTGAGCAGGATCGTCCGCAAAGAGCGTATTACCCAGGAAGCTATGGATGCAGCCCTGGGAAACCTCACTACTTACACCGACATGGGAGCCGGCGTCGGATCGGCCGACCTGGTGATTGAGGCCGCTACAGAAAACGTTGATCTGAAGCTCCGGATTTTTACCCAGCTCGATGCTTTAGCGCCAGCTGAAGCTCCCCTGGCTACGAACACATCAAGTATTAGCATCACGAGGATTGCCGCAGCGACCAAACGGCCTGACAAAGTCATCGGCATGCACTTCATGAACCCGGTTCCGGTCATGAAACTCGTAGAGGTCATTCGTGGCTACGCCACGAGCGATGCCACCACCACCCTGGTTATGGACCTTAGCCGCGATCTGGGCAAGGTCCCCGTCGAGGTAAACGACTACCCAGGTTTTATCGCTAACCGGATTCTGATGCCTATGCTGAACGAGGCCATGTATTCCCTGTGGGAAGGTGTCGGAGGTGTTGCTGAGATCGACACCATTATGAAGCTGGGAATGGCTCACCCAATGGGACCGCTACAGCTAGCAGATTACATTGGTCTTGATACCTGCCTCGCCATCCTTAAGGTGATGCACGAGGGTTTTGGACGAGCACACCACCAACCCTGCCCGCTGCTCGTCAACATGGTAACCGCCGGAAAATTAGGTCGTAAATCAGGCGAAGGCTTTTATGACTACAGCCACGGAGGCAAAGAACTGATTGTTAGTAGCAGCTTCGCCAAGTCCTAGTTTGCTGAATCAATAGCTTAGCTACTCAAGACAAATTTTACCGCGAGGCTTGGTTTCTTCTTGTTGAAGCGGACCAACCATTTGTATTTGGTTGATTTATTCTGTTAAGCGGTCATGACCGCCTAACAGAATAAAAGACCTACAGGCTTGCGGATAACGGGAGGTTAGAGCATGAAAGTCATCAACTTCACTTTATTGCCCCGTCCAAACCTGACGTTAATTTACTTATTGGTAACGTCGGGAAGGTGTAGGCGAGGCGGCAAACCGCTACCTTTGCGCTCTTTAAGCGATTTCCCACTGCTGACCGACTGGCAGAAGCGGTAAACCGTCATGATGTACACCCTACTGCCCGATGACCTTTTTCGGAGGTAGACATCAACATTGCCCTTTCAGCCTACAATAGGTTCTCTTCGTATTCTACTCATGCTTTAACCGTATCAAATGCGTTCATTACTCACATTAATTGCAATCTTCTGCGCCTTAGCGCTTACCGCTCAGGAAGTAATCATCACCGGCATTATCGACGGCACCCAGAGCGCTTCGCCGCGTGCCGTTGAGCTTTACATTAATGGTACGGTTGACCTATCCGGTTATACCCTGGAGCGTTACGCAAATGCAGCGACCTCTCCCACTGATGCTACGAGTCTCAGCGGCACCTATACCGACGAGTTCGTCTATGTTATTAATAGCGATCACCTGAGTGCGTTTGATATGGTTTTCGGCAGTGCCGGAGACTTTTCTAACCGCATTTCCGGCACTAATCTCTTCGGCAACGGTAATGATGCTTTCGTCGTCGTCCTCGGCGGAACCATCCTTGATCAAACTGGTGGCGAGATTGGCTCCTCAACCGATATTTTTGAAGATAGCTACCTCTATCGCAACGATAATACGGGGCCTGATGGTGGCTGGGTAGCGGCAAACTGGAGCATTCCAGGTAATGATTTACTCGACGGTTTGAGTTTTGCTGAGATGGGCAACGTTGTCCCTTTCGGAACCTACACTACAACACCTCCCGGACCTTCAGTAGCCGTTGGCGCAGGTACCAACCTTGATGAAGATGGGACCAATGGCAATTTCACGCTTACCCTGAGCGAAGTAGCCGCAGGTGCCGTAACCATTAATTACAGCCTATCTGGCACCGCCACCCCTGGCGCAGACTTCGTTGATGTCAGCAATGGGAGTGTCGTCATCAATAACGGAGACCTGACTACGGACGTCAACCTAAACGTCATTGACGACGCCGAATCAGAACCCCTGGAAACCATTACACTCACCATCACGGGCATTTCAGACATGACCTACAGTGCGGGTAGCCCTGCCACCATCAACATCATCGATAACGAAGCCGTAAGCGCTATCGGCATTCACCTTGTGCAAGGCAGTGGCACTACTAGCCCGCTCGTTGGTCAGACCATCTCCGTTGAAGGTATTGTGGTGGGTGATTTCCAGGGCGGCTCCGGTGTTGGACTGGGTGGCTTCTTTATTCAGGAAGAAGACGCTGATGCTGACGCAGACCCCAGTACATCGGAAGGCATTTGGATTTTCGATGGTGGTACTGGCACCGATGTTAATGCAGGAGACCTCGTGGCCATCACCGGAGTGGTCGAAGAGTCAAGTGACTTAACCCAGATCAACATTACCGGAGGCGGAGCATCAGTTAACGTATTATCCAGCAATAATACGCTGCCAACGGCAGCGAGCTTGGACCTGCCCGTTGCTGCTCCTGGAGATTACGAACCTTACGAAGGCATGCTCACTACCGTTATTGATGCCGTACACGTCACCGAGACTTTTGGTCTCGCCCGTTTTGGTGAATTTGATGTTTCTGAAGGTGAACGTCTGATCCAGTTCACAGAATGTAACTTCTCCGATCCAGGTGCACTTGCGGCTTACGAAAACAGCCTAGATCTGCGTCGTCTGACCATTGATGACGGACGTAGTGGTGACAACAACTACCCCATCATCCTCGGCGACGGTTCAGAAATGTCAGCGACGAACTCCTTGCGCGCCGGAACCATCCTCTCGGGCCTGACTGGCATTGTAGACGAGCGCTTCACTGGCTATCGCTTTCAGGCAACCGGTTTTTCCCGTACGGATGCTAATCCGCGCCCAGCAGCAGCTCCGGCAGTTGGTGGTAACCTGACGGTGGTAAGTGCTAATGTTCTGAACTACTTCACTACCTTGGGTAGTCGTGGAGCAGATAATGCGACAGAATTTGATCGTCAGGAAGCAAAGATTGTCAATGCTATTATTGCGCTCGACGCAGACATCCTGGGCTTGGTTGAGATTGAAAACATCTCCCAGTCGAACGCAATTCAGACGCTGATTACCGCCATCAGTGATGCCGGTGGCCCCACTTACACCTACGTCAACAACCCCAATCCTGGCGGAGACGATATCATGGTTGCCCTGATCTATAAAGCTGCTGTTGTTGAAGAAACCGGAACTGCAGCCAATCTCACGACCCCTACGGCGGTTTTCCAAAGCAACCGGGTTCCTTTGGCCCAGACCTTCCGAATTATTGAAGTTGGCAATCCTAATTTCGGCCAGGAGATTACGGTTTGCGTAAACCACTGGAAAAGTAAAGGAGGCTCCTGTGGCGCAGGAGATGATGACAACGGTGGTGCCGGCAGTTGTAACGGAACCCGGGATGCTGCCGCCCAAGCCATTACCTCATGGCTGGCCGGGAACCCAACCGGCGTTAATGAAATGGACCAGCTGATCATCGGTGACCTGAATGCTTACAGCCAGGAAGATCCACTGCTTAGTTTGGAAGCTGCCGGATACGTTAACACCGTAAGGACCACCTCTCTTCCAGGATCATTCCCCTGTGGCAGCACCCCTTCTTACGTTTTCCGGGGAGAATGGGGCAGCCTTGATCACATCTTCGCTTCTTCCAGCCTCGCCACAAAAGTAACCGGAGCAACTCCGTGGCAGGTCAATGCTGCAGAGCCTACCGCACTGGATTACGATACGCAATTCAATAATCCGGCACTATATGCCGATGATTTCTACCGCTTTAGTGATCACGACCCCATCATTATTGGTCTTGACCTTGGCGCTACCCTGCCAGCAGAATTAACCACTTTCTCAGGCACCCAGGAAGCAGCTGAAGTACTCCTGGCCTGGACAACATCAGTCGAAGTAAATACTGACCGGTTTATCGTGGAACGGCGCAATGCTAATGGGATGTTTGGAGCGCTAGGTGAAGTAACAGCGGCAGGCACCAGCAGTGTGCCCACCAATTACAACTTTACCGATGCAACTCCGGCAAGCGGCCAAAACGAATACAGACTCCGCATTATTGACCTTGATGGCCTGGCTACCTTCAGCGAGATCATTACGGTAAATTTTGACCCAACCTCACGGATTGAAGTAGTTCGGAATGGTCAGAATTCTTACCGGCTATCTGGGGCAGCACCTGGTACCAGCTACCTACTTACTGATGCTGCAGGAGCCATCATCCGTAGAAGTGTAGTGACTGCTGCTACTCAGGATGTTGACGGTTCTGGTTTGCCTACCGGAATCTATTTCCTTGTAGTTGAAAACAACGGACGCAACACCACTTTCAAATTGGTGCTTCGCTAAATCGTCTTTCGATTGGCACAGCTTCAACCACCACATGAGATACGAACTGTCAACGATCGAAATACGCTCGGTCAGCCAACAGCGTATCTCATGTGGTTTATGGCAATTGCTTTGTTCGTTCTATGCTGGACTCCCTGATTATCCAAAGAGGAGATGCATTTAGGCGCGGACGCAGGTGACGATCCCGAACACCTTCGGAGGGCAAGGCAGGAGTAGAAGGAAATAGCTACCTTGTCTTGACAATCTTTGCCCCCTACACCTTCAACCTCCGCCCCATTTTACGTTCCTGAGAATATGCGAATTATTGGTAGAATACCCCACCCCCGGATGCAAATTTCCGTTTTCTCGAACGACGGACGTTTTCCCGTCCAGTTTGAATTATCAGGTCAGTCTCAGATTTACCGCTTT
Source organism: uncultured Lewinella sp. (assembly GCA_964616365.1). Classification (GTDB taxonomy): domain Bacteria; phylum Bacteroidota; class Bacteroidia; order Chitinophagales; family Saprospiraceae; genus Neolewinella. Next base: position 7,074 of record CAZTTF010000215.1, on the reverse strand, counting down.
CGGCACAGTGAGCAGCTAAAGGGCTTAAGTGATGTAAAGGCATTGATTGACGATGAATTCGTCGCTGGGGTGTTTCAGCAATTCATAGCAATGCAGGCACTTCAGTCCAAGTTAGTTGACCGCCATCAACCAACATCCGAAAACCCGGAAACGGACGGACTTCCCGATATTTTTTAAGCAGAACCACCCAACCTTACATTATGCAAATTACTGCAGCCAAGCTGGCAGAGATGATAAACGCCACCGTTGAGGGTGACCCCAACGTCCTTATCTCCTCTCCCGCCAAAATCGAAGAAGCTGGGCCAGGCTCTATCACTTTTCTGGGCAATCTCGCCTACGAACATCATCTGTATGATACTGGTGCCACGGCTGTTCTGGTGACGAGAGACTTCCAGCCCAAGCAACCCGTAACCCCAACGCTATTGCGGGTCGATGATGTATATAGCACCGTAAGCCAACTCCTATCCGTCTACCAGCAAAGCGAAGCGGAGAAGACCACGCGAGCGGTATCCGCCCATGCTTCAGTTGACGATACTGCTCAGCTGGCGCAGGATGTCCGGATCGGTAAATTTAGCATTGTCGCTGAAGGTGCCCAAATTGGTACTGGTAGTATCATTCTAGACCAAGTGTATATTGGTCCAAACGTAAAAGTAGGCGCCAACTGCTTGATCTACCCAGGGGTACGGATCATGCGCGACTGCGTTATTGGAGACGATTGCGTTTTACACAGTAACGTTGTTATCGGAGGAGACGGTTTTGGTTTTGCTCCCGACCCGGAAACGGGGCGCTATAACAAAGTTCCACAAATTGGCAACGTTGTTATTGGCGACCGGGTAGAGATTGGTGCCGGCACAACCATTGACCGGGCTACCATGGGTGCAACCGTAATCAAGGACGGAGTTAAACTTGACAATCTTATCCAAATAGCTCATAACGTAGAAATTGGTGAGAACACTGTGATTGCAGCGCTTGCGGGTATAGCCGGGTCAGCGAAGGTGGGCGCTAATTGCAGAATTGGTGGTCAGGTAGGTATTGCTGGCCACTGTACCATTGCTAACGGTACCCAGATTCAGGCACAGGCTGGAGTCACAAACACGATCCGGGAAAAAGGAGCCACCCTCGGAGGTTCTCCACATATGAACTTCAGGGACTTTATGCGTAGTTCAGCGGTATTTCGTCGACTTCCTCAGGTAATAGACGATCTAAGAAATCGCCTGAAAAGATTAGAGGAAGAAAAGGTCCTCTGATCGCCCATTGCAATTTTTCTATCTTTGCGGCCTCAAAAGCCTAGCTGCTTCATCATTAGAATGCCCATCTACGACTTATGAATCAACGTACTATTGCTAATTCTTTCACCCTCAGCGGCGTTGGCCTACATTCCGGTGCTGAAGTTAACCTTACGTTTAAATCTGCTCCGGTAGGACATGGCGTAAAGTTTCAACGCATCGACCTTGAAGGGCAGCCAATCATCAATATCGACGTTAATCGGGTGATTAGCACTGAGCGCTCTACCACCATTGGCTCCGGTGAAGCAACGGTCTCTACGGTCGAACACCTGCTTTCAGCAGTTGCCGGTCTGCAGATCGATAACCTATTGGTCGAAATCGATGGGCGGGAAATCCCGATCCTCGACGGCAGCGCCAGCCCGTTCGTCACACCACTGCTCGCAGCAGGGATTGAGGAGCAGGATGCCCCCAAACAATATTTTATCGTTGAAGAGCCTATCACTTACCGTGACGAAGCAACGGGTACAGAAATTGTAGCTCTGCCTTACGACGGATTCGAGGTCGTTTCAATGATCGACTTTGACAGTCCGGTACTGGGTCAACAGTATGCGACCCTTCGTGGCTATGAGGACTACGCGACCGAAATTGCGCCATGCCGCACTTTTGTCTTTTTGCATGAACTCGAAGCGCTGTTTGAGCACGACCTCATCAAGGGTGGTGACCTAACCAACGCGATTGTTATTGCGGATCAACTCGTTCCACAGGATCGGCTTGACCGGCTCGCAAAGCGGATGGGTAAAGAAACCGTTGAGGTTACAAAAAGCGGCATCCTCAACACCCTGGACCTTAAGTTCCACAACGAGCCCGCACGCCATAAGTTACTTGATGTCATCGGAGACATCTCCTTATTGGGGGTTCCGATTCGGGGCAGGATTCTGGCTACCAAGCCGGGGCATGGCTCTAACGTAGCCTTTACTAAGCTTTTGCGTAAAGCTTACATGGAACAGCGTCGCTTAAAGGGTAAACCACGCTACAACCCCAATGACAAGCCGGTCTTTAATACGGAGCAGATTCAGGAGATCATGCCCCACCGTTACCCATTCCTGTTGATCGATAAGATTATTGAAATGGGTGAGAACCATATTGTCGGACTAAAGCATCTCACGATCAATGAAGGATTTTTCCAGGGGCACTTCCCAGGAAATCACGTCATGCCCGGCGTGCTTCAAATTGAAGCGATGGCGCAGACCGGAGGGTTACTCGTACTCACCCAGCAGGAAGATCCGATTGGATGGGATACCTACTTCCTGAAAGTAGAGAACGCTAAATTCAAGAACTTTGTGGTTCCCGGAGACACTGTTCTCTTTAAGATGGAACTCACTGCCCCCGTACGACGCGGCATTTGCCAGATGCGGGGAACCGCTTACGTTGGCAACAAAATTGTGTCCGAAGCTGAACTAGTTGCCCAAATCGTAAAGCGCCCGTAAGTATGTCTATTCATTCTCTAAGTGTTGTTCACCCTAATGCTACGATCGGAGCGGGTGTAAGTATTGGCCCCTTTACCTATATCGAAGACGACGTAGTTATTGGTGAAGGTTGTGATATCGGCCCCAATGTTACCATCTACGGCGGTAGCCGCTTGGGTAACAATGTCAAAGTCTCTCCCGGTGCGGTCATTGGCGGAGAACCCCAGGATTTGAAATTTGCGGGAGAATACACCACTACCCACATCGGTGAAAACTCTACCATTCGGGAATACGTAACCGTTAACCGAGGGACTGCGGCAGCCGGAAAAACAGTGGTGGGGAAGAACTGTCTGATTATGGCTTACGCCCACGTAGCACACGACTGCATTCTGGGCGACAACATCGTTATTGCCAACAATGTAAACCTTGCTGGTCACGTTGAACTGGAAGACTACGTGATCATTGAAGGACAAGTAGGCGTACAGCAATTTGTCCGGATCGGAAAACACAGTTTCATTGCCGGAGGTAGCCTGGTACGCAAAAGTGTACCGCCTTACGTTCGTGCAGCCCGGGAGCCACTGAGCTATATCGGTGTAAACCGGATTGGCTTACAGCGGCGCAACTTCGCAATCGAAAAAATCAATCGGATCCACGAGATCTACCGGATTCTTTTTGTAAAAGGTCTTAACATTACTAACGCCATTACGGAGATCGAAGCTTCTGTTGCTCTGTGTGAGGAAAGAGATGACGTCATTCGATTCATTGCAGCAACTGAAAAAACCGGTATCATCCGTAGTTTCAACAGTCTGAATGATCCAAATTAAGCTGACCGGAATTGGCAAAAGGTTTGGACGCAACTGGGTGTTGCGTGACCTGACAGACTCCTTCTCTGCGGGAGAGGTAATTGGTGTGAGTGGCCGCAATGGCTCAGGAAAATCCACCCTGTTACGCATTCTTTGCGGACAGTTGACCCCCTCCAGGGGTAAGATGCAGATGGAGGTAGCTGAAAAAACGGTGAACGCTGATGACCACTTTAAGTACGTAAGTTGGACTGGCCCATACTTCGAAATCGTGGAAGAGCTTACCATCAGTGAATTCCTGGCTTTTCACTTTCGATTCAAGCCACTGAGGCCAGGTATTTCTTTGAAGCAAATTCCTGCGCTCCTTGAGTTGGAACACGCTAAAGATCGTAAGCTTCTCGAGTGCTCTTCGGGTATGCGTCAGCGAGTCCTATTGGGCAGTGCACTCTATGCAGATACGCCTTTGCTGCTGCTGGACGAACCAACCGTTACCCTCGACACTGAAGCTGTCACTTGGTTCCACGAGCAATTGGCCGCCAACCGAGAAAAGCGTTTGATCTTCATTGCCAGCAATGACGCTGGCGACTTACGTGATTGTAGTCGTATTCTTACCGTCAATTCAGCTATTTAGCGCATATTGCCGGCCCATAACGGGAATCCTCCTAAACTTGCAAGTGTAGCACCTAAGCGAATGCTGTTTTCCTATTCTGATAAGCATACCCCCTTTGTACTCAGTCCGGAAAGTCTTGACTTATACCTGGCTAAGGGGTGGTATCGAATGGGGGCAAACATTTTCACTACACACTTCCTCTTTTTCAAAGAGCGCGCCTACTCTGCCATCTGGCTGCGGTTAGATTTAAGTGAATTCCAGTTCAGCAAAAGTCAGAGGAAGCTCCTGCGCAAAAATGCCACCTACTTTGCACCTGCGGCCGCGCCTAAAGTAATTGATTCGGAACGGGAAGAACTCTACAGCATCTATTCCGATAACTTTGACGGCAGGCTTTCGCCAAGCATCGCAGATAGCCTGGAGGACTACGGAACAGATACTGTTTACAACACACACGAAATCACCGTTCGTGAGCAGCAATCCGGCAAACTAGTTGCAACCAGCTACTTCGACCTTGGAGACACCTCCGCGGCAAGTATTTTAGGCTTCTACCACCCTGATCAGAATGCATTTAGCCTTGGTTACTACACCATGTTGCTGGAAATAGAATACTGCCTTAAAAATGGTATTAGATTCTATTACCCCGGGTACGTGGCTCCTGGATACGACCGTTTTGACTATAAATTACGTCTTGGCAAATGCGAGTATTACGACTTGAACACGGAAAGCTGGTTGCCATACGCTGAACTTGATGTTGAAAGGGAGGGTCCGGTGGAAACACAGCGTCACCACCTACAAAAACTTGCTGAGGGTTTGACGGCCTATAATATGCAGCCCCACTACGCAACTTACCCCCTGTTTGAGGCGGGGTTGTACGACGTCTGGAACGATAACTACGTTCCCTACCCCTATTTTTACATTCTGGGGAAGAGTCCCGAAGACGCCCTCATACTGGTTGCCTTCGACCCAAAGGAGAAAGAATACTTCCTACTTCAGTGTGACCACATGGTGCAAACTCAGCTGTTGTTCAACAGCCAGTATCTGAAAGAATTAAGAGAAAACAACTGTTTTACAGACTTATTGGCGGTTCAATCTGTTTTATTCAGAACGCCCGATACAAACGTTATCATTCAAGCATGTGCCACCCTCTTGGGGCACTAATTCAAGACCAACTTATGCGCTACTCAATTTTTCCTCTTGTCTTACTATTGAGCCTGGTTTTCACCACATGTGGCAGTGACGCGACAACCGCCAATGAACAGGATGCTGGAATGGCTCCAATTACGGGAGCCTTTGGACCTGCCTACGATGCCTTGCAGCGCGATGCTTCAGCAGCTGAAGTTGGAGGTTTGCTCATGCAACGATTTTCTGCCATCAGCGACGATGCTACTGGAACGCTTAACCAATCGGAAAGCAAAAACTTTGTAATACTCGCCGAGGCACTGGCTGACAAATATCCAAACGACACGCTTGCTGCACTGCCACTATACCGAGCGGCAGAAGTAGTTAGAGCGATGAATGACCCAAAAAAAGCTTCCGTCATTTATGAGCGAATTCATGAGGACTACCCTACTTTCAGTAAAGCCCCAGAAGCGCTATTCATGCTTGCTTTTACTTACGACGAGAACCTCAACAACCTTGATGCCGCAAAGGCTACATATGAGAAATTTCTCAAGCTGTACCCAGATAACGTGTTTGCAGCCTCTACCCCGATGCTGCTGGAAAACCTCGGCAAATCTGACGAAGAGATTTTGCGTCAGCTAGAAGAACAACAGCAGGACCAATAGCAGCAAATAGCTTCTCATTACAAAGTTCCTTCCAGTAGGAATTACGGATCTGGCCTAAACCAAAACAACCAGCACTGATCATCAGTACTGGTTGTTTTGGTTATTAGCAATCTTTTCGGATTAAAGCTGTTGCATTATACTTTGGGCAGATCTGGCATCTGACACTCCTCATCGGGTGACTTCCCACAGACTTCGCAATTGCCAATTTTATTGGTTAGCATCGGGTTATTGCTGGCACAAGTTCCCCGGAACTCATTACCCGTCACCAGGTGGCGAATGTTGATGAGAAGAAAAGCTACCCCGAAGGTACCGGCAATGACGGCAAAGAGATATAGGAACTGAGACATTAGTCTTGATTTTAGTGGTACAAAGGTAACACCGAAGCGCTTAAACAGTTCTGTCTCTTACTAACAGTATCAGGCATTCCTTATCTGGTGGGTCAATGCCTGTAGTTTTTGCTGATTCCTTCCCAAATCAAAGACTGTTTCGGGATTGGCCGAATCCACCACCACAAAGACTTTAGTCTTTCCCCCAGGCAATGCCGTTAACCACAGAAAAATGATTTCTCCGAAACGGGCAACTGTATTCCCCGGAGCAGTAGCTTCAATGGTCCCTTTGGCACGATCACCCTTTATCATCTCCATGCCACACTTTCTAATCGCCTGTACGGAAACGTGAAAGGCCGCTCCGTAGCTTTTGTTTAGCGTTAGTGTCTCTGACTTTTTACTGGGCGATCCCTGATATTCCGGCGCTCCCTTGAAACCCGTAGGACCGGCATCTGCGGCTTCCTTTTCCGGCTGCTCTTTGGCGAGGTCCAGCGTAAAAGACACCTGGGGTTCTGACTGTTTCTCTTCAACTACAGGCATGGCCTTGTAGTCTAAAATAATTTCCCGCAGTCCTCCCGTAATTCTCCGGTTGACCCGATCAATATCGGCAGGAGAAAGCGTTCCCTGTTCTTTTCTTCCCGTAAGCTCCTTAAAACGCTTGGCTAATTGGGTAGTACGTCTTTTGGCGGGGTGACGCTCTGCAATAGCTTGATCAAGCGCTGCAATTGTTTCAGCAATTGCCTGCTCCTCCAGCAAGCTCAGCAGACTTCCTTTTAACTCCTTATCCATGACTTCCTTGATTTAAGCGCTTGTTTGGGAATTATTAGCAGCCCGTTAAAGATAAGGCGTATAGGAATTAATC
>CAZTTF010000214.1:0-31963 GCA_964616365.1 uncultured Lewinella sp. | reverse complement strand
GTTACCGTAAAGCCGGTAGCTGGGTCAAGTGGGAGGTCAACGAGAAGGTCACTGGACTGCTTGTTGTACAGACTTACGTCAAGACCAACACGGTTGTTGAAGAAACGACCTTCAAGACCGAACTCAAGCTCACCGAGAATCTCTGGCTCAAGGTTACGGTTACCGAGACGGTTGTCTACGAAGTTGGTGTTCAGGATCGCGCCACCAGGAGTCTGGCTTACACGAGTAGAAGAACCAAGTACCGGACGCGTAGTGTAGGGGTTCGGGAAACGGGCAGAAGTACCGTATCCAGCACGCAGCTTCAAGTAGTTCAGCACGCGGCTACCCTGGAGGGCAGGAATTGCGTCTGTTGGTACAAACGAGAGCGAGATAGATGGGTAAAGGATAGAGCGGTTAGCTTTTTCCAGCGTAGAGCTCCAGTCGTTACGAGCAGAAGCCGTCAGGTAGAGGTAGCTGTTGTAGCCGGCAGTAATACTACCGTAAACACCACGCTGGCCTTCGTCCTGTACGAACTGGCTACCTACGTGCTCAATGAAGTTGTCCTGGTCAAACAGACCGAAGATAAACTGCTGAGTAGAAGAAACACGGTTGAGGTCGAAGCGGTCAATTCGGTTATTGAATCCAACAACACCACTCAGGTTGAAGCTTTCGCTCAGGTTCTGATCAAAGCTCAGGTTAATGACCTGGTCAATGATAGTGTTACGACGGTTAGTAGTAAGCAGCTGGCCATCAGGCACCTGTGCACCACCTTTGTTGATTTCACGACGTGACTCCTGCGTGTAGGTGTCAACACCGATCCGGTAGCTGGCAGTCAGCCAGTCGGTCAGTTCGTAGCTCAAAGAAACGTTACCGAAGTAACGGTTTACTACTTCGCGGTCAGCCATGTTAGCCAGACCCCACAGTGGGTTCTGGATAGCAGATCCACGACGGTAGTATACCTGGCTTCCGTCGATTGGGTTCTGGAAAGGAAGTCCCAGAAGGTCGATAGAACGAGGCGTGTAGAGTACGTTAGCGAATACAGAAGCGCCAGAAGGGTTAGATCCGAAACCAACAGATGCTGGTGGAGCAACACGCTCAGAGCTTACGATATTGAGGCTGGTAGCGATTTTAAGGCCGTTAGCCAGGTCTACCTTACCACCGATACCGGCGTTGTGCTTCTGGAAAGTGTTCTGTGGTACGAAACCAGTGTCGTCCAGGTAGCTGTAGTTAGCATTGAAGCTGATACCGTTACCGAAGTTTTTGTCTACGTTCACAGAAGTGTTGTAAACATTACCGGGCTGGAAGAAGCCAGTTACGTTGTCGTAAGGAATGTAGTCGTAACGTGCACCTTCAAACTCAGGGAAGGCAGCGTTATACTGGTCCTGATCAAGTGGGTGCTCTACCGTACCGTCTTCTGCAATACCGTTGCTACCGCGGGTATCGAAAGAGGGGCCCCAGTTGGAGAAGAACCAACCGAAGTTACCGGAGAAACCGTTACCGTAAGAGTTCTGATAGTCAGGCAGGTTAGCTACTTCAGTCTGCGCAACGCCCTGCGTTACACTGATTTCGAAACCTTTGTCTGCATTGGCACCACCCTGACCGTTCTTGGTCGTTACGAGGATTACACCGTTTGCACCCTGCTCACCGTAAAGTACGGTTGCAGAAAGACCCTTAAGTACGCTGATCTCAGCGATGTTGTTAGGGTCAAGGTCAAGGAAGCGGCTAGAAGCCGTAGCACCACCAGTAGCAAAACCCTGGTCAGCGTTAGTAGAGGTGTTGAAAGGAACACCGTCAACAACGAAGAGCGGCTGGTTAGAACCAGAAATAGAGCTGTATCCACGGATGATGATGTTGGTACCGGAACCGGCAACACCTGAAGTCTGCGTGATGTCTACACCAGCAGCCTTACCACGAAGGATACGACCCACGTCTGATTCAACGCGGTTTTCTACCTGGCCCTGGCCGATGGTAGCAACGGAGTAACCGAGTGCCTTCTTCTCCTTGCGGATACCGAGGGCAGTTACAACAACTTCGTTGAGGTTTGAGGCGGATTCTTCAAGAACGATGGTTACGTCCGAAGTAGCGCCAGTTAAAGCGTATTCCAGCGTAGCAAAACCCGTGTAGCTTACTACAAGGATTTCGGCGTTGGCTGGAACCGCCAAGGAAAAGTTTCCGTCAATGTCAGTTACGGTACCGGAGGTTGTACCCTTAACCAGGAGGGAAGCCCCGATCAATGGTTCTCCCGCGGCGTCAGTGACAGTACCGGAGATGTTTTGCGCAAAAGCAACGCTAAAAGCGAGGCAAACAAACGCAATCACTAGTGAAATTCTCTTCATTCTAACATGAATTTTAGTTGATTACTAGTCTCAAATGGTTAAAAAATATGGTTGATAAACAGCGAGGCAGGCTCGCCAAAGTTCTTTTGGGTCCTGGTTTAGTTTTCGACTTGGTTATCTTGGGGGAGGGCGTAAATAAATCTCGGAAGATGTAGTCTCAATTAAAATGGGTGTGATAAAGCGTGTGCGTAATGATCTCCGAAAAGCAATAATTGGTAGTAAATCGTGTGTGGGTAAGCTTCTTAAAAATTTGGTGGCGATTACAAACATAAACATGCTTTCGCCCTAAATGTGAACGCAAAGTTAAAATATTTCGCTGCCTGACCAAATGACAATTTTTTAATTCGCCACATCTTTTTGTCGTGCGATTGCCATTACTGGTCGATAGGGCCACCTGATTTGTCGATACAAAGGGCTATTGCTCAACAATATACCTCCGTATTCAGGCAAGATCATTCCCGCTCTGGAGACAGCGCAAATACATTTGGATTGTATTGCTTAATCCATAATAAAGTGCGTCACTTACCAGAGCATGTCCGATACTCACCTCGGCTAAACCAGGCATTCTGCTGGCAAAATAGGTCAGATTGTCTAGGTTAAGGTCATGGCCGGCATTTATCCCCAGCCCAATTGAATGGGCGTAAGCACTAGCCCGAGAGAAGGGAGCGATAGCTGCCGCTCTGTCTTTATGGTAACCGTGCGCATAAGGCCCGGTATAAAACTCAATCCGATCTGTTCCGGTAGCCAGCGCCCCGTCAAGCATCCGCTCGTCCGGGTCTACGAAGATAGATGTCCGAATCCCGGCAGCCTTGAATCGCGCGATCACTTCTTTGAGGTGCTCCTGTTTGCCCAAGGTGTCCCAGCCGTGATCAGACGTCAACTGCCCTGGCTCATCGGGCACCAACGTCACCTGATCAGGCTTATCTGCCAGTACTACGCTAATAAATCGCTCGCTCGGGTAGCCTTCTATGTTAAGTTCTGTTGTACATACTGCCTTCAGGGCTGCTACATCATCGTAACGTGCATGCCGCTGGTCTGGGCGGGGGTGTATAGTAATCCCCTGAGCACCAAAAGTTTCACAATCGCGGGCAACCTGAACCAGGTTGGGGTAATCAGCTCCCCGGCTGTTTCGAATTAAGGCGACCTTGTTCAGGTTAACGGAAAGGCGAATCATAATGATAGCTTGGAGAATGGAGTAAAAATGCAATCAGGGCGCGAACGCCGGTGCAAAGAAAGGTTACAGGGCCATGGGGAACCTACTTTTACTTCTGCTTTTTTACAACTTACCCAGCACCTGCGGCCGCGCCCTAGCCACCACTAATCAGGCTCCAGCCTTTATCCTTTGCATGCCCCGACTCATTTACCACTACGGTAATAAATGCGGCTTTCAGGCGGGACGCTTTTGACGATCCAGGTATTTCCACCAATGATGCTATCCTTACCGATCACGGTATCTCCTCCGAGGATCGTCGCCCCGGCGTAAATCACCACTCGATCTTCAATTGTCGGGTGGCGCTTGGTTCTTGCCATCGCTTTAGCAACGCTCAATGCTCCGAGGGTAACCCCCTGATAAATCTTCACGTCATCACCAATCTCTACGGTCTCTCCAATCACGATACCCGTACCGTGGTCGATGCAAAAACGGGCGCCAATGCGGGCCCCGGGGTGGATTTCAATCCCTGTTTCCCGGTGTGCAATCTCACTGAGCATCCGCGGAACCAACGGGACGCCCAGCGTACACAAACGGTGAGCTATACGATGAATTGCCAAGGCGTAGAATCCTGGGTAAGTGCTGATCACCTCCGTCAGGCTCCTTGCCGCCGGGTCTCCATCGAGGATGGCCTGTGCATCCTCAATCAACATCGCGTGAATGCGCGGTAATCCTTTTTCGAAATCAGCACGGACTTCCCCCGCCGCAGCCGGCAGCTCTTTGGCCAGCGTATCCAGGATGGTGAACAACTTGAGATCGTTCGTCTGATAATGCAAACGAAATGCCCGCTCACTGCCAAAGCGAACCGGGCTATACTGAGGAAATAAAAACTGCAGTACTCCCTCCAGCCACTCCCCGATAAGCTGGGGAGAAGGCAATTCGTACACCTGTTGGTGATCACGGTAGCGCTCGGAAAAAAAATCTTCGGTCATGGAAGTGGTTATAGCATGCTTACGCTTTAAACGGTAAGAAAGTTGCTCCTGCCGCCTGCTAGTACGCTGTAAACTAAAAAGGCGCACGCAGACAGAGGAGGAATCTCCTGCCTGCGTACGCCTTAATGGTTCTCAGTGGTTCTACTTATTCCGTCACCAACTGAACTCCGTCTGCAAGGAACTTAAGTTCCCGCTTAGGTTCTGTGATCTTCGCGATCTCCTCGGGAGAGTCGCCTGCATCCTCAGCATAGTGGCGCAGTTCGTCTACGGGGGTTACTTCATAGTAAGCGATACCGTTCATGACCACTTCCTTGCCACCAAGGTCCAGGGGCATAAAGAAGCCGTAATCTTTGAAGCGGACCATCATTTCCTGATCATCGCCTGCAGCAACGGTCATCCAGCATCCTTTCTTCTGGCAAACGTCTCCGACCATTCCGCGGAGGGTCGTCTGGACGGTATCCTCAATAGCTGCCTCATCGAAGTTGCTCAGTAAGTCGGCAGCAGCAATAACATTGTCAGTTTTGAAAGTTGCACCGAAACTATTGGCAGGCTCAGTAGCTGCCTCTACGGTTTCTTCCGGAGCTTCAGCCGCAGTATCCGCATTTGGTTCGGTTTCGGATGCGCAAGAAAACGCAATCATTAATAAGGAGGCCATGAGGCTCAGCGTAAGCTTTCTCATATCAATTTATTTAAGTTCAGACGCGAAGATACTCTTCACGCCGAAGAGGGGGGACAGAAATTGACAAAAGTCTCCGTAGAAATAGTCTAATCACCGGGCTGTATAAAGGAGATGATCAAGTCTGTAGCTACCGATTCCAGGCGTTTATTTACTGGTATCCGACCAGGTCAGTAATGTAAGCACCGCCGTAACCAAGGTCTTTCAGTTTCTTCTGCAGGGCTACTGCATCTGCCCGGTTGGGAAAACTTTTACGGCTTTCTACTACCCATACTTGTTCGCAGGGGCGGTACCTGGCAACAAGGTCTGGATGAAAGGGGTATTCGGAAGGATCAGTGTACCGAAGAATAGCAACCTGAATCTTATATTCTTTTGTCGGTGTAGTGTTAAAGCGCGGTAAGGGTGGAGGAGAACCGCCGGGAAGCGAGGCTACAGCCCCGTAGGTTTCAGGGCCTTCTTCACAATAAAGCGGTTTTTCTGATTGCCCGCTGAGGACAGAAGCCATTATTACAAAGGCTAAAAGGATAGTATTTTTCATGGTTGGTTTAAACATAAATCGAAAGTGCAGATTCGTTACTGCGTCACGGCTCAGAATTGGCACTGTTTTTGGGAAATGTGGTATCAAAACCTCGGTTTTGGGACGCTTAAAAGGTAATTCTAGTCACATCCAAAGATATGGCTCATTTAGTCTATGGGAATCAGCTCCTTATAGGTGACAGAAATTTCGACCTTCCGGTTCAGTGCGCGTTGGCTTCCCCCCGGCAGTTCCCCCATACCAATGATCTTTATCTCGTCGGCTCGGAGCCCGGCATTTTGCAAGTAGATAGCTACCGCTTTTGCCCTGTCCTGACTCAACTTAATATTGTAGCTAGCTTCTCCCACATCGTCCGTAAATCCGGTAATGGAAATTCTTACAATCTCTTTATCCTTAACGGAGGCAACAAAGCGTTCGAGGATTTCCAGTTGATAGGGAGTCAATGAGGCATCGTTAAAATCGAATCGTACCAACCCTGGCTTCTTTTTTACTTTATAGCGTGGTGCGGGACGCTCTTCAGGTTCGGGCTCCGGTTCAGTAGTTGTTTCCACCACAACGGGTTCGGGCGCAGGCGGAGGGTCATCTTTAGAAAGTAAGAGGTCTATGCGGTAGGGCTTGAGGTTATCCCATGCAGGGATGGCAAAATCCCTGACGTAGTTACGGTAATCAGGCCGGCTTACTGAAAGAGGAAGTGTTTTGCTGGCTGGAGCACAGATGAAGAATCGGCCTTCTTCATTGGTGTAGTAGGTATTACCGTTTGCCACCGGAATTGCCTGACCGGCAATTGGTGCTCCGGTAAGGCTATCGGTGACGTAGCCCGAGACGTAGGTAACGGGGTATGCGCTAAGCCCTTCGGCAAGTTCGAAGCGGTAGATATCCAGCCCGCCCCGGCCTCCGGGCCGGTCGCTGGCAACATAGCCCGTGCGGCCATCAGCGGTAAGGTGAAACCCGATTTCGAAGTGAGGGCCGTTAACCGGAGGACCAAGGTTAATGGCCTGGGTAAAGTGCTGCTGAGTTTCGTCCCAGAAACTCATGAAGATATCGTAGCCGCCAAGGCTGGCATGCCCATTGGAAGTAAAGTAAAGCACCCGGCCATCATTACTCAAGAAGGGCGCTTGCTCGTTGCCGGGAGAGTTCACACCCGCCCCCAATCGAACGGGAGCAGACCAGCTTCCATCCTGTAGCTTAATACAGCGATAAATGTCGGTATCTTCGGATCGATTCGGGGTACTGGCAAAGAAAAGTTGTTGCCCATCGCAACTGATGGCCGGCTGGCTAACCCAATTGTCTTCAGTAATATATTCCGGAAGCATTTCAACATCTTCAATCACTCCATTAAGAAGTCTTCCGGAGTAAATTTTACAGTGGTTACGACTTACATCATCCTGGTCACACTGGGCGAAATACACCCGCTCCCCATCTCGCACAAAGGACAATACCCCTTCCTTTTTTACCGTCGTGTTCAACTGACTGAAACGGGACACCGTAAACTGTTTGTCCCGACTACTTCTTTTTCCCCGGATCAAATCCTCATCGCCAAACTCTCCCTCCCGCGTATAAAACATCAGAAGTCGATCATTGCTGAGGAAGGGGAATAGATCTGACCTGATGGTGTTTATCGGCGCACCCAAATTGATCAGCTCCGTAACGTTGATAAACTGGCTGCTGTCCTGCGTAATACTGGCCGCACGGATATCATTTTCCAAGCTGGCCAAGACCTTCTTCTCTGCGGCTGCTTCCTCCTCACCGTTCCGGCCAAATTCACCAATTGGCAGCTCCTGTAAGTCCTTGAATAACAAGTAATACTCCATCGCTACCGCGGGCTGCGACATCCGATAATAAACGGTTGCCAGTTGATGGTATAGTAACCGGCTGAAATACGGGTCCCGGTCAATTACCCGCTCATAGGCGGCGGCGGCGGCTGCGTAATTCCGTTGTTGCTCTTCGGCAACGCCTAAAAAACGGCTGGCAGCAACCAGTGTGCTGTCCTGTTCAACGGCCTCGCTAAATAGTTTTGCGGCCCGTTTAAATTTGTTTGCCAGCAGCAGTTCAGTGCCTTTTTGGAATGTTGCCCGCGCAGCAGCCGGCCCTGTTTTGGCCTGGCCCAAAACGAAGGTCATACAAACCAGCAAACAGGAAATCGTCAGGATAAGTCTTCGGGCCATGATAGGGTATAATGCTTCGGTAAAGATGCCAATAGACATCCATATTACGGAAAACAATGCCCATAAAAAAGCTTGGGCCTCACCGTTGGGTGAGGCCACAAGATAAAATGAGTGCATTAGTAAACTATCAACGCTAAGGTAGGTACTTTTTTGGGAGAGCGTAAAAAATGACACTTTTTGGTGAACAATTTTCCTCTACCAGGGGCACTGTCGGCGGGTTTTCATACCAACTATTCTATTTCTTCCTGGCGCAAGGTCGGTCTCCGGAGGCTTTGGTCTGCAGCCCTGAGTAAAAAAGACATTTGTCATTACCTGCTCCTAAACCCTTGACCTTCAGCTTGCGTTTCAGTTGCCATGAAACAATTAGCCTATAGCCTCTTCGCCCTCCTGTTGTTTGGTTGTAATACCGTGCAGGATCAACCTTCGGCAACAACAGCAAAAAAAGAGAAAGTTCCCGGCCACTTTGCCGGAGGACTCTCAGAGTACTGGTATGAAGGGAAAGCAGAACTGAACACCTATTCTTTGGAGCAAGCACGATACGGTGAGATTCACCCCGGACAGGTGAGCATGATTTTTGTCTCGGAGGATTTCCTGACGGACAAGCAGGTGAAAAACGATAATTACACTAATCCCAACAGCACGCCGATCATCAAAACCAATATGATCCGCAGGTTTGTCACCGGCACTTATGATTACTCCATCATGAGCTCTGTATTTACTCCCACCAAGGTAGAAGAGCAGCCCCATACGTTGAAAATTACCACTAGCCTACAAGACTGGTGTGGCCAAACCTTCACGCAACTCAACCATGCGGAGGGAGGAGCATGGGAGGTCCAGTTGAGGTCTTACTTTGAAGCAGAAGGCGATGTGGAGAAATCTGTCCCGGCAGATTTCCTGGAAGACGAAGTATTTAACCGCATTCGTAGCGGTTGGGATAAGCTTCCTACCGGGACTTTCCAGGTGATTCCAAACACCAGTTACCTGCTCATGACCCATAAAAAGTATGCTGCGCACCCAGCCGAGGTGGCACTTGCCGACTACGTCGGCAACGACTTTAGCGGACCAGCCTTAAAGGTATTCACCGTTGACTTTGGCAGCCTTGGCAGGCAGCTCAATGTAGTTTTTGATGCCGACGCACCCTATGTAATCCGGGGTTGGACAGAAGTAATCAACAGCCGGGGCAAAAGCCTTACCACAAAGGCTACCCTCACCCATCAAGTCAGGGAGCCATACTGGTCGCAAAACAGCGTTGCGGACCAGAGCAGAAGGGCCAACCTCGGGCTGGAGTAAGGTCACTAAACCCGCCTGAGCACAGGTACTACAGCAAACAAAAGCCTCCGCTATCGATCTGACAGCGGAGGCTTTTACATTGTGGTTGACGGTAAGTCAGCTTGTGGGGAAATTAGATGCCCCACTTGAGGACAACAGAACCCCAGGTAAAGCCGGCACCGAAGGCCGCCAAAACCACATTGTCGCCTTTTTTGACGGCGCCCTCATCGCGCGCCTCGCTCAGGGCAATTGGAATAGAGGCTGCGGTGGTATTACCGTAGCGCATGATGTTGTTGTACACCTGATGGTCCTGTAGACGCATCGTTTTCTGGACGAACTGGTTGATCCGCAGGTTTGCCTGGTGAGGAATCAGCATATCGAGGTCGCCGGGGCCCATACCCGCCTTAGCGAGGGACTCCATAATTACTTCGGGGAACTTGCGTACAGCCATTTTGAAAACAGCCTGACCTTCCATGTGGGGGAAGATGCGGTTGTTATCGATCATGTTTTGGTTGAAGAAGTAACCGCCAAAGTCAGGGTTTCCTTCCACGTCGTATTCAACGTCGAAGCCTTCGATACCGTACTTCTCCAGGAAGTATCCTCCGTGAGCACCCGGATAGATGTAGCTGAGTTTCTCCGCGTAAGTTCCGTCGGAGTGCATGCTGGTAGCCAGTACCGCTTTGTCTGCATCCTCGGTTGCCTCAACGATAACGGCGCCCGCACCGTCACCGAAAATGACAGACACATTACGGCCCCGCGTGGAGAAATCCAGGCCTACACTGTGCACTTCAGCACCAACTAGCAGGATTTTCTTGTAAGTCCCAGCCTTAATGAACTGGTCGGCGGTAGTTAATCCGTAAACGAAGCCAGAACACTGCGCCCTAATATCCAGCGCCGCAATTTCGGTTTTGGCGATACCTAACTCCCGCTGCAGCAGTACGCCGGCACCAGGGAAATAGTAGTCGGGGCTTAGGGTTGCGAAGATGATAAAATCGATCTCTTCCTTATCGATCCCGGCATCAGCAATGGCTTTCAGGCTGGCCTCAAGCGCCAGCGTGGTGGTAGTCTCTTTACCGCGGTCAATGTAACGACGCTCCTCGATGCCGGTCCGTTCCCGAATCCATTCATCGCTGGTTTCCATGTATTTGGTAAGGTCCTGGTTGGTGACCACATTTTTGGGCACGTAATGACCAATTCCGGTAATCGTACTGTAAGGCATAATCTTCAGGTTAAGCTAAATGGGACGGCTAAGGTAGGCTTTTTACTAGGTCTGACAAGAGGAATAGCGAATTTTCGCAGAACCTGAGCCCGTAATTTTCGCTCCCCTCCCCTGCCATCTGAGAATCAACACTTGCACCCGCGCCCGCGCACAGGTCCACGCAGCTGCACCTCTTCCCCGGGCACACTTGTCTAAACAATAATCTCCCGTCAGGTAAACCCTTGCCCGAACAACATTTTTTTATTCGCAAACGCCTCCGTAGGTTTGCACTAGACGAGCGTGAATTTGCCCGTCATAAAAACAATGCAAAACAGCAAATACTACTTTTACTTTAGCTTTTACTTTTACCACAACCGGTAAAGGACGCTAGAATATTGTAGCAATAAGCAATACGAAAAGTGGTCCTGATAACACATCGGGACCACTTTTTTTTACCCCCTGAGGAATGGAAACTACCACCAATCTATCCACCTTAAAAGTCAGCATCCAGGGCTATGCCGGCGCTTTTCACGAAGCTGCCGCCAGGGCTCACTTCACCGAGCACGAGGTGGAGACCGTACCGGCCCACACCTTTGCTGATGTGATCAGGCAGGTAGAATCTGGCGAAAGCGACCTGGGCCTGATGGCCATTGAGAACACCCTTGTTGGCAGCCTGATGGCTAACTACGAACTGCTGCAAACTGCCAACTTGCGCATTACCGGCGAGGTTTACCTCAGAATCAGACAAAACCTGATGGCCCTGCCCGGTACTGACATCGGTGACCTGCGTCATGTCTATTCCCACCCAGTTGCGCTGCTCCAGTGTCGCGAGTTTTTCAAAACCTGGCCCCAGGTGGAACTGGTGGAAGATGTTGACACAGCCCTGAGCGCACGGGAGGTGCTGGAGAAACAGGACCCTACGCGCGGTGCTATTGCCAGCACCGCCGCCGCAGAACTTTACGGACTGGAGATCCTGGCTGCCGGCATTGAAACCAACAAACTCAACCATACCCGTTTCCTTGTACTACAACGCGGGCGGGAGCACCATCAGGACAAAGGAGACAAGGTCAGCCTGAGTTTCTCCACCCACCACGAAAGCGGTAGCCTTTATAAGGTATTAATGGTGCTGGCTGCTTACCAGGTCAACCTTACTAAGATTCAATCCGCGCCCATCATTGGCCGACCATTTCAATATCGTTTTCATGTCGACTTTCTTCTCGAAGGTCACGTCAGCCTGGAGCAGGCACTGGAAGCCATCCGCCCCATTTGCCAGGAATTACGGGTACTCGGAATCTATCAACAAGGTGTAAAACCCTGAGTATAAACATCCTGAATCAGAAAAAGGCAACCCCATGTTGACGACAAAATTACAGCCCATCATTGCGGCAGCAGACCGGCTTGGAGAAGTGAAAGAATACTACTTCAGCACCAAATTGCGGGAGATCGCCCAGCTGCGCAGCAGGGGCAAGGATATCATCAACCTTGGCATTGGGAGCCCTGACCTTCCGCCTGCTCCGGAAGTAGTGCAGGAGCTTACACGAGCTGCTTACCTCCCGGACAGCCATGGCTACCAACCCTACGCCGGCTTGCCAAGTTTACGCGAAGCCTTTGTAAAGTGGTACCACCGTTTTTTCTCCGTCACGCTTGATCCGGATACTGAAATACTGCCCCTGATCGGCTCCAAAGAAGGTATCATGCACATCAGTATGGCCTTTCTCAACCCAGGAGACGAGGTACTGGTCCCTAACCCTGGCTACCCCACCTACCGCTCAGCTACAGAACTGGCAGGAGGCATTATCCGAGACTACCTGCTCGACGAAAAAAACGGCTGGCTACCAGACCTGGAGGCACTTGAGCAGCAGGATCTTAGTAAGGTAAAAATCATGTGGGTCAACTACCCACATATGCCTACCGGGACGGCTACCCCTGCCGGTTTTTATGAAGCGCTTGTTGGGTTTGCCCGGCGCAACAACATCCTGATCTGTAACGACAATCCCTATGCCTTCATCCTCACGGAGCAACGGCAGAGCCTGCTTGCTGTCCCGGGAGCAAAAGAGGTGGCCGTTGAGCTCTGTTCGCTGAGCAAGGCGCAAAATATGGCTGGCTGGCGTGTGGGCGCGGTCGCAGGTGCGGGGGAATACCTCAAGAGCATTATTCGGTTTAAAAGCAACATGGACTCGGGTACATTCCGTCCGATTCAAATGGCGGCGATTAAAGCCCTGAATCTTGGAGAAGGCTGGTATACTGAGCTCAATGAGCAGTACCGCCGCCGTCGGGAAATTGCTTTCCGGATCATGGACACCCTTCATTGTGCGTATCGTCGTGACCAGGTTGGTTTATTCGTATGGGCCCGCTGCCCTGAGGGCAGCGACGGGTATCAAATCAGCGACGATGCACTCTACCAGCACGATGTCTTCCTTACCCCCGGTGGCATTTTCGGTAGTCAGGGCAACAACTATGTCCGCATCAGTCTTTGTGCCCCTGAAGCTGTCTTCTCCGAAGCCTTACGCCGTTTAAGTAAATAACCTACTACCTGCCTTTTCGTGCAGGTCCTTATAAAAAGCAGACATGACCATCACTATCATCGGCATCGGCCTCATCGGCGGTTCTCTGGGGATCACCCTCAAGGAGAACGGATTTGCTGATCGGATAATCGGCGTTGACGCCAGTGAAGAAAACCTGCACAAGGCTACCCGACGCAGGCTGATTGATGCTGAGATGTCTCTCGCTGAAGGTGTAGCCGTCGCTGACGTGGTAGTACTTGCCACCCCGGTCGACGCCATGCGAAAACTCCTGCCCGAAGTTCTGGATCGGGTAACGGACGCGCAAACAGTAATCGACGTTGGCTCGACCAAGGAACAACTACTGGATGCGCTGGACGAGCACCCCAACCGCTCGCGCTACGTCGCTTGCCATCCGATGGCAGGAACTGAGTTCAGCGGTCCGGAGGCCGCGGTTCCCGAACTGTTCGCAGGTAAAGCCTGTGTTGTTGTCGACCGGGAACAATCAGCACCGGACGCCCTGGACACCGCCCGCCGACTCTTCAAGTCTGCCGGCATGCACCTCTCCTACCTCGATCGGAAGGCACACGACCTGCACTGTGCCTATGTTTCCCACATCAGTCACATCGCCAGCTTTGCTTTAGCACTCACCGTTCTTGAAAAAGAACGCGACGAGCAGCGGATCTTCGATCTGGCGAGTTCCGGCTTCGGTTCTACGGTCCGATTAGCCAAGTCTTCTGCAGATATGTGGGTACCCATCTTCCGCCAGAATCGCGACCACGTCCTTGATGTTTTAGACGAACACATCGAGCAGTTGTCCCGCTTCCGAACCCAACTAATAAAACGTGACTTCGATGGTTTTTATGAACGCATTGAACGCGCCAACGAAATTTCAAAAATCCTCAACTAGTGGTGTGTCCAACTATGAGCACGCCCCATTGTATCAGTAAACTATAAAAAAAACTCTACCATGGAAATGAAAATAGGAAAAGTCCTTCAACCCACCCCTGGCCGGGGTCTCGTAATTGCTGGCCCCTGTAGCGCTGAAACAGAAGGCCAGGTAATGCAGTGTGCGAAAGACCTCGCCAAGCTTGGTCAGGTTGATTTGTTCCGCTCTGGCATCTGGAAACCACGGACACGTCCTGGCAGCTTTGAAGGTGTCGGAAAAGAAGGTTTGCAGTGGCTTAAGCGGGTAAAAGAAGAAACCGGTCTGCGCACAACTACGGAAGTAGCGAAGGCTGCCCACGTGTACGACTGCCTTAAGGCAGGCATTGATGTACTCTGGATTGGCGCCCGGACAACCGTTAATCCGTTTTCCGTACAGGAAGTTGCGGATGCTCTGAGCGGTACTGACATTCCAGTATTGATCAAGAACCCGATCAATCCGGACCTTGGTCTTTGGCAAGGTGCTGTCGAGCGTATTTACAAAGCCGGCATTACCCGCATTGGCCTCATTCACCGCGGGTTCAGCTACCACGGGGAGACCTCCTACCGTAATGTTCCGCGTTGGCAGATGGCGATTGAGATGAAGCGCAAGTTTCCCGACTTGCAGATGTTTGTCGACAACAGCCACATCTGCGGCCGTCGGGACACCCTGCAGGAAGTAGCGCAGGAAGCCCTCAACCTTAACTACGATGGTTTGATGACGGAAGTACACCCACGGCCGGATGAGGCGTGGTCCGATGCCCGTCAACAAATCACACCGGCAGTATTCGGTGAGATGCTGGAGAACCTGCGTCTGCGCAAACCGTCCGCCAGTGAAATTGAGATGGAGCGCCTGACGGAGCTCCGCCGCCAGATCGATGAAATTGACAACGACCTGATCGGCATGATTGGCCGCCGGATGAAGCTTGCTGATTCTATCGGGGAGTTCAAAGCTGAGAAAAACATTGCAGTACTGCAGAGTGATCGTTGGGAAGCTATCCTTGAAGAGTCTTCAAAGAGAGGTGCAGCTCATGGCCTCAGCGAGCAGTTTATGAACAACTACCTCCGGGCAATTCACCAGGAGAGTATCGATCATCAGGACGCCATTGTCAATCGCTAAGCCCAAATTGAAGCTTTGCGGTCAACTAAGCCCATCGGTAGCACTACCGATGGGCTTTTTTAGTAAAAGCACACAGTTCGCCCCTGGATTTATTACTGTTGGTCGAAAAAACCGCCGGTTTATTTACGAGGAATGCCTGGCTCTTCCTCACTCGGTTTACCTTCAGCCTAAGATCCTACATTTACGCACCACCTCATTCATGGAATACACCGAAAACTACTGGCCCAGTTGGCAAAAAGTCCCATACCGCTATGCGGTAGTCTTTTTTGGACTCATCCTTTTATCAGCCATTGGCGGCATCATTGGTCTAGATGCGCTCGTATGGGAACCTTTGGTAAAATTCATGGCTGACCATGTCTTCGAAGTCGGTCCTATCTCAAACACCCCCACTGGTAGCGGAGACAAACTCTACGATTGGTGCTGGTATGGTACCATTTTGATCATAACGGGCATTTCGGGGACTATCTTCAATCTCCTGGATCATAAACGCAGCAACTACCTCAAGTTGCACGCTTGGCTAGCGTTCTTACTTTCTTTCTACCTGGCCTTCATGTTGTTATCCTACGGGATCATCAAACTGTATGGCTCTCAGTTTACCGAGCCAAATCTTTTACGACTACACGAAACCTACGGCCATTCCTCTCCAATGCGCTTGATGTGGACCTTTATGGGGGCGTCAAAAGGCTATACTGTTTTCGCTGGTGTTTGCGAGACCATTCCAGGCATCCTCCTTTTGTTCCGAAGAACCCGGACGCTGGGTGCCTTGGTTTCGTTTGCCGTCATGGTTAATGTATTCGCCCTTAACGTATTCTATGATGTCCCGGTAAAGCTATTCTCCTTCCAGCTGGTCCTGATTTCTGGATTCCTCGTGCTCCCTGAATTGGGTCGTCTCATCAAGTTTTTTCTTCTTAACGAGTCTACCCCTCCAAGTCAGCAAAAGCCGTTCTCTAGCAACAAAAAAGTTTACTGGGGCATCAAAGCAGTTCAATTACTCTTGATATGCGCCTTCGTTGTTTCCATGCATGGCAGTATTCAACAAGGGGAGCAAACTTATGGCCGCAGTCGGGTTAAGCCTCCACTCTACGGCATCTATGAAGTTACTTCCTTTGTACGCAATGGGGATACCATCCCAGCATTGACTTCTTTGCCCGAACGCTGGCAGAAGATGATCATTGACTACCCCGACTACACCAACCTCATCTACACCAACGGAAAGCGTAAAACGATAAGCTCAAGCATCGATACGACCGCACAAACCATAACTATTCAGGATCAAAGTTTCTCTTATCAAACTTCGGGAGATGTTATGTCATTAGAGGGCATGTATGGTTCTGACACCTTGAAGATCAAGTTACAGCCATACGACCTAGGTCGGTTCGGATTGCTAAACCGGGGCTTTAATTGGGTAAACGAACAACCCTACAACCGATACGATCCCGAGTAATCCGGCCTGCACCTGCGCATTGAGGCTGGCTCTTAATGAAGAGCTGGTGAGCAACCCCGGGGCCATCGTGAAGTCTATTCATTCTTGCTCCGAGTCGTCAAACGGGGTTTTTCCCGGCTACGTCAGGCCAAAACAACGCGTTGGATGACCTCCGCTCTTATATTGCGATAGTCGCCCTAGTAAGTCGGAAGTAGATTCTCTAACAAGCTCTTACCTAATTCCTCTACCAATGGAGCAACGTGATCTGATCAAGGCTGAAATTGAACGTATCGGCAAAGCCATCGGTATGGTACTTGCCAAAGTACTGGGTACTGAGGGCAACAACCTGCCGCCAGACCAATGGGAAGCCATCATTGCCCGAAACCTGCAAGATGGTGCGGGGCTTTCTTTGTCCGAGCTAATGGACTTCGACGAGCCATCATTGTTGGCCCTTGCCAAAGACAAGAGGCTTACCGGAGAACAATTGGAGCAACTAGGCGACCTATTCGCAGCGTGGGCGGGCGCGGAACTCCTCCGGGAAACAAGACTGCTGCTAGCGCAACGGGGGATGCTTATGTTTGACCTCAGTGATCGAATATCAGCTAGCTATTCCTTTAAGCGGATGGACAAGGTGGATAAATTGAAGCGGTTTATGCAAAATCTTTAATAATCACCTACGGGATGAAATAAAACCGCGTCGTAGCACCTTACTTACGGAACACTTTTGCGTTATTTGGGATGGAAGCACAAAAAGGTCGTTTTTCGGCCTGGCTCCATACGACAACTTAACCGCCTTGAACAGGAACAAAAGCAGCAGAACCCAAGGGTTTATCAGTCTTTTTTGCGACTTTTGCGCCTTAATGCCGGATATAGTAACGGACTAAGCGATCGATTGCGTCGCAAAGGCTCCAATTGCTACTTCCGCCAAGTACTACCAGGGGCGCCAGAAAATTATTAGATGAGGTTATTCAGCCTATTTCAACAAAACTTAGCCATTGACCTTGGCACCGCGAACACTTTGATCATTCAAAATGACAAAGTCGTTGTGGATGAGCCGTCGATCGTGGCGATCAACCGACGGTCAGAAGAAACAATTGCCGTTGGATATCGTGCTATGCAAATGCACGAGAAAACACACGATACGATTAAAACTGTTCGCCCCCTTAAGGACGGCGTAATCGCTGACTTCCGTGCCGCAGAGCATATGATCAAAGGAATGATTGAAATGATCGGCACCCGCCGTTCATTCTTTACGCACCTTAAAATGGTCATCTGTATTCCCTCTGGAATTACGGAAGTAGAAAAACGTGCCGTTTTTGAAAGTGCAGCACGCGTAGACTCTAAAGAAACCTACCTGATCTACGAGCCAATGGCTGCAGCACTCGGTATTGGTCTTGACGTAGAAGAGCCCGTAGGCAACATGATCGTTGACATAGGCGGGGGCACCACAGAAATTGCGGTAATCGCGCTATCTGGTATCGTTTGCGACCAAAGTATCCGTGTGGCGGGTGATGAGTTCACCGAACTTATTGTCAACTACATGAAGCGCCAGCACAACATCCTAATCGGTGAACGGACCGCTGAGCAAATCAAGATTGCCGTCGGCTCTGCCCTCCCTGAACTCGACGAGCCTCCGGCGGATTTCGCGGTCAATGGTCGTGACCTTCTCAATGGAATTCCCCGCCAGATCACCGTCACTTACCAAGAGATTGCAGGGGCACTTGACGAAGCAGTCGTATCGATCGAAGAAGCAGTAATCAGAGCCCTTGAAACCACTCCTCCGGAACTCGCCAGTGACATTTACAGCACCGGGCTTTACCTGACCGGTGGTGGTGCCCTACTTCGTGGACTGGACAAGCGGCTTAGCATGAAAACGCAGCTCCCCGTTCATGTTGCGGAAGATCCACTAACTGCAGTAGTTCGAGGAACAAGTGCCGCCCTGGCTGACACTGACCGCTATCGCGCAATTTTGGTACCAAGTAGCAGCGTATCCTAGTAGTAGCGCCTATCCGCTATTTTCAGCTGTCTACTTGCCTGGCATTCAAGCCTTGGCCTGAAATTGTTCGTAACTCAGGGATGCTGACTTAAAGCTTACTTATCCAGCACCTTTTTGGTCTTGATAAACAGTTAACTACTATTGATTTAGACCACCAGCTACTAATCTCCGATGGAGCGCCTCCTTCGCTTATTCTACAACAACGGAAGTTTCTTCACATTCTGCTTTTTGCAGGTGGTATGCCTCTATTTAATTATCAACAGAAACAGTCCGCAGAGTGAAATCGCGATGGAGACCTGGTCGGTACGAACCGGAAAAATAAAAAGTGCTGCTACCAACCTCAACCAGTATTTTGACCTACGGGAAAGGGATGAGATCAGCAAGCGGGAAATTGCGAAGCTAAAAAGCCTATTGCTTGAGAACCGGTACTCAACCATCGCTGAGACGGAAGCTTTCCTTGACTCAACTTCCGCTCAACGTTTCAGCTACCTCTCCGCAAGCATCATCAACAGGAATCCTTACAACCCCAACAACACTTTCGTCATCGATCGCGGATCGGATTACGGCGTTGCCCCAGGACAGGGAGTCGTTGATGAGCATGGCCTTTTGGGGATTATTGATCTGGTCACCCCGCGCTACGCGCGGGCCATCAGCATCCTCCACGGAGCTACCCGCATTAGCGCCGGACTTAAGGACGGCACCTTCGGCACTCTCCGCTGGGATGGTCAAGACCCTCGAAGAATGACCGTAACGGATATTCCCGACTACATTTCCGTCACCCCGGGTGATACGCTGTACACCACTGGCTTTTCTAACGTCTACCCTACGAATCAGGTAATTGGAACAGTAGAATCGACAGAAATACAAGCCGGAACTGGCAACCAGGTCCTATACATGCTGCTAAGCAACACCCCCCTTCAGGCCAGATACGCCTTCGTCGTTCAAGACCTCGATAAGGAAGAAATCGAACAACTCCAAGAGCAGTAATTTATCGCTATGTCAAACACAGCCAGAACTGCTATCCTTTTTGTCGTCCTGCTATTGTTGCAGGTATTCCTCTTCCGTCAGATCAGCCTCGGGTTTGGTGGTAAAGATTATCTGTTTGTTTTCGTTTTACCACTCTTCGTGGCCCTGCTTCCACTCAAAACGCCGGCCCCACTTGTTGTTCTTGGAGGCTTTTTTATCGGTCTTGGCACAGACTTGTTCTATGAAACGCTGGGGCTACACGCCGCCGCCGGTTCTTTTGCCGGATACATCCGGCAGTTCATTCTAAGATATATAGAACCAAAGGACGGTTATAAGGTCAAGTCGAATACCAAAGGTCGACAGATGGGCCGGAACTGGTGGGCCAGCTATTTAGCCAGCCTGATACTCGGATACTGCACCTTCTACTTTAGCATTGAAGCTTTTTCTCATGTCTTCTGGCAAGACATCATCCTGAAGACCTTGTTTACAGTACCTGTTTCCGTGATACTATGTGGTATCTTCGTGTTGTTCTTCCAGCCCCGGCTATAGGGAACCAGCATACGGGTCAATATTAGCACACTGCATTCAACGTGCGCCAGTAGCCCGATAAACGGATTCCCCCCAGCCTTAAGGACTAAACCATTACTCATTTCGTTCTTCCATTATGGCCGTAACGACCACAAGTCTGCATCCTCGCGCAATTACCATTCGGGTGATTTTCGTTCTGGTCGGCTTGCTCCTGCTGGGCAAGGCCTTCCATCTGCAAATCAGTAGTAAAGAGTGGACAGAACGCGCTACCCGGGTAGGCGAAAGCCGGCAAAAACTCTACCCCGCCCGGGGCCTTATTGAAGATCGAAACGGCAACTATCTGACGATCAACGAATCGATCTATCAGATCGAAATGACCTACAACCAGTTCGCCAAGAACAGGGAGTCATTCGACACAGCCGCCTTTTGCACCTTGCTCAAGATTACCCCCGAGTATTTTGAGAACGCCATCCCCAAAAAGTGGGCTCCACGGTACAGCAAAAGCAAGCCCTTTGTTTTTCTGCCCAACGTTTTGCCGGAGGAATATGCCAGGATCCAAGAAAATCTATTCCGTTTCCCGGGCTTCTCCGCAAGCCTGAGAAGTACCAGAAGTTATCCCGTTCCAGCAGCGGCGCACCTGCTGGGCTATATGGGAGAAGTGGATAACAAAGCTATCGAAAATGGTGAAGGAAGGTATGTTCGGGGAGACTTCCACGGCATATCCGGGCTCGAATATCAGTACGAAAAAATACTTCGCGGAGATAAAGGGGAACGCTGGCTCTATCGCGACCGGCTCGGCAGAGCCGTAGGGACATCAGGTACCGAAATAGAAGCCGTTGTTGGAGCAAATATCAAGACGACAATTGACCTGGACTTACAGCGCTACGGTGAACGCCTGATGCAAAACAAACTAGGCACCATCATCGCCATCGAACCTTCAACCGGTGAGATCCTGACAATGATTTCAGCCCCTACTTACAACCCTCAAAACCTCCAGATCGGGAAAAACCGAGGAGCCAATTTCGGCAACCTGCAGCGAGATACCCTCCAGCCCCTGCTAAACCGGGCCATCAACGGAAAGTATGCACCAGGTTCTCCCTTCAAAACACTGGTAGCTTTAATCGCCATGGAAAATGGAACGCTGGACCCCGACCGGGGAATGGCTTGCCCCGGAGGTTTCGTTAGTAATGGCAAAATGCTCACCGGTTGTCATGCGCACCCCTTTTGCAAGAATGTGGAACAAGCTATTGCGAATAGTTGTAACAACTACTTTGTCACCGCCTGGCTGGAAAACATCAATCGCTACGGAGCCCTGTCCCCCAAACGCGGTTATGACGAATTCAATGACTATCTCCGGCAGTTCGGCCTGGGCAACAAACTCGGGATTGACTTCCCCGGGGAAATAGCAGGCTTCGTCCCCCCCAGTGAGTACTACGAAGACGTTTACCAAGACGATCGGTACTGGCGGGCTATCTACCTCCGGTCATTGGCGATCGGACAGGGGGAGTATGAAATGACCAGCCTGCAGATCGCCAATTTCACTGCGGCAATCGCTAATCGCGGGCATTGGTTTACGCCGCACCTGGTCAAAGAGATCAAGGAGGGTAATGAGCAGGTTAAACGCCCGGTAAATGTCGAACGCCACGATATTGATATTGCTCCCGAGCACTTTGAACGCGTTGTTGACGGTATGCGGCAAACGGTAACCTACGGTACTGCTCGCTGGGCGCAGACTCCGGGAATTGACGTTTGCGGAAAAACGGGAACCGTGCAAAACCGCAAAGGGGAAGACCACTCGGCCTTTACTGCTTTTGCCCCACAAAACAATCCCAAAATTGCCATCCTCGTGTACATCGAGAATGGGGGATATGGAGGTACGATTGCTGCCCCGATCGCCAGCCTGATGATTGAGAAATACATCAATGGAGAGATTGCTCCCGCCCGGAAGTACCTCGAAAAGCGCATGCTGGAAAAAGACATGACCAGCCGTGGAGAATCCTCCATCAGAGAGGTCAAGTAATATCCGTACCGACAAGTTTCCAAAGTACTGGTTACCTTAGGCCTTTCCCGTATACGCACCTCGGACCCCTCGTTGGGTGTCCAGGAGTCTATTCCCCGTTATTTCCACCTTTCCATGGCCGAACAGCTTACCTACCTCACCCTACTTCCTCCCATTGTTGCCATTCTAATGGCCATACTTACCAGGCAGGTATTTGTGTCCCTACTCGTCGGCATTTTTCTCGGCTACGTTATTCTGACCGCTAACGTTACTGACATGGCACCGGTATATGCCCGGGACTTCGCCAGTGTGACCTACCAGGATTTCACCTTTGGTGGCTTTCTCAGCGGTCTATGGCTTGGATTTTTGGCAACTGCCCAAGGCTTAGTCAACGTTTTTTCGGACGCCGGGAACACCCGCACCATCATGTTTTGCGCATTGGTGGGAGGCCTGATCGTATTTATGCAGCGAAGCGGTGGAGTTGCTGGCTTCATTGCCGTAGTTGAAAATAAGCTCCAGAGATACGAAAGTCGTCAGGACGGAACTGGACGGGTAATCGTCCAGTTACTGGCCTGGCTCACAGGAGCGCTAATTTTCGTGGAGTCCAGCATCAGTGTACTTACCGTTGGAACACTCTACCGGCCAATTTTTGATAAGATGGGCATCAGCCGGGAAAAGCTAGCCTACATTGCCGATTCAAGTTCGGCACCAAGTTCTATCCTTATTCCATTCAACGGCTGGGGGGCTTTCATCATGACCCTGCTGGCAGCCGAAGGTTTTGCTAATCCGTTCAGCACCATGATTCAGGCGCTCGGCTATAATTTCTACGCCATTCTTGCGCTGCTTTTGGTGCCTGCCATCATTCTCTTGAAAAAAGACTTCGGACCAATGCGCAATGCCGAGGCACGTGCCGCCTCGGGCAAACTATTGAGCGACGGAGCGACGCCGGTGGTAGATGCGGAACTGACAGACATTGCGCCGAAAGAAGGCGTTACTCCGCGTGCAGGGAATATGATCCTGCCCATCGCCGTCATGGTACTCTGCATGCCGCTAATGCTTGCGTATACGGGCTGGGACACAGCTCGGGAAGTATTGGGCGCGGACGCAGGTGCAGGGGAGGTTTTCCTCTTGGCTATCGGTCGGGGCTCGGGCTCCACCTCCGTCCTGATTGCAGTTGCTCTCTCCTTACTCGTTAGCATGGCATGGTACAAACTGCAAGGCATTTTTGGCATTAGAGAGTCTGTAGACCTGATCCTGAAAGGCATTGCCGGGCTCATGCCCCTTGCCCTGCTGATGCTCCTGGCCTTCGCTATTGGCTCCCTGTGTAAAGAAATGGAAACCGGGCGCTACGTCGCGGATCTGGCCAAGGGTTTCCTTTCCCCCGGCCTGGTCCCTTTCCTGGTGTTTGTTGTCACCTGTTTCATTGCGTTCAGTACCGGCTCCAGCTGGGGAACTTTTGCCATCATGATTCCTATTGCAGTACCTATGGCCACGGAAATGGATGCCAACGTGCTTATGGCGATTGCTGCCGCCCTCGGGGGCGGCGTTTTCGGAGACCACTGCTCCCCGATCTCTGATACCACCATCCTTTCTTCCATGGCTTCTGCGACGGACCATGTTGACCACGTCAAGACCCAGCTTCCCTACGCCAGCGTGGCTGGCGGAATCGCGGCCCTCGCCTACCTGGTTTTTGGATTGATGTAAACCTGCAGCCGGTCGCTCCCGATGGGTGCCGAACTAACCAGCTCTGCCTCGGCAGTAAGCTGCGGAGCACGTAATCCTTCGCGGAGCAGAGCTGCTCCCGTAAACACCCTTGCCTCATCCCATAATCCGGCAGAGAGGAACGCGCTCAGCACCCCTACCCCACCCTCGACGGTCAGTTGCCCCAGCCGGCGTTGTGCTAACGAACTGAGCACCTGCGTAAGCGCCACCTGATCCATATGCTCAGGAATGACGACAACGTCTGCCGGAAGGTCTTCCCGCTCGCTACCTGCGAACACCAGCGGCCGTCTTCCTCCTTCCCGGAAAAGCCGCTCAGTACCTACCACCCGGTTTCGGGGGTCGAGGATGACCGGTACCGCATCAGGGCCGGGAAACAACCGCGTTGTCAGCGCGGGATCATCCTCGACTACCGTACGCCCCCCCACCAGGATGGCCGAAGTTGCGGCTCTCCAGCGGTGCACTAGTCTTTTGCTAATCGGATTAGTTATCCAGTAGCGCGCCGTCCGGTCTTTGGGCCGGAGAAATCCGTCTGCCGACCGGGCGTACTTCAGGATAATCCGCGGGCGGTGATGCAGGGTTAACACCCTGCGATGAGCATTAACGTCCAGCGTAGGCAGGAAATCGGGATACTCTCTTACCGTGATGCCTGCCTTGCGTAATATCCCAACACTCTGTCCATCAACGCCGGGCGTAGTGTCTCTTTGCGCAAACACTACCGTTTTGATTCCATTCCGTTGAATCACATCGGTGCAAGCCCCCGTCCGACCGGTAATACAGCAAGGTTCAAGGCTTACGTAAAGGGTGGCTGAAGGTACGCGATGAAGGTCTGCTTCGCGAACTGATGCGAGGCAATTCACTTCGGCGTGCGCCTGCCCTGCTTTCTGGTGATATCCTTCTCCAATAACTTGATTCTCAGCAACCAGTACCGCCCCGACCCTGGGGTTATCGAGCACTAAACCAGTGCCTAGTGCAGCCAGCTGAGCACATCGCAAAAGGTACTTATGGTCGTTTATGCGATCGGTCATAGTAGAATATTCACGTTTTTGGACAACGATGCCTATTTCCATCCCGGAGAATGGGAATAACAATGACCCTCCGAGGCCGCTTGCCGTTACATTGCAACTAACGCGCACTGATGTCTTCCCTGCATTTGGTAAGTCCGTTCCACCGCAATCTAAACTTATGGGTGGTTTTTTCCGAACTTTTTAAGACCAGATAACATGCATAGACAAATTAAGTTAAAGAACGCCGATAAGTACGCTCTCCTGGACGCTCAAGTATTTCAGGAATTGAGCGAAGACCCTCATCTCAAAGAGGTCAACTTCTTTGCAAACTTACGGCTTCACTCTTCCGGCTGTGTTTTTTTCCAGAAAACCTACAAGAAGCGTCCGCCAGAGAAGGGTTACAGAACGGAGACCATCTACCTCCACAAGCTCGTTGCGGAGCGTTACTTATCTGATAGTCGCGTCGGCAATGCTACGTTAGTTGGCACCCACAACGGTAATAAACTCGACTGCCGCCTCAAGAACCTCGTCTACCGCAGTAGAGCGGTGGCCAGCAGAAAGCGCAAATCGAGTTCTAAGCTTGGTTACACCGGCGTATACCAGGAGAATAATCGCTTCCGTGCCGTTATTTCCAAAGATCGCAGAAGCATCCATATTGGAATGTTTGCCACTCCGGAAGAGGCTGCAGAGGCATATAACAAAAAGTCGCGTGAGCTTTACGGAGAAGAAGGCAAAATTAACGTCATTCGCCCTCACGCAAGTAGAGGTGACGACGCCAGCCTACAAAACGGGGGCTTCCAGGATAATAGCTACAGCGGAGTATCCGGAGGACGGGTGCAAGAGTAGACTCTGCCTACTTCTACTGGATAGGACAACTAGTGGAGTTTACTCCGGTGAGTAACGTCAGGGTATTTTCTCTGTCCCAATCACAATTTCCTGGCCCGGGTCATTTCCCGTTTTCCGGGAGGCCCGGGTAGTGGTTCAACTACGAGCCCTACCTGCTTAAGATTGCGTTTAAACTGACCTTTAGCGCAGTAGGTAACGAGTGTTCCGTTATGTACCAGGGCTCCGGCGCAGAGGCCCAATATTTCCGGCTCCCACAACTCTGGCTGACTTGAAGGAGCAAAGGCATCGTAGAAGATAACGTTGGCCCAGTCTGGAGCATGCCCCTGTAAGGTGGTAAAAAAGTCTCCCTGCACCTTTTCCAAGGTAAAGTTAGGCGAAATCGCTACCGGTGTATCCCATGCTGCTTCGTGGAGTGCGAGGAAGTCCTGGGCAGACGCTTCGAGCTTTTCCGGATAATTAAGTTCCCGGGCAGCAGCTGGGGCAATGGGGTACCTTTCAATCGTTCGGTAGGTAAACTTCATATCCGGGTGATCGGCTGCCAGTTGCAGGACTAACAGGGCATTTAACCCGGTACCAAAACCCACCTCCAAAATGCTGATTTGCTTGATTGAATCGGAATCAAGTACTGGCCTAAGTCCCATCTCAATGAAAACGTGTTTACTTTCATTGATAGCACCGTGGGTGCTATGGTAAGGCACCGCAAAATGATGGCTCCTTAAGCTGTGGCTACCATCTCCAGTAATGAGCAATTCGTTTTCCAAGCGAAGAAATAGTTTGGCCTCTTAGGCTGGACGCAGGCTGTCGACCCTGATGTTCAGGTGAGAAGCATCATACACGCAACTTCCTTCTTTGATCAATAAAGCCTGAGGAGACTCATGCTGGATGCCGAACGTCCCGGCGATATGGTTACTGACGTCGCGGTACTGGATCAGATCCAGAAAATATGCTTCTACCTGATCGTCTTCGATGTCCCAGTTCATTTCCAGGCGGCTCTTTGCCATGGTACTGATGGGGCAGCGGGTAGAATGTTTAAAAATCAGACAAGGTACTACTCGACTGCGGTCAATGATGGTTTCGATATCATTGACAGAAGAAATTTGATGCCACTTCATGTTTACTAATGGTGGTTGCTAGAAAAGATTTATGGCAACCGAAACACAAGCATCGAAGATTTCGTTCAGTGAAAAATTTGTCGGGCAGCCAACGCCGCGATTACATGAACTGAGCGTCGTCATGGCGACAGCAGCGAGGAACAGACTTACGCGGGAGGAGCGAAGATTAATTTTCATGGGAATATTCTTTCAATAACCAGGGAAAGCTAGAACTACCTAGCGGCAGTTTCGTTTAGCTATAAGAACGTAGCAAAATGTACTTCTGGTTTACAGATGAGGAAGTATGTTTCCTTAAGTGTCGGACATCAGTTACTTTTGCCGCGCAAAAATACAGCAAATATGGCCAGAAAACTAGCCCTGCGCGACGCCCTGCGCGAAGCGATGATTGAAGAGATGCGACGCGATGAGAATGTTTTCCTGATGGGGGAAGAGGTTGCTCAGTACAACGGTGCATACAAAGTAAGCAAAGGTATGCTGGACGAGTTCGGTCCGAAACGGGTTATCGACACCCCGATCGCTGAGCTTGGTTTTGCAGGAATTGGCGTTGGAGCAGCCATGAATGGTCTGCGTCCAATCGTAGAATTCATGACCTGGAACTTTGCCATTCTGGCTTTTGACCAAATTGTGAACAACGCTGCGAAAACGCTTAGCCAAAGTGCCGGACAGTTTAATTGCCCTATCGTTTTCCGGGGTCCATCCGGAAGCGCCGGACAGCTGGCACAGCAGCACAGCCAGACTTTCGAAAGCTGGATGGCAAATACGCCCGGCCTGAAAGTTATTTCCTGTATTCACCCGGCTGACGCCAAAGGCCTCCTAAAAAGCGCCATTCGGGACAATGACCCTGTTTGCATCATGGAGTCTGAGCTCCTTTATGGTTACGAGGATGAAGTACCCGAGGGTGAGTACCTCGTACCGATCGGTAAGGCGGCAGTCCGCAGAGAAGGTACTGACGTAACCCTGATCACTTACAACAAGATGCTGCTCCCAACTATGGAAGCAGCGAACGAACTCGCTAAAGAGGGTATTTCTGCCGAGGTTATTGATCTGCGGACCATCCGTCCACTCGACCGTAAGACCATTGTAGAATCTGTCAAGAAAACCAATCGCGCAGTAGTCATTGACGAAGCATGGCCATTTGCCGGTGTTAGTTCAGAGATTGCTTACGAGATTCAGCGTACTGCCTTTGACTACCTCGATGCTCCTGTCATCCGTGTCAACAGTGCTGATACCAGCCTTGGTTATGCTCCGACGCTGGTGGAAGAATACCTGCCGAACCCAGGTAAGATTATCCGCGCGGTTAAGGAGGTAGCTTACGTAAAGTAATGCCTTGAGTATCGCTCCATCAACCCGGCCGGTAAATTACTTGCCGGTTCCGGGTAATCTAAGCCCTTCGTGCCCTTCCGGCCACGAAGGGCTTTTTCTTTAAGCTATAATTGTATTCGTACATCGGTAAATTCATGCAGATAAGTTCAATTCCTGATCAATTAGTAATCTGATCTACCACTGGTACTTTTATACCCGTTTAGAATTCGCCCTTACCTCCGCAGCTAAAATCAGGGGGGAATTCCCATCTAGCCGTCATTACCACAACTTACCTCACCGCTCATCACATTCTGTCGATAAGCGTCTATACTTTATAGAAAAAGATTCTTTTGCGTAACGGTAGCCCTTTATTTAGCGTTACCAATAAAAATAACACCATGGCCAAGACTAAACTAACCGCCTTCAGCCGCATGCTGCTCTTCCTGATCATCTTTTTACCAGCCACCTATTTCGGCGTTAGCTATTACAAAGGAGAAGACCCGATTGCTAATCTGAAAAATGTTCTGGGAATGGAAGCCAACGCCCCTGCAGCGCAGACTCAGACGATGCCACCAGCTAATGACGACCCTGCCACAGCACCAGCTACTTTTGAGAATGTGCAGAACCTCCGTGCGGAAATCAAGAATCTCCGTGCTGAACTGGCCATTGCTGAAGAGCGTCTGGCCCGTTGCCAGGCCCAGGATATAGACTAACTAAAACGAAGGACCTCTTGCGACAAACCAACAACTAATAACTGTTATCAACGCACTTTACGCGGGCAACACAGTTTTGGTCTGGTATCATTGTAGTGGTCGTAAAAGTCCACCCTGTCAATTACCTTAGCCTAAACGATCAAGGTTACCATCGAAACGATTCGGCGCAACATCCATGAGTTTTTTTATACGCTTCTGGCCTTTCCCAGAGCCTGGCGCTTTATGGTAAACTATCGTTTATGGGTAGGGTTACGCAGTTATGGATGGGTCTCCAAGATGCTGATTGGCGTCGCAGTAGTGATCGCTATCTACATGATCACGGAAACAGCTGAATACCTTGACAGTCACGAGCAAGTTGGGTTTGTCGGGATGGCCTTCGGTAGCGAAAGCCTGATATGGCAATGGCTTAAAGATGCTTACAACTCCCTGTCTGACGGAGTCCTTAATTGGGTCACACTCATCCTCCTGGAAGTTGTTATCTATCATTTCATGCGACAATCGCTCAAAATTGTCTTAAAAAAGAACATAGAGCAGGCCAATACATTTCGTCCTTTCCTCGATGCTCAGATTCGTATGATCAAGGTATCTGCGATAGCCTTTGGAGTGGAATCGATGGTCTTAAGCATTGGAGAAAGTATCCTTCCTATCTGGATATTCTGGTGTTGGTCGCTGTTTTTCCGCTCTCTCTTTATCGGCTACGTTATTGCAGACAACTACAATGAGCAATTCGGACTCACCATAACCCAAAGCTCCCGGAACTTGCGCCGGAGCTATCTGGGTATTTGTCTTGGTTTGGGGTTCCCGTTGTTAATCATGCTTAAGGTGCCGGTATTCGGCACCATTCTGGGGCCGCTCGTCACCTCTGTAACCGCCGCAATAGTGCTTCGGGAACGGAGTGACCTCCATATTGTTGGTTACCAGATGAGTGAGAAAGAGCGTAGGGAAGACGCAAAAAAAGCCGCGCGAAGGGCAAAAAAGGAAGCACGAAAAGCCGCAAAGAAAGCCCGTAAAGCAAAAAAAGGGGAGACAGCGTAGAAGCTGCTTTTGTAGCGATACTATGCACCTAGGGGCCCGGGATTGCAACCTGCGGCCGCGGCACCTTTTGAGCCTCGTATACTCCGGCCAGAAAAACCTCCTTAACCTCAGCTTCTACCTGGTCAAGTAAATCATCAATCCGAGATTCACGCCTCTCAGAATTAGTCGTCGTCGTGTGACAATGATTAAAGCCTGTATTTGGGTTATTCTACAATAATTTTGTTTAGCGAGTCTCTTAAGCCCTGCAGCAAGGGGTAAGCGGCGATGGGCGTTTTGACGGCCCGGGTGGCGTTCACTTTTCGGTCCGTTCTCCAACCGTTGGGAGCCCTTTTACTTGCTTTCATCGTGAGCCGTTGGTTGGGATTACTGGCCGTAGGATTAATAACCGGGCTCAGGAGGTAAACGAAATTATGTCCGGAGGTTAATTCGGAAAATACCGCTACCAGTGAGCCATCGCCCCCGGCAGTTAAGTCCAGCAGCCCCCTGCGGAAATACACGTAATAATCCGCCGGGATGTCGACACCAAGTGATTCAGGGTCGTAGGCTCCCTTGCTAATGCCACTGTGAGGGACTTGGTACACCATCCAGTCGGGCTTTTCTTCTTTCCCTTCCAGACACCTTTTTATGGCCCCGTGAGAAGCACAAGCAATGGCACCGGCCCGGTATACCCAGAGGTAGTGATCGTCAGTGGTGATACCACGAAAGTTTTTCCAGGGGCTCATGATGCCTCCAGCGAGCAAGGTTCGCATACCTGTATTCTGTTGGTAGTTACGCACCGCCATATCAAAGAAATGTACATGAATTTCCATGTGGTCGCGGTTTCGGTCGGTAGCATTTAGGTTATGTATCACCGATTTGCCCCTTTCTACTTCGCAAGCCCCATAAATGATGTGGGTTAGGTGGGCGTTAGAATTAACTTGTCCGGGTAAGGAGGAGACAGAAGAATCAAATGGGTTGGGTGACTGCCCATCGGGAAGATCAAAAAGAGCCGCGTCATCCGTAGCCAGTGGTTTGGGAAACACCGCCCTGACTTCTCCACAGTTGTAACCTGTATTATAGCCTAGGGTGATGCGTTTAATCAGGTTTGGCTCAATGGCTTTGCTCCAGTATGGGTTACCGTGCTCGCACATATGAACTTGCTGTTTAGCGGCCAGGTATACGAAGGTCGTCTTGTCCCGGAGGCCGGGAATGGCATAAACGTCAAGCGGTGTGACGGCCTTTTTCTTGTTAAGATAACCGTAGATTTCTTTGAACCTGTAGCCGTGGCTCTTTCGGTCCTTAAAAGGCGGTTGCCCCATACGGCCCATTAGCCTGTTGTGTTCGAATACTTTATCACGGTAGGGATAGTTTTTTCCTTCATCGTATTCCTCTTGGGTGACCGTATCGTAAGAGATGAGGGAGCGAAAGTATTTATTTTCTATGCTAAACTGCAGGAAGAAGGGAGCGTCTGACCCTGCGTAAGTGTTACCGAACCCGGTGCTACGTGGCGTAACCGTGAGGTTAATGATACCGTTTTCCAGCCAGGGGGCATTGGCGGCCCATTTGTAATCCCGGCCAAGGGCGGAATCCACGGCGTGACGGCGGTACGCCAAGTCACTGTAGCGGCTGACCCAAATGATTCCGCGATTACGGGCTACCTCGATAAGGTTGTTTATTGAATCCAATTGCAGACGCACGAACGAGAAAACTACGTAGTCCCGAAGTTTATTCTGATCCTCTTCAGTTTTGGCGATGCGCAACATAATCAGCATACTTTGGTAGTAGGCAATGAAGGCATAGCACTGGCTGGCCAGTACTGCATCCCAGGCATCAAGTTCTTGATTTTCCTCTCTGAGCATCCATTTTACGGCATTCAGCATTTTCAGCCGCAGGTTCTCTCCCACCACGGCACCGTGCGTCTCCAGAATTTCATGGTAGGGTAAGGGGGTAAGATTATTACTGGAGACAGATTCAATGAATTTATTCAGCAGATCCTGGATGGAAGATAGTTCGTCGGTGATTTTTTGGGCATCATGCTTGCGTAAGGCCTCGTCAAGTTGTTGGCCCACTGACTTAGCCGGTGGCTGGGCCGAAAATAACTTGAGGATCATGGAAAAGACCGAAAGGACGGCCCCGATGAGGGCTCCGGGAGGTCCGGTGGCGCTACTGATGCCGGCCACGATGCCCACCATGGCCCCGGCAGTATCCAAAAGGGCCGCACTACCAGCGAGCGGGTCATTGCGTTCGAACCCTTTGACGGCTTCGATCACGCCCTTCGTTACGGTAGGTAAGCCTTTGGCCAGGGCATTGACTTTAGCATTTTGGTCACTCTGGAGTTTGGCGTCCTGGATAGCTTTTTCCAAAACGCTAACGTCTGCCTGGAAGGCGGTCAACATTTTTTGTTGATCGCCGGCATCTCCCCCCAGAGAAACAATCAATTTACCAAGGGTTTTAATCGTGTCTATATTGCTGGGCATTTTCGTCGCTTTAATA
>CAZTTF010000213.1:0-3157 GCA_964616365.1 uncultured Lewinella sp. | reverse complement strand
GACGAAGGGCGCGGACGCAGGTGCAAAGTACGTAAGCGTGGACTTTAGTCCATGCTCCAGACGACACTACTTCACTTCGGTAATTACTACATCAATGTTTAATTCAGCGCTAGCAGCCTGGTACCACCGACCACATGGACTCAAATCCATGCTTCCACGGGGTGGTAGCAGACACAGACGCAGAGCGAAGCACGTAACCATGGACTTTAGTCCATGCTCCAGACGACACTACTTCACTTTGGTAATCACTACATCAATGTTTAATTCAGCGCTAGCAGCCTGGTACCACCCACCACATGGACTGAAGTCCATGCTTACGCGGGGTGGTAGCAGACATAGACGCAGAGCGAAGCACGTAACCATGGACTTTAGTCCATGCTCCAGACGACACTACTTCACTTCAGTAATTACTACATCAATGTTTAATTCAGCGCTAGCAGCCTGACAACACCGACCACATGGACTGAAGTCCAAGCTTCCGGGGGTTGGCATTGCTCTCCATCCCTCAACTGCACCTGCGCCCGCGCCCAAAGTTTGACTCATCCCCTAGCTCCTAGCCCCTCCAACTCTCCCACAAAACTTCCCTCCCCTTCTACTGTTAATGCTGCGCAAGGTTCTCTTCGCAAACAAGCATTAACCAATGATCACAAAGCCTCCCTACCCCCGTATTCCCGTTAACTACCCCACTACGGAAAAAATCGAACATACCGACACCTACGGAGACGTTGTGGTTCGCGATGATTTTCGCTGGCTCGAAGACGACAACGCCGCCGCGACCAAAGCCTGGGTCACCGCACAGAACGAAGCTACTTTCGGCTACCTGAAGCACATCCCCTTCCGGCAACAGTTTGCCGACCGGATGGAAGCCCTGGTCAACTACCCCCGCATCGGGGCGCCCTACAAAGTGGGCGACTACTACATCTGGAGTAAAAACGACGGCTTGCAAAACCAATCGGTCTACTACTACAAGCAGGGCAAGGAGGGCGAAGAGCAAGTCTTCATGGACCCCAATACCATGAATGCCGACGGCACTACCGCCATCGGCCTACTGGGCGAAGACAAAAGTGATCGCTACATGGCCTACCGACGGAGTGAAGCCGGATCCGACTGGGGAAAGATCTACATCCGTGACATCGTGGCCAATAAGGACCTAGAGGATGAACTCGCGTGGGTGAAATTCGGTGGTGCCGGCTGGTACAACGACGGCTTTTTCTACAGTCGCTACCCCACCCCGGCACCGGGCGAAGAACTCAAGGGCAACAACCTGATGCACAGCGTCTATTATCACAAGCTGGGCACTCCGCAGTCCGAAGACGTACTGATCTACGAGGATGCCAACAACCCAACCTTTTACCATTACGGTGGCACCACGGAGGAAGAAGACTATCTGGTGATGTATGCCGCCCCCGGAACAGACGGCTTTGCCATGTATTACTGGGCGCTGGACGGAGAGCAGCTCCCCACAGGAAAACCGACAGCACTGTTTCCCAAGACCACGCAGAAGAGCAGCGTCGTCCACTCTGAAGGCAAGTACTTCTGGGTAATCACTAACGTCGACGCCCCGAACTACCGCTTGGTGAAGATTAACCTGGACCAGCCTGAACAAGCCAACTGGGAAGACATCATCCCCGAAACCACTAACCTGCTGGCAAGCGTCAGTACCGGAGGCGGTTACTTCTTTGCCAACTACCTGGAAAAGGCGACCGACCGGTACTACCGCATGAAGTACGATGGTACCGATAAAATAGCCATTGCCCTGCCCGGCCTGGGCAGCGCCGGAGGGTTTAGCGGAGACAAAGACGCGGAGAAACTCTACTACGGCTTCACCAGCTTCACCTACCCCTACACCATCTTCGAGTACGACGTGGCTACCGGAGAAAGTACCCCTTTCTTTGCCCCGGAACTCAAGTTCGACCCAACCGACTTCGTAGAGAAACAAGTAACCTACACCAGCAAGGACGGTACACCGGTCACGATGTTCATCGTACACAAAAGCGGGCTTGAGCTCAATGGAGATAACCCAGCCTACCTCTATGGCTACGGCGGCTTTAACGTCAGCCTTTCCCCGAGCTTTAGCACCTTCCGGATACCGATGCTCGAAAACGGTGCGGTCTTCGCGATGGCCAATCTACGCGGAGGCGGAGAGTACGGTGAAGAATGGCACCGCGGAGGCATGCTTGGGAACAAGCAAAATGTCTTTGACGACTTCATTGCCGCCGCTGAATACCTGATCGACGAGCAGTACACCCGCAAGGATAAACTTGGTATCGCCGGAGGCTCGAATGGTGGCCTGCTGGTAGGTGCTTGCATGGCCCAGCGCCCCGACCTTTTTGCCGTTGCCTTCCCCGCCGTGGGGGTGATGGACATGCTGCGGTACCACAAGTTTACCGTCGGCAAAGGCTGGATACCCGAATACGGGAGCAGTGAAGACCCGGAGATGTTCCCGATTCTGATGGCCTACTCGCCCCTACACAATCTGGAAGACGGCACCGTCTACCCTTCCACGATGGTCACCACGGCAGATCATGACGACCGGGTTGTTCCGGCCCACAGCTTCAAGTTTGCGGCGCGCCTGCAGGAGGCTCATGGCGGAGACAATCCGGTCTTGATCCGCATCGCCGTAGATGCCGGCCACGGGGCCGGCAAGCCCATCTCAAAAACCATCGAGGAACAGGCGGATATCTGGAGCTTTTTCTTTTACGAGACAAACGCCCCGGTTAATTATGGCATGACTGATGGCGGTTCGGCCCTAAGCAATCGTTCGCTACCTTAACCGCATGAAAGCGGTTTTGGAACACTTTGACCTAGCGGGGGAGATCACGTCGATCCAGCCCTTTGGGGCTGGGCACATCAACGATAGCTTCCGGGTCCGGACGAGCCACGAGGCGGAGTATTTCCTGCAGCGCATCAACCACGTCATCTTTCCGGATGTAGGAGGCATGATGGCGAATATTCAGCTTGTCACGCAGCATATTGAGCAGCAAATAGCCCGCACGACGGGGGAAGCGGGCAGGCAGCAAACGCTGGAGATCGTCCGCACAAAAACTGACCAACTTTACCAGCAAGACCCCGCCGGCAACTACTGGCGGGTTTACCGCTTCAAAACGGGTTTACACAGTTTCGATGTGCTCGAAACGCCAGAGCAAGCCTTTGCCGG
>CAZTTF010000212.1:0-13104 GCA_964616365.1 uncultured Lewinella sp. | reverse complement strand
CCGAAGTTCCCCGAAGTTCCCCGAAGTTCCCCGAAGTTCCCCGAAGTTCCCCGAAGTTCCCCGAAGTTCCCCGAAAATTAAGACAGTGGTTGATAAAAGTAAATTTAGAGAGCATTATTCTTCCTCTTTTTCCGGTATTTCTACGCCTTCGTA
The DNA here is from genome assembly GCA_964616365.1 of uncultured Lewinella sp. Lineage (GTDB taxonomy): Bacteria > Bacteroidota > Bacteroidia > Chitinophagales > Saprospiraceae > Neolewinella. Next base: position 12,951 of record CAZTTF010000212.1, on the reverse strand, counting down.
ATCTTCTTCCTCTACCCCCTCTGGATAGCCCAGGCATTCGTAGATCATTTTTTGCTGCCCCATCGAAAGGTAGCCCCGCGGAATCTGGACATCATACCGCTTAAGTTTATTGTACAACGTCTTCCTGTCCCAGCCATATTCTCGGACAATATCAATTTTAAGTTTGTGCTTAGCCATCTTGCTTAAGGTTTTAAAGGTTGCTCACATTTCTACTCCACCCGCACCACCACATCATGGTCCAGGGTTAAATTTCCGTTCACGATCACTTGCTGGCCGGGTTCCACACCTTCGGTGATCGCCACCTGCTCGTCGTTGGCGTAGCCAACGGTGACGTACTGCCACTTCGCCCGCTGCTCTTCGGCAGCGTAGGCAAACACCAGGTCCCGGCCCGAGCGGTTGACCACCGCGCTTTTGGGTAAGAGTACCGCCTCGGGTGCGGGTTGCTCCAGGGTCACGGTCACGTTCATGCCGGGGTAGAGCCCGGCGGGCAGGCGGCCCCGCAGGCGCGCGCGGACGCGGAGCAGTCCGCCCTCCTCCACCTGGGGGTTAACGATGTCGGCGGTGGCGGGGATGCGGATAGCAGGCCGCGCGACGGGAGCGACGGTAACCTTGGTGCCAGGGCCCAGCTCCCCCAACTCCTGCTCCAGCAGCGAGAATTCGGCTTCGAGGGAGGCGAGGTCGATCAGCGTCCCTACTTCTTCTCCAGGGTTGATTTGCTGGCCGGTTTGGATGTTAACATCGGCCATCCGCCCGCCAAAGGGCGCCGCCAAGCGCGCCAAAGAAAGCTGAAACTCCGCCTCCCGCAACAGCACCTCAGCGGTGGGTAATCCCGACTGGATGAGGATATTACGGCGGGCGAGGGCCGTTACCGTATCCTCCGGCGGCAAGTTGGCGGTAAGTCGCAACAGGAGGTCCTCGTGGCGGAAGTTGGCTTCGTCGCGCGCAGCGGCGGCGCGGTCACGGGCCAGCTCCAGCGGTGCGGGGTCGGTGGCGAGAAGCAACTGTCCCTCCTTATAATAGGCCCCCTCGATGGGGGCGGCGGTGACCAGTCCTCCGGTGCGGCTTTTGACGACGACTTCGCGCCGCGCGCGAAGTTTACCGTTCGCCTGGCGGCGGAGGGGTAAGCGGCCAATCGTGGCGGTATGGAGGGTGACGAGGGGAATTTCGGCGGGGGAAGCCGCCGCTTGGGTGGTTACTGTCGCCGAGGATTCCGGTTCGGAGGGGTGGCAGCCGTGAAACAGCAAGATGAAACAGCAGCCGCTGGCTAGAAAAAGCAATGATGGTATTAAACGGGCAAAGGTGTTTTGGTACACAGTGAATATAATCTTAGTACGTAAATAGGGTAAAATGGAGAATGGAAAATCCCATGGTAAATGGGCGCAAACCAAATTGTCGCTTAGGGACGGTCATTGGATGTGTCTCTGCTCATCCGATGTCTCGGACCGCGACAATTTGGTTTGCTCGTATGGTAAATATAGGTGAATTTGAAGGGGTTTTCAAATCATGTGTGTGTGTGTGTAAAACGTCCCAAAACAGCAAGAATCGGCTGTTATGAGGTGAGGGCCGGAGGTCCGCTTACCGTAGCGAGGGGGCTGGCCCCCTCGTATTCGTTGCGTGTATCAATCAGTCGGTTCGCTATTCAGGCCGTAGGCAATGAGTCAGATCCGCCCTAACGAAAACGAGGGGTTCGCGGCGAGACTACGTCTCTGGCGCAGCGCCCCTCGCTACAGTAAGCGGCCCTCCGGGCCTATACCGACGTCGTGCCTTCCAAAAATTATTCCTAATTTCCCTCAGCATTATTTCCAAGTACATCAAAACACCTTGCGCCCCTACCCCACCATCCTCCTGCTCACCGCCCTGGCCCTGCTCGGCTTCCTGCTGCTTCCGCAGCTGTCCATCCGCTGGCAACCTAGCAACGGTACCACCCGCTTGCAGGTCCGCTACGCCTGGCCCGGTGCCGGGCCAGCGGCCGTGGAGCGCAACATCACCGCGCCCCTGGAGGGCGCGTTTGCGCTGCTGCGGGATGCGGGAGACATCACGTCCATCAGCCGGGCGGGTGGCGGGACGATCACGCTCAAGCCACCACGGGAGGCCGACGGCGAGTTCCTGCGCTTCAACGTAGCGGCGCAGATCCGACGCCTCTACCCCACCCTACCGGCCGAGGCGAGCTACCCCAGCATCAGCTACACCGCGGCAGAGAACAACGACCCCGCCAACTTACCGGTGCTCACCTATGCCCTCTCCGGGCCGGCGGAGCCGACCGAGCTCTACCGCTACGCCACCGAGCAGCTCGCGCCCCGGCTGAGCCTCCTCGACGGCCTCGGGCGGCTGGAGGTAACGGGCGGTAACCGCCCGCACTGGCGCATCGCCCTCCGGCCTGAGGCCGTGGCGGCTGCGGGACTAACCGAAGCCACCATCACCCAACGACTCCGGGAATATTTCGGCCGTAGCGGCCTCGGCTTCGTCGCTGATCCCGGCAAGCGGGAATACGCCTACCTCACCGGCGGCAACGCCGAGCGGGAGCAGCTCCACCCGGAAGACTGGGCGGCCATCCCCCTGCCCAACAGCAACGGCCGCCTGCTCACCCTCGGCGACCTCGCCACCATTGAACGCGCCTCGCTCCCCGCCCGCTCTTTTTACCGCATCAACGGGGCCAACAGCATCCGCCTCCTGGCCTACGCCACCGACGATGCCAACCGCATTGCGCTAGCCAATGAACTGCGCACCCGCGTCCGCGCCCTCCAAAAACTGCTCCCCAGCGGACACCAACTCCTCCTCGAAGACGATGCCACTCGCTTCCTCCGCGAGGAACTCGCCAAAACCCGCCGCCGCACCGCCCTCAGCATGGGCATTTTGCTACTTTTCGTGCTCATCGCCTACCGCAGTGTGCGTCGCCTTGGGGTAGTAATATTCAGCCTGGCCGTTAACCTTGGCCTGGCTTTCCTGTGTTATTGGCTCCTCGGCGTCGAGCTCAATCTTTACGCCTTCGCGGGCATCGCCGTTTCCTTCGGCATCATGGTCGACAACGTCATCATCGTCCTCGACGGGCTTCGCAGACCCGGCGGGAAGCTAGGCCCAGCCATCATCGGGGCCACGCTCACTACCCTGGCCGGGCTCTCCGTCATCTGGTTTCTGAGCGAGGAACTGCGGGCCCAACTGTTCGAACTCGCCCGCGTGATGGCCATCAATTTGACAACGTCAGTGCTGGTGGCACTCCGGTTGGTGCCGGCCTTGGAGGGCAGCAGTTTGGGCGCGGTCGCAGGTGCAGTGTCCCCCTCCCCAACCCCTCCCCAGGGGAGAGGGGCTAACAACGAATCGCTCAGCGATTCAACGCCACAAGGGCAGCGAGCATCCCTATCTGAAAGACTACCAGACCACCAGACTACCAAACTATCAGTCTATCAGACTACCCTCTCCCTCCTCCTCCGCTTCCGCAAAACCACCCTCCTCCTAGTCCTCCTCGCCTTCGGCCTCCCGCTGTGGTGGCTCCCGACCAAGGCCGACGACATCCCCTACTACAACGAAACCATCGGCAGCGATTGGTACCGCGACAACCTTCGCCCCCACCTCAACAAATACCTCGGCGGCAGCTTCCGGCTGTTCAGCTACTACGTCTACGAAGGCGGCGGCTACCGCCCGCCGGAAGAGACCCGGCTCTACCTCAACGCGGCCCTGCCCGACGGTTCTACCGTGCAACAACTCAACGAGGTGGTCAGCAACGTCGAGGCCTACCTCGGTCGGTTCACCGACCGCATCGACCGCTTTACCACCCGGGTGTACTCTGGTCAAAACGCCGGCATCGAGATCACTTTCCCCGACGGTGGCAGGGGCGGCTTTCCTTACGCCCTCAAGAATCGGCTTACGTCCTATGCCACTAACTTCGGGGGCGTAAAGTGGAACATCTACGGCGTGGGGCAGGGGTTCAGCAACGACCAGGGCGGTCGGCCGGTAAGCTTCAACGTCACCCTCAAGGGCTATAACCAGGCGGGGCTGGATGACCAGTCTGAGCGACTAGCCAACCTGCTGCTCAACCACCCCCGCGTCCAGGAGGTCAACACCGACGCCAACCTCAACTGGTGGGAGAAAGACCGCTACGAGTACCGGCTCGATTACCGGACGGCCGACCTCGCCCGGCGGGGGCGCAGCCCCGCTGACCTGCGCGCCAGCCTCGCCTGGTTCGACCGCAACGAACAGCCCGACTTTTACCTCCAGGGCGGAGACCCCGTCGCCCTCGTCGCCGCCAACGGCGACGCTTACGACCGCTGGCGACTCGAAAACTGGTCCATTCCCGCCGACAGCAGCCAGTTCGATTTCTCCGCCGTCGCCTCCCTCGAAAAGCGCCTCGCTCCGCAGGCGCTCCACAAGGAAAACCAGCAGTACCTCCGCCTCGTCGCCTTCGAGTACCTCGGCAGTCCGCGCTTCGGGAACAAGCACCTCCAGGCCTGCCTCGACACCCTGCGCGCCGAGCTGCCGCTCGGCTTCACCGCCGAACGGCGCAGCTACAACCGCGACGCCGAAGCCAAACAACTTACTTACCTGATGGGCTTGGCCGTTGTACTCATCTTTTTCATCTGCGCGTTATTGTTCGAATCCCTCCGCCAGGCCTTCAACATTGTTCTGCTCATCCCGATCTCCTGCATCGGTATTTTCCTGACTTTCTACTTGTGTAACGTTCGGTTAGATCAAGGTGGCTACACCAGTTTCCTGCTCGTCACCGGCCTGGCGGTAAACGGCCTCATACTGATCGTCAACGAGTTCAACTGGCTCCGTAAGCAGCATACCGACTGGACGGAAGTGGCGCTTTACACCACGGCCGTTCGCCACAAACTATTACCGATTATTCTCACGGTCATCAGCACAGCCGCAGGCCTAGCGCCCTTTTTACTCGGCGGCCGCAACGAGGTGTTCTGGTACGCCCTGGCGGCAGGGACGATCGGCGGGCTGGTCTTTTCGGTGGTGGTAATTACGGTGGTGAGCCCGGTTTTCTTTTTGCGGAGGGGGGAGCGCTGAAGGGCTCATCAACGCTGAGTGTAAGGGCTGAAGCACTCAATTACGCGAAAGGACCGCCCTTACCGCCTCCCGCTCCTCCGGCGTATTTGCGTTCGTAAGTGGTGTAGCATCCTCAATTTCGAGCAGGGCAACGTCACTGTTGATCAGCATTTTACGGGGGCAGGCGTAGCCGAGACTCAGGAATTGCAGCAAACGCGGATAGGCCCGGGGTTCATAGATTGCGGCGAGGGGCTCAGGGAATGGTTTATCGGCCACCTTCAGCGCAGTGGCTACTTTCCCGCTCTGGCGGGCTTCGATTAACTGCAGCAGTGTCTCGCTGGTGAAGAGTGGCAGATCACAGGGTAAAACCAGCCAGGCAGCTTCCGGATCGTTTAGTAAAGCCGTACTGATGGCCCCGAGTGGCCCCAGCCCCAGAAAACGATCCGGGAAAAAGCCATCTGCTGAAGTTTCAGGGACGCGATCGGGCGTAGCTACCGAAAGGAAAGTTGCCAGTCCTGCATGCTGGCAAAGCTGCACCATGCGTTCCGCTTCCGTCAGCGCCGTACGGTATTTCAATTGACTCTTGTCGGATCCCATGCGGGAGCTCTTGCCCCCTACCAGCACCAGGGCTTTCAGCGGAGGGATCGCCGCCGCCACCGCTGCTTTGAGCAGCGGCAGCAGCACTTCCCCTGCTTCCGCTAACTTACATTGCACCCGCGCGCCGTCGCCCAAATGGGCTGCCAGCCACGCCGGCAACTCGGTGGCACCGGGGCAAAAGACAACGGCCGCCACGTCGGTCAATTGATCCCGCCTACGCTCCAGGGTCCCGGCTTTATTCGGATCTATAAAAACGATTTGCCGTGCTGCCGGATAGTGGTTGCCGTTGACTAGGGCCAGGGAAAACTTGCGCCCCATCAGCCGATCATCGTAGGCATTCCACGTTTGAGCACCACCGGAGAACTGCTTACTTCCATGCTGAAAGAAGGGCTCCTCGCGAGCCGTCCCGTGATCTCCGGTGACCGATAAAACAGCGTGTGGCGTCAGTTCCTGCTGCCAAAAGTCCATCAAGGTCTCCATCCGAGCGCAGGTCGTTCCTACAACAGAAAACTCAACGGGGGCATACTGCCCGGTAGCTGGTCGCGCAAGCGGTGGATGTTTCTGATGGCTCATGAAGGATAAAATTAAGGTGTTACCAGCCTGGCAAAAGACTACTGACTAAGGAGGCTGGCATAGTTACGCCCAATCAAACCAGATGGTTGAGGTCTGAGCGGCAATATTGGCTACCAAACTGAAATACAAGTTAAAACATAAAACAGAGCCTATGTTTCTTACGAACCAGCAGCACGTAATTACCCCTGAACCAATAGGTATTTATACCTAGTTAGCTCCCGACGGTTTGTAAAGCCCATTCACCCTTTGCAATTTGTCCATACACTTGAAGAAACGGTTTTCCCATAGCATACAACAGTCAGAAATAAACACCACCCTTTGCGCTCCGTGCGTGCTTTTCTTCAGATATGAACACTTAATAAAGTAGGTTTTTGGGCCTCCGGCAGTGTACGCTTGTCGGAGGCTTTTTTTGCGCCCGGGCCTTTTTCATGAGCTAAGAGAGCGTGGCGAATCTATCTTGGCAAAGATCAATACCTGACCACCTTGAAGACAGCTCCTGCGGGATAGGTAGTCTGGCCACGAGGAATTTCCATAAATCCCTGCGCGCGCAGCAGGCTGGTTCCGTCTCCGGAGCCCTGGTTTTTGGTAGGGGTTGCCAGTAGTCGTCCGTCTTCAGGACTACTTTCCAGATGAACCAACTGAAAGAGCGTCAAATCCGGCTTAAAGGTTAATGCCTCCGTAATCTGCGCAAAACAGGCTGCTTTTGCTTCTAGCCCTTGTTGCCTGCGGATAAAGGGCAGCACGTAGTGTACCAGACAGTTTACACTGGAAACGGGGTTGCCGGGCAGACCAAACACTAAAGTTTCCTCGCGGCGACCGACCCAGAGGGGCTTTCCGGGTCTTTGGGCTACGCCATGGAACATTTTTTCTACGCCCAGGCTGGCTAAAACTCCGGGAACAAAGTCAAGCTTCCCTTTTGAAACCCCTCCCGACAGTACGACGATGTCATTATGTGCCAGCTGTGTTTCCAGATGTTCCAGCAAAGCAGCGCGGTCATCTGGGAAATGATATGTTGCTGTGGTGGCTCCTACACCTTCAAGCAGCTGTTGCAACTGAAATACATTGGACATCCGAATCTGATGCGGAGCAGGCGTGCTGCCAACCGGCACCAATTCGTTTCCGGTGGCAATGACTGCCACCCTTGGTTTCTTCTTTACCCGTACGTTTTCATAACCACAGGAAGCCAGCATCCCCGTTTCAGCAACGCCGATTAGCCGGCCAGCACTGGCCAACAATTTCCCGGCAATAATATCCTTGCCCTGTTGGTGAATACTCTTACCATCGACCACTCCTTCAGGCAGCACAAAAGCGTCACGCTCCCGCTCCAGGTCCTCGTAACGGACAACGGTAGTCACGCCAGCGGGCAGGGCCGCTCCCGTCATGATCTCGACGCATTGCGTCACATCAGTTAGTGCTCGGGGAGCATCTCCTGCAGCCTGAAGCCAGGCAATTGGGAAGCGCCGCTGCCCCGCCGCATAAGCTAAATAGTTGATTGCGATGCCATCCATGGCGACCCGGTTAAAAGGGGGTTGGTCCCGGTCCGCAATAACATCCTGGGCGAGGACGCGGGTGCCAGCCTCTGTCAGAGAGACAGTCTCTTCCCCCCAGTTTACTGTTATGGCGGAAAGGAGGGCGCGGGCATCTTGCACAGCAATAAGCATAGTGAATCAGGTTTGCCCCAAAGAACGGCAAAAAACCGGATGCCCGGAGCGTCACCTTTTTCTTCGCCGTAGGCGGTGGAAAAGGCAACTTCCAGGCATCCGGTCCGCAAACGCCTAAGTCAATGTGGCTTTTGCGCGATTACTGGGTGTCCTATTAACGTGCGCCGTAGGGCATTCTCCGGCTGGCATTCCGCATCAGTTGTGACACAAGCATTTCGGGAGAGGCAAAGCTGCCACTATTGGCCCAGTCATAGTTCCAGACCAAACCATTGTAGGGGTCATGGATACTCAGATTAACGCTGGTGCGGTGGGTGGCATTCCAGGTGTCAAACAGGACGCCCAGCGCAAGGGCCACCCCCTCTGACATTGGCTTATCGGTATTAAAGCGGGCGGTAATGACCGCATCTACGCCGAGCAGTTCAGCGACCTCAGCGGGTGTCAGGTTACGATTGTCCACTCTGTAGCTCGCCTGGTTAAGCTTGGCGTTCACTACCTCCGGAGACATGATTTCTACTCCCCGGAAGCGCCCCTGCCCCTTGCGGCGCAGCATCCAGCTGTACAGTTCTTGCTGAAAGGTAAATACGTCCGCCTCCTCGGCTGCCCGTAATTGTTCGGGGTTGTCGTTTCGGCGCCCCTGAATAGAGACGTAAGGCGGGAGGATTGCAATAACACTGTGTGCTGCTGTAGCAGCATCTGCCGTTGGTGCTTCATATACCCGGGGGGCACAAGAAGTAAGCAGTAAGGCAAAAAACAGGAAGAGGGAGATGGGCAGGATTCGCATAAGTCAAGGTTTTTAAGTTGTTTGCCGGTACGACGAATGGCGTTGCCGCCTCCGTTGTCTGCCTACCCCTACCCTAACACTCCGCTAACATCCTCTCCTTGAAATCTCCTTTTTTTAACAATTTCATCAGCATTATGCGGCATCCGGTCGAATAAATATTCATCGGGTGCATCCATTTAGAGGGGAAAACGTATCTATGTTCTGACGCTGACATCCATTGGATTGATTGCAGGAATTCCATCCTGCACATTATCTTCGCTTTACTATGCTAAACAAGACCCTGGCGGGCTTCTTCGCCTTCTTTCTCGGAATCTTTGGGGTACACTATTTCTACGTAGGAAAATGGTGGAAGGGTGTATTGCAAATGGCAGCATTCTGGTTCTTTGTTTTTCTGGCTGCCAGCCCTGGGGGTGGGGATGAATTATTCGGAATACTTATTGCAGTAACCGCCATAATCCCCTTCATCACCAGTATCCTTTGGTGGTCCATGCCACTTAAAAAGTGGCAGGCCAAATACGACCCAGACTCACTGGCCGAAGACAACCTGATAAGCACCGGCATCCCCCTGCAAAAAGACACCAAAGCCCTGAAGGCAGAGGGTATTCGCTATTACCGCAGCGCAGACTACGACCTGGCCATCGAGGCCTTCCTAGAAGCAGCCGATGCCGACGTTGCCGATCCCGGCACCCACTTCAACCTGGCTTGTTCCTACGCCCAGCTGGGGCAATACCCTGAATCCATGCGCCACCTGGAGCTGTCCGTCACCTTCGGACTCCCCAAGCCAGAGCGCATCGAAAAGCACCCCGCCCTTGCGGCGATGCGCAAGCATTCTGCCTTCCAGAGTTTCCGCGACAACAACTACCGCCGCCTGAACCTGATAGAGCTCTCTCCCGAAAAAGCCAAGCCAACTGCTGAAACCCTCGAGGATTTTGGTACTCCGCCCCCAAAGGTGGAACCAATGCCCGCAGCTAACGCCCCGCAGCAGCCCCAGGCTGCTTTCGATGACTCCCCCGCCCCGGGCCCCGACCTGCTGGAACAAATCACCCGCCTGCGGGAACTCCACGATGCCGGAATCCTTACTCAGGGGGAATACCAGAAGCAAAAGGAAAAATTGCTGGGGTAGTCCGGTAGTCAAGTAGTCAAGTAGTCAAGTAGTCAAGTAGTCAAGTAGTCAAGTAGTCAAGATAAAGAAGTGGACTGTTTATTGCCAAATGGACCTACCCACTACTTGACTACCCACTATTTAACTACCTACTATTTGACTACTTAGCTACCTTTGTAGCATGACCAGGACAACCCTCCTTTCCCTCGCCCTATTTGCGCTAAGCTCAACTGCTTTTGGCCAATCGCTGGCTGGAGATCGCAACCTCGACAAGGCGATCATCTTCTACGCCGGATACGGCCCTTTCTCTGCCGCAGGAGATCTAGGAGATCGTTTTGGCAATGGCTTCTCCATTGATGGTGGCTTAACCTACATGCCCGCAAAGAGTCCGCTGGAAATTGGTTTCCGGACCCAGTTCGGTTTCGGCAATCAGGTAAAGGAGGATGTGCTGGTGAACCTACGTACTACCGAGGGGTTTCTGATCGGCAACCAACGCGAACCAGCTGACATTCAGCTGCGGCAACGGCAACTATTCATCGGCCCCACTGTGGGTTACACCTTCCAGCTCGGAAAAAACAAGCGCGGAGGTATTCATACGAAAACGAGTGTCGGTTACTTCTTTAGCCGCATCGCGGCGCAGCGCGATGTTGTCCAGGGCGTAGCTCCCCTGAACGAGGAATACCTCGCTGGCTATGATCGCCTCGCCGGAGGACTAGCCGTCCACCAGTTTATTGGCTACCAGCAACTGGGGCAGGATCGCAGGTTGAACTTCTACGTCGGGGCGGAGATTATGGCTGGCTTCACCAAGGACCTTAGACTGTATGACATCCCGAACCAGATGGTCCCTTCCAGCGAAGGCAGAACGGACATCGTTTTGGGACTAAAAGCAGGCATCATTCTCCCCTTCTACATGGGAGAAGGGCGTGAAATATTCTACAAATAGTGACCTTCCTGTACCGTATTGGGATCGGCAGCTACCTCCTGGGCATCCGGCTGGCTGCCTTGCTGGGCGTCACGCAAGCCCGCAAATGGGTGGAGGGCCGAAAAGCAGAAGGTCCACTTCCCGCAACACTTCGTACTCCGCACGACGGGAGCCCCGGGAAAGCCCCCCTCCTATGGATGCATTGTGCTTCGCTGGGAGAATGGGAACAGGGACGCCCGGTACTCATGGCCTTCCGCAAAAAACACCCCGAATACCGGGCCTTGCTCAGTTTCTTCAGCCCCAGTGGCTACGAGCGTTGCAAAGGCGAAAGCGTGGTTGATCACGTGGCCTATCTCCCCGCCGACAGTCCGAAAAATGCTGAACGTTGGCTCAGTGCGCTACAGCCCGATCTGGCAATTTTCGTGAAGTACGAATTCTGGTATTTCCATCTGCGCCAACTCCATCAAGCCAATGTTCCAACCTATCTGGTGGCGGCAAACTTCCGGGAGAACCAGCACTTCTTTCAGTGGTACGGCGCCTGGGGGCGAAAAATGCTTCGCTTTTTCTCCGGCATCGTTACCCAGCAGCAAGCCGCAGCGAACCTGCTCATGGAGCGCGGCGCCTATCCCGCGCAACAACTGGCGGTTGCCGGAGACCCTCGCATGGACCGCACGCTGGAAGTAGCAGCCGCCCCATTTGCTGACGACATCATCGCAGCTTTCACCGAAACCGGCACCACCATCATTGCCGGGTCCGTGTGGCCTGAAGATCTAAAAGCACTGGCCGTCGCCTGGCCCGACCTTCCGGCTACTACCCGGCTGATCCTGGCACCGCACCAGCTACACGAAGATGCCCTGGCAGGGATGCAGGTGCAATGGGAGGCCGAACGATACACCCAGACCACCCCTGACGCCGCAGCCAGCGCCCGGGTACTGATTCTTGACACCATCGGCATGCTCAGCAGGGTATATCGTTACGGGGCAATTGCCTACATCGGCGGTGCGTTTCGCACCGGGCTGCACAACACCCTGGAGCCCATGGCCTACGGCTTGCCCGTGGTATTTGGTCCGCAGCACGAAAAATTTCCCGAAGCAGCGGCGGCCATCGCCGCCGGCGGTGCCTGGTCCGTTACCGACGGAGCAGCCCTCCGCGAGCGCCTGCAGGCGCTCCTTCAGCCCGGAGCACAACAGGATGCCAGCAGCGCCCAGCGGGCGCTGGCGGCTCGATCTGCCGGAGCTGCCCTGGAAACGGTTACCTTCATCACTGACAACCTCCCTTCGCCATCAGAGTCATAGCCCTACTCTTCTTATTATTTGCCACCCTACCCGGCACCCGCGTCTGCGCCCAGCCCCCGACTTCCCGCGCACTACAGACAGCCCTCAACCGGGTATTCGAAAAAGGCAACCTCATGGTTGCCATTTCCAGCGTAGAATGGCGCCCCGGACTCGCCCTTGCCGCTGCCAGCCTGCCAGCAGGCGCCACCAAATCCCTCCAACTTAAACTGACGGCTAACACCAACTATGCCTTCATTGCAACGGCAGATAATGAAGCGGTTGACGTTGACCTCTATCTTAGGGACAGTACGGGCCAAATTCTTTTTCAGGACCAGGAAGCAGACGGCACCCCCGTATTGGAGTTTCACGTCCCGGCAACCGGCAACTATCAGGTTCAGGTACACCTGGTAGCCGGAGATTCCACCACTAATTTCGTTGCGGTCAGCCTGTTGCAATCCTCCGGCCGATCCGTCATTGAGCGGGACTACCGGATACTTACTAACCGTTTCTTTACCGCAGCAAGTGCCCTGCAAAGCACCTCGGAAACCAGGGGTTGGTTCAGCCACCGGGAGGGTTGGCCCGTACTGGGTTTTATTTTATCGAATAATACTCCCACTGATCTGAGTAATCTCAATTTTCCGGCTGGCGATTACAAGATCATCGGTTCGGGCAATCAGGCAATTCGGGACCTGTCGCTTTATCTGGCCAACAGCCAGGGAGATATTGTTTCCCGCTCAGACGTGAAAGGCCCATATCCGCTGTTGGGATTCAACAGCCCTGAGGAACAGTCATTCAGCCTCCGGATTATCCCCAAAGGGGTCAGAAAGCCAGAATTAATCCTGCTAGGTGCCTTGCAGTATTAGACCTTGCTTACCTAATTGCCATCGTTTTATTAAAAGGGGCCTCTAAATTCCCCCACTCAACCGGGTATGAAGATGTACTAGAAAAACGCGGCGGTCGATTCCGTACCACTTATTTTACGTGCCATTAAACCACGGCTTTCCAACTCCTTTTGTCATGCACCGCTTTCTATTCGGATTTCTGCTTTACTT
>CAZTTF010000211.1:0-14009 GCA_964616365.1 uncultured Lewinella sp. | reverse complement strand
TGGTAATAGCTCAGCGGTTTACGGAGGCGAATCATCGCCAGGCCGCATTCGTGGTGGATTGCATCGCTCATGGAGGAGGACCCTTTTGGGAAAGAAAGTGCAAAGATAAGACGGGAGCCGGTAGAAAGTTGAGCCGCGGGCGGGCTTTTTCCCGGCAAGCGAAAATCATGTCGTTATCCGATAGTTACACGGGCCGCATCCGGTAGCAGGGCGCGGGCGCAGGTGCAGCAATGGGCCCCTTCGGGAAAAGCAAAACAGACCATGCTGACAGTGGTAGGTAATGGCTGGCTCTGTTACCATCCCGTGAGGCTAACGCCTAATCTGCGTTACCACCTTACCCTAACGCTCCACACTTTCTACTGCCCACTCGTAATCCGAATCATCTTATCCTCGACTTCCCGGACGAGCTCAATGTAGCGCTCGGTTCTTTTCGTACTACGGTCGCGTTTCAGGGGAAGGTCTACTTTGACGTGTTCCGTAAACCGGCTGGGGGCCGGTTTCATCATGTAGATCTCGTCGGCCAGGTAGACGGCTTCGGGGATATCGTGGGTCACGAAGACAATGGTGGGGTGGATGCGGTGCCAGATCTCCGTAAGCAGGTCCTGCATCTGCAGGCGGGTGTTGATGTCGAGCGCACCGAAGGGCTCGTCCATCAACAGCACGTCGGGGTTAGCGATTAGGCTACGGGCGATGGCTACCCGCTGGAGCTGCCCACCGGACAGAGTAGGGTATTGGGCGTACTTCTGTTCGTGGCCGGCTAGGCCGACCAATTCAATCATCTCCTGCGCCTTTTCAAGGCGCTCAGCCTTAGCCATGCCCTGGTACTCAAGGGGGAGGGCTACGTTTTCCAGCACTGTCCGCCAGGGGAGGCTGGAATACTGCTGAAAAACCATACCTACCCGGGGGGCTTCACTGATTGGCTTTCCCTTGACCAGAACGGTGCCTTTGGATGGACGCTGTAAACCGGCAATGTAGCGCAATACGGTACTCTTACCGGCGCCGGAGGCGCCGAGAATAACTACGAACTGCCCCTGAGCAGGTTTGTCCTCCACAAGGAAATCCAGGTTCTCAATGATGTAAGAATCACCGCCATCGTAACTCTGGTAAATCCCCCGGAGCTCAATGATATTGTTGAGTTGGCTGTCGTTAAATTCCGGCATGAGCATTAGGCAGTTTGGGCGCTGGTGCGCAGTTTGTATTCTCCGAAGATTACCAGCAGCGCAGCTGCTGTGACCACGATGGCTACGATGAAGTCGAGGATGGGGATCGGGCCGGTAAATACAGAGATGAGCAGGTACAACATGACCACACTAAGCATGACCAGGAAGCCATTACGGGCTTCACGCAGCCCCGGGGATACGGCCTTGACGTCCCGGTGGGGGAACAGTCGGCGATTCATGTAGGCGAAGAGTTGGTCCTGTAAATAGCCGATGAGGACAATAGTGATTAATACCGCAAAAACACCGGCGATGTTTCCCTGACGATCCAGGATGTAGCTGTAGGAGCCTAAGCCATCGGTCCGGTAGTAAACTTCGGCGATGATGATGTAAGTCCAGCTGATGGCCGTAAGTACCCGGATGTCATCAATCAGTTTGCTGAGAACCGCCGGAACGTAGACCGACTTGACCAGTTGCCAATCAGAGGCGCCCAGGGTATAGGCCGTTTTGAGGTATACGTCTTCAGTTTCCCAGAGCCGTTGCATCACAACCGGAAGCAGATAGACGAGGATACCAAAGGCCAGAAAGCTGATTTTGAAGGCTTCGGATTGTTCGGAACTGAAAATAAGGAAGAAAATAGGACTCAAGGCCGTGAGGGGAACGTAGCGAAGGGTATCGATCTGTTTACTGAAGAGGGCTTTAGCCAGCGGACTCACGGCTATCGGTATGCCAATGAGCAGGGCAAAGAATACCGCCCAGAAGTAACCTTGCAGGTTACGCCAGATGGAGACGGCAGAGTGGTAGATCAGGCTACGGTTTTCGTTGCCTTCCGGTGGGCTGATCAATGACGGAAATACCGCAGCCACCTTTTGGGGCGGTGGTAATAGCGGGTAGATTTTGCGGAAGTTGGTCGCATCGGCGAAAGCGATGGAATCTTTGCGCAGCAAAGCTTTGCGCAAGGCGATGGAATCCGGATGCTGGTCAAGGCTGGAGGGCATGCGGGAGTTCTGGTAGTCAATGGGAGCTTTTTGCGAAAAAAGCTCGGCCATGGCCCACCAGAACAATAGGAACAGCAGAAGTCCACCTAACGCAAGCAGGGTTTTCTGCAGGGAAGTATATCGGTAGGGCGCATCCAACAGGGACATGGGCGTGGGTTTCGTGGTGCGGCTTTGCCGCAGATGAGTGAGGCGAATATAAGGGAAAAGTAATCTCGCAGTCTCGCAGGCCAGGTGTGGTGGTAAGGGCAATCGCAAAGTCTACTCTTTTCAATGCTTCGAGCCGTCAAATGAGGTTTTTTCCAGCTACGCCAGTTCAAAACAATGCGTTGGATGACCTCCGCGCTTACTTTGCGATAGCCTTGGTGCAGTGCCTGGAGCGCTACCAGCCTACCGCTTTACCGAATTACCTTTACCCGCATGGCAGCAAGCTTAGCATATTATGCCTTCCGTGCACGTTCCGCCTGGCGCTGGTACCGCAGTGCCGTGACCTACCGTCAGATATCAGATCGGCGGCTGGCGGAATTCGTCAGGGAGGTGTACCTGGATGACCGGCATTATCATGCTTTCGATTTGCTGTTGGCAATTAGGCACTACTGGTCCCGCAGAGAAGGAACGGTTAAACTGCAATCACTTGGTGCCCCTAGTAAAACGACGAATCGGAAGGAGCGGTCAGTTCGTTCGCTGGTTAGTTCGAATGCCATTGACGACGAGTGCGGGCGTCTGTTGTTCCGTCTGGCCTTGTGGCTACGGGCTGACCGGATCCTGGAATTCGGTACCAACGCCGGTATTTCTACGCTGTATCTCCATGCTGCCAATACTCGGGCGCAGCTGCAAACGGTGGAGGGTAATCCTGAAGTAGCAGCCTTGGCACGGGAGTCTTTTGCAAAGGCTGGCGCCAGCGCGCAGTTGCAGCCCTACGTGAGCCGTTTTGATCAATGGTTAGCCAAGCACTGGCCTTCCGCTCCCCCGGAGCGGTCACTCGACCTGTTCTTTCTCGACGGTGACCACCGGCATCAACCTACGCTGGACTACGTCCGCAGGGTATTACCCGCCGCAACGGCGCAATCGGTGTTTGTGATTGCCGATATCCACTGGTCGGAAGGAATGGAGCGCGCCTGGGAGGACCTCAAAGCCATGGAGGAAGTTCGTGCTTCCGTGGATTTATACCATTTCGGATTACTGTTCTTCGACCCTCATATGAATGCAGAACACATCGTACTGGCTTCCAGGAAACTAAAGCCTTGGGCTTAGGAGGTATTGTCCTCAGATAGATGTAGTGGTGGGGTATAGACGGCCAGTCGCGCCAACATGCGTAACTATTGACTTTGGTCCATGCGGTCAATCCCCACCTAACCAACTATCTTGCGCCCCGCAATTAAACGGTAAGCGCAATGGACGAAGCAACTCTACAAAAGTACCTCGAGACAGCAGGCAATATGATCATCGAGTATGCACCCAAAGCCTTTATGGCTTTGGTGATTCTGCTGGTGGGCATCCGGATCATTAATAAACTGGTGGATCTTGCCGTTCGGGCGATGACGAAGCGGGGCATCGGAGCGGACCTGACGCCTTTTTTCGGTTCCGTAATCGGGATTGGGTTGAAAATTTTGCTGGTCTTCACGGTAGCCAGTATCCTGGGGGTTGATGTAGGCTCATTCGTTGCTATTCTGGCCGCGGCTAGTTTTGCCGTGGGGCTGGCCTTACAGGGCAGCCTTAGCAACTTTGCCTCAGGTATTCTGATCATCCTGTTTCGCCCTTACAAGGTGGGCGATTGGATTTCAATTCAGGGAGAGTACTTCGGGAAGGTGGAGGAAATTCAGATTTTTAATACCATGCTGATCACTCCGGGAAAGAAAACCCTGATTGTGCCCAACGGAGAGATCACGAGTGGAGTGGTGACTAATTTCAGCCGGCTCGGCTATATCCGTCTGGAACTGAGTATCCTGATGGCCTACGAAGAGAGCTTCCCTAATTTGAAGGCAGTTTTGGCGGAGGCGCTCAGTACGTTAGATATCATTAAAAAAGATCCGGAGCCAGAAATTGGTATCGAAGGTTACGATACCCACAATATTGTGGTTGCCGTTCGTCCATACGTTAACCCCGATGATTACTGGGAGGCCACTTTTATGGTCAACGAAGCCATCAAAGCTGCTATGTCTGCCAACGGAATCAAGATGGCCTACAGTGAAGGGGTGGAGCTTGGTGCCATCGGAGCATAGCCAATTCATCCTGGCCTGCATTTGTGGAAACCTCCTGCACCCGCGCCCGCGCCCGGAAAATGCTATGCTTGCGTGAGCGTATGGGAGAAGAGGTTCGCTCCGGTCAACCTAGGCTCAAAGCAAAGCTCTGCAACCAAAGTACCCACTACGTTTTGAGTGGATACCCTTGATCGTCAAGTCTGTTGGCCTTTTAGTCCGTTAGGCAATCATGACTACCTAACGGACTAAAGACCAACAAACGAAATACACCAAGTATAAGTGTTTGGCCCGCTTCAGGATGAATAGACAAAGCATTGCTGCCAAGCCTTGCGTTAAAATAAAGGCTAAGGGCAAAAAAAGGCCGGCATCCTGTACACTGTGGTCAGGATGCCGGCGTTTGCTTTCGGGCTGTCAGCTAAGACTGCTAGAAGTTGAAGTTGATTCCCGTACGAAGCTCGAAGGGGGCATCACCGATGCGATCAGCACTGCTTAGACGGAAGAGAACAAGTACTTCGAAACCCAGCATACCTGGGCCACCACCCTGGTTGAGGCCGGCACCAAGGAAAGGAATGGTGCGCGTTACCCGGTTAGAGGAGCCATCAGCATTGAAGGTTTCTACTTCGTTTACGAGGCTGTACTCGCCGTGAATGAAAAACTGGCCGATTACTTTAGCGCGGGCAAATGGCCCGACAGACCATTCGGTGAAGTTCGCTTTGAAGTCAGGCTGACCTCCGCCAAATGTTTCGCGGTAAGCGTTGTAGGTGAAACTACCACGTGGGCCAATACTAAGAAAGTTGTTGATCTTATAGCCTACGATGGGCGTAAGACCGATCCGGAAAATGCTGTTGAAATTGCTGGCGTTATACCCCAGAATAGCACCCGTTCCCCACCAGATATCACCATTGGCATTTTCTCCGCGATCTCGCTCGTTGGTGGTACTGTAATAGTCAAGGTCCTGACGGGCCTGCTCCTCGGTGGTTTGAGCGCTGACGGTAAAGGAGAGTGCACTCAGAAAAAGGAGTGCTAGAAATATTTTGCGGTACATAACATTGTTTTCTTGAGTAACGGTAAATATAACCTGCATCGTTGGTCTAAGTTCCCCGATTTAAGCTTTTGCTAAGGATTGCATGTCGGCTAACTTACCCGAAGACCGTACCTTAGGGTATGACAGAGCGGCAAAAAACGGGAATGATCGGCGAGGAAATTGCCACGGAGCACCTCCAGGCACTTGGCTATTCTATCCTGGAAAAGGGCTATCGTTTTCGTCGGGTCGAACTCGATATTATCGCCAAACAAGGGGATTGTCTGGTGTTTGTAGAAGTTAAAGCAAGACGAGGAACAGGCTTCGGGCATCCATCGCTGGCCGTTTCGGTAGCGAAGGAACGAAACATCGCCAAAGCTGCCCGGGCCTACATGCGCAAGATTGATCACACCTGGGAGGTCAGGTTTGATATTATTTCCGTCCTCATCCATCCCGATGGTACGCATGAATTAGAACACCTCGAAGATGCTTTTTTCCCAGGTATGTGGTAGCCTAGCTCCTATCTCCTATCTCCTAGCTCCTGCCTCCTAACTCCTAGCCCCTAGCTCCTAGCTCCTAACTCCTAGCCCCTAGCTCCTAGCTCCTGCCTCCTAGCTCCTAGCTCCTGCCTCCTAGCTCCTAGCCCCTAACTCCGCCCCTATTCACGTGAAAACTCGCTCTGTGCTTTCCACTTAGGCCACTGCTCGCTGGTTGCCAGGCCCAGACCTACTTTGAACAAGAGCTCTCCATCCTGCACTGCACCACCGAGTGGCCAGTCACCATTGGTGTATTCGTCTGCTGGCTGGTGATACCGGTTGGCTACGAAATTGTCCTTTTGGGCTTGTGCGTATGCTTTGCCCTTACTCCAGTGGTCGTAGCCGCCCTTTGCGTAGAGCGCTGGGACTCCCTTTTTGGCGAAATTGAAGTGATCAGATCGGTAGAAGTAACCTTTTTCTGGTTCCTGCCCGGGCTGGGCGTAGCGCCCTTGCTCAACCGCAATGGTCTCGGCCAACTCATCCATCTCGCTGTGGCCGGCACCAGTAATGGTTAGGTCTTTAGCTTTCCCGGAGGGGTTAATACCGTCAATGTTGATGTTCGCAACCGTCTTATCCAGCGGGAATATGGGGTTGTTGACGTAATAGGCGCTTCCCCACAGCCCTTGTTCTTCGGCGGTGACAAAAAGGAACACTACGGTCCTGTCCGGTTTTTGCTCCATCTTCGTGTAGGCTTCAGCGATGGAGAGTAGCAAACTGGTGCCAGAAGCATTGTCGAGTGCACCGTTATAAATAGAGTCCCCATTTACTGCAGGACCAACGCCGATGTGGTCCCAGTGCGCGGTATAGACGATGTATTCTTCCGGGCGCGTAGCGCCGGGCAGCGTGGCGATGATGTTGTTCGACTTGTCAAAACGTAACTCATTGCGGACTCCGGTCGACAATTTCGTCTTGAGCGGGATGGCCTGAAAGTCAGGTTGGGTGGCCATGCCGAACCAACCGGTGATGTCTGGCTGACCGGCCTGGAAGAGTTCCTTGGCAGCATCCAGGGTGATCCACCCGGCGACATTCAGCAAAGGTGTACCGTCGGGCTCAAGCGTGAGCCGGGTGCCCGACCAGGAGGATTGGACAACAAACCAGGGGTAGCCGGCGGCGCCGGCTTCGTGGATAATCAGGCAGCCCGCCGCGCCCTGGCGCGCGGCCTCTTCGAATTTATAAGTCCAGCGTCCGTAGTAGGTCATTTGATTGCCCTTGAACAGGGTGCTGTCTTCGGTGTAATAGCCGGGGTCGTTAACCATCACGACGACGGTTTTTCCCTTCACGTCTATCCCTTCGTAGTCATTCCAACCATACTCCGGGGCTACAATCCCGAACCCGGCGAAAACGAGCTCGCTGTTTTCCAGGCTCGCTTGGGCTTCGGCCCGTTCGCTATAGGTGACAATTTGCTCCCCCTGCGCCCAGTTCAGCGTCTGTCCGGGAGCCCTCAGAGCAACGCTAGCGTCGGGATATCCCGTGATTTCTACCATGGGGACCTCCTGCCGATAGGAATCGCCGTTACCGGGAGCTAGACCGAGTGCTTTTAGTTCGGTCTCCAGGTAATCTAGGGTAAGGGTTTCTCCTTCGCTGAAGGGAAGACGACCTCCAAATTCGTCCGAAGCAAGGGTGGCCAGGTGCCGGTCGATGGTAGCAGAATCGATGAGTGGTGTTCCGGTAATATCGCCCGCATTTTCCGGGGCGGGGCCGCAGGATGCCAGGCAAAGTAGTAAGGCAAAGGAAGCAGACAGCGTGACTGCCAGTTGTTTGGTGAGTAGTGCGTGGGTCATTACGACATCGTTTAAGTGCCTAAGGTAGGGTTTAGCGTACTTTCTGGAGAAGTGCTCTACCATTTGGCAGGGTGATCGTATGGTAAGAGCGGAAGTCGTCCAACGAGTTGTTTAAGCCTGGCATGGCCAGAAAAAACCTCGTTTGACGACTCGAAGCATGAGGAGACCATACTATAACCCTGCTGTCTGGTTCCGGGCGATCGTAGACCTATGGCCTCATGGCCTCATACGCTCGGCGGATCTCCTTTTTTGACGCAACGATTAACGAGACGTCCATGGAGCGTTTCTTGTCCGGAGCAAAGCATAGTAGGCAAGGTTTCGGTCTCGGCCCCGTGTTTTCGCTAGCAAGCCTATGCCCCCGATCACCGGGAAACCAGTTTTGCGTATACCTTTACGAAAAAAGCAATGGCGAACTATTTACACGTAACTCAGGATAATGGGCGCGCCCTTATGTCCCGCAATATTGAGGGCCCCGTCGTGATGCTCAACCTGCTGAACTTCCGGGAAACTGCGGACTATTCAGCCAATCCGGAATTAGATCCTGGAAGCCCAATTTCCGGTAAGGAGGCCTACCAACGGTACATGAAAGCGGTCAAGCCCCTGCTGGCGGAAAGTGGAGCGGAGCTTATTTTTTCCGGTAAAGGGGGGCAATTTCTCATCGGCCCCGAGGCCGATGGCTGGGATTGGGTACTCCTGGTGCGACAACGTAGCGTACAGGATTTTTTGGCTTTCGCCCAGAACCTTGATTATCTGGCTGTAGCCGGACATCGTACCGCAGCCCTTCAGGACTCCCGTTTACTGCCCATGCAACCGCTTTAATTTGAGGTAATTGCCCTGTTGTGAGAAAAGAACAAATCCTAGCATTCTGCTTCTGACTCGGGGTTAAATTGTTGGATACTGATTTTCAATTAAATAGATATAGTCGCTGACATAAATATATAGGATTGCTAATTATATCCCTCGTACCTTTGCGGCCTTTCATAATTCCAAAATTCATGAACTATGCAACAAGGAACAGTAAAGTTTTTTAACACCTCTAAAGGTTATGGCTTCATTACGCCCGACGATGGGAGTAAGGATGTTTTTGTCCACGCCAACGATTTGATTGACGATATCCGTGAGGGTGACAAAGTCAGCTTCAAGATAGAAGAAGGCCGTAAGGGCCTCAATGCCGTAGACGTAGAGGTCGTTTAATACGTAGAAATGCGCTTTCAGATACAACGCCCGTCGGTCTTTCCGGCGGGCGTTGTTGTTTTATCAGAACTCCTGAAAGAGGACGATAACCGCAGGAATGTATCAACGTATGACCATTCCTTCCTGCTTAAACATTAGTTTTCTTTAGGTTGTACCTATAGCTTGCCAGTATCTTTGCGCCACTTTTAAACTAAGCCTAATGGCCAATAACATCCATCCAATCTTTGAACGAACCGTCCAACGAGCGGAACGCGAAGCGCGTGCCGGACATCGGGGTGGTGTGATTTGGCTTACGGGATTATCCGGCTCCGGGAAGTCGACCATCGCTACGGCAGTGGAGCGCGAGCTCTTCCAACTTGGCCATCATGTCGTCTTGCTTGACGGCGATAACGTTCGTACAGGCCTTTGCGGAGATCTTGGCTTTAGCCTCGAAGACCGTCGTGAAAATATCAGGCGGATTGCAGAAACAGCAAAGCTTTTCGTTACTACGGGCGCCCAGGTGCTTTGCTCGTTTGTCAGCCCGACCATCGCCATCCGGGAGATGGCCCGGGAGATCATCGGGCCAGCGGACTTTTACGAGGTTTTTGTCAATACGCCTTTGGCCGTATGTGAAGCCCGGGACGTTAAGGGGCTCTACGCTAAAGCCCGTGCCGGAGAGATCAAAGGATTTACCGGGATTGATAGCCCTTACGAGGCGCCGGAGGCGCCTTTCCTCGACCTTAAGACTGCAGACCAGTCTGTAGCTGAGTCCGCGGCAATTTTGTCCTCAACGATTCGGGAAACCCTCACAGAAGGATAGCCACCAGCATTATTAAGACCACCGAAACAACTGTCTAAAGAATATGTCAGCTAACTACCAACTTGATCACCTCCGGGAACTGGAGTCTGAGTCCATTTTCGTCCTCCGGGAAGTTGCCGCTCAGTTTGAAAACCCCGTACTGCTTTTCTCGGGTGGTAAGGATTCTATCCTGATGACACACCTGGCCATGAAAGCTTTTCATCCGGCTAAAATTCCCTTCACCCTCCTCCACGTAGACACAGGGCATAATTTCCAGGAAGCACTTGACTACCGTGACGCACTGGTGGAGCGCCTGGGTGTTAAGCTGGTGGTAGGCTCCGTGCAGGAGGCAATCGATAACGGGATGGTACGTGAGGAAAAAGGGTACAATGCCACCCGTAACTACTTGCAGACAGCCGTGTTGCTGGACAGCCTGGAAAAAGGTAAATATGATGCCGCCCTTGGGGGCGGCCGCCGCGACGAGGAAAAGGCCCGTGCAAAAGAACGGTTTTTTAGTCACCGTGATGAATTCGGACAGTGGGACCCCAAAAACCAGCGCCCGGAATTGTGGAACCTATTCAACGGTCGTAAGCAGTATGGTGAGCACTTCCGGATCTTCCCAATCTCAAATTGGACGGAGCTGGACGTATGGCAGTACCTCGCACTGGAAAAGGTAGAACTCCCCAGCCTTTACTTCGCCCATGAGCGCGAAGTATTGCACCGTGATGGCATGTTATTGGCCACCGAAGGCGGACTGATCCCCGTCCGCCCGGAAGAGAAAGTGGAAAAGTTAATGGTCCGCTGCCGCACGATCGGAGACATCACTACGACCGGGGTTTGGCGCTCAACGGCCAGCTCGCTGGAAGACATCATCGCTGAGGTATCGATGGCCCGGCAGACCGAGCGCGGTGGCCGCGCTGATGATAAGCGCTCCGAGACCGCGATGGAAGACCGTAAGAAACAGGGATATTTTTAGGCAAATAATCAAACAGACAAGTTTACATCCTCTTATGAAGCAACTCATCACAATAACCCTCTTGCTCACTTCCTTGCTCGCCCAAGGCCAGTCGGGTGATCAACTCGCGCCAACGGTAGCCGCACTTTGTCAGCATATTGATAAGTTAGGACTTTCCACTAGTGGTTTATTTCACAGGAATACGGTGGGCGACGAGTTGCCTCAGTTAGTAGAATATATCAGCAAAGAGGAAAAGGCAGCGTATACCGAAGTTACGGGCAGAGATATCGTAAACGACGCGGAGGAAGGCGGGAAAGCATCCGTAGTTTTGCTAAGCGAATTGCTTGAAGGTTGCCCTGCGGCGAGCGAACGTTTCCTCGATCAGGTAGTAAGCCGAGGGGACGCCAGTCGCTCTCTGTACCAACTGGAAGAATGGCGCATTGTATTAGAAGCTGGCGTAGAAGCAGCTCCCTCCCTACTTGCGCAACAAGAGGAAACTTTAGCAACTCAACTAACTAGTATTTTGCAGGAAAGTGTTCCCGTTGCGTACGATACCCTGCAAAGCCGCAGGGGCGAAGACACTGATCTGGAATTAATCGCGGCAATCGCTACCAAAGTTCCTGGTTTTATGCGTCGCTACCAGATGGAAGAATACGAATTCACCAGCTTCATCACGTGGCTAGAGGAGCGTATGACAAACGCGACAACGGATTTTTTTATGGACTTTGCGTTAGAAGATGAATTTTCTCCGCTTTGCCAGGAAATTGAAAAGATGGAGACGTTCTCCGTCGACAATGATATTGACCTCGCTAAGCTTGCGGTTGATGAAAAAACCATTGCATTAATCGATAAGGAATATGGAAAGGGCGAACTCTCACGACCAGTTCTACATAATGCTGGTAAAATGTTGGTGCTGCAAAGCATAATGACCAGATGTGAACACTTTAAAGACATCTCTTTTAATGCAGGACTTGAACAAGCCATGGAGTCACTGGAACCAACTGCGGAGGAAAAGGTCAAATTTCAAGCATTTGCCAGTGAAATGTGTGAATGTATTGGTAAGCCGACTCAAGAGGAAGGCATGGAATGTTTTACTAAGACCATGGAGGCCTACGGCATGACGGAAGAGAACACTAGCTTTGGAACAATGACGGAAGACCCCGAGTTGCAGCGGATGATGGAAGCCGTAATGACGCTAATGCCCGTTTTGCAGCTAAGTTGTCGCAATTAGATTCCACGGAACCCGCATGCCAGATGGAAAAAAAACATTTGGTGATCACTAAATAGCGGCTGCCTACTCTTCACTTTGCACCTGCGGCCCCGCTTAAAACACCTAGTGCGCTCTAAACAGACTTACGCACTAACAGACTAAAGAACTAATGTCAAACTCCACCGAACTTCTCCGCTTCACCACCGCTGGCTCCGTCGACGACGGAAAATCCACCCTCATTGGCCGCCTACTCTACGACAGTAAGTCCATATTTGAAGACCAGTACGAACAGATTGCCGCCACTAGCTCCAAACGCGGAGAGGAAGGCGTAAACCTGGCTTTGTTGACCGACGGCCTCAAGGCGGAACGCGAACAAGGCATCACCATAGATGTGGCTTACCGTTACTTCGCTACGCCTAAGCGCAAGTTCATCATCGCGGATACCCCCGGCCACATTCAGTACACCCGGAATATGGTGACGGGAGCAAGCACTGCCAATGTTGCCCTGATTCTGGTTGATGCGCGTAATGGAGTAGTGGAGCAAACCCGTCGGCACAGCTTTATTGCGAGCTTACTGCAAATTCCTCACCTGATTGTCTGTATTAACAAAATGGACCTGGTGGATTACAGTGAGGAGGCCTACAACAAAATCAAGGATGATTTCAGTGGCTTCAGTCATCGGCTCGACGTTAAGGACGTCGAGTTCATTCCAATGTCTGCTCTGGTAGGTGACAATGTCGTCGAGCGAAGTGAGAACATGGGATGGTACGATGGCCCAACCCTATTGTACACCCTGGAGAATGTGCACATTGGCTCGGACAACAACTTTATTGATTGCAGGCTCCCCGTACAGACGGTTATCCGTCCTTACAGCGACGATTATCACGACTACCGTGGATATGCCGGTCGTATTGCGGGCGGTGTCTTCAAAAAAGGAGATAAGGTAACCGTTTTGCCGAGTGGGTTCAGCTCCACGATCGCGAAGATAGATACCTTCGATGGGGAGCTGGAAGAGGCCTACCCGCCAATGTCCGTTACCCTTTTGCTGGAGGATGATATCGACATCAGCCGGGGAGATATGATTGTCCGGGAAAACAATCAACCGGATGTTGGGCAGGACCTGGAAGTGATGCTATGCTGGTTCAACGAGCGCCCCCTGCAACCGCGTGGGAAATATGCCATCATGCATACGACCAAAGAAGCAAGATGTATGATCAGGGAGGTGCGCTACCGCCTGGACATCAACACCCTGCACCGGGATGAAGAGAATAAAGTGGTTAAGATGAACGACATCTGCCGCGTACAACTTCGCACCACAGCACCACTCTTCACGGATGCTTACCGGAAGAACCGCATCACCGGTTCGATCATCCTGGTGGATGAAGGAACTAACGAGACCGTTGCCGCCGGGATGGTGATTTAGTGCTTCAGCCCTAGTTATACCATCATTAGCCGTGGCTTCAGCCACAGGCGCTAAGTCATTACGCAGTTTTGGGAGCTGACATTGTTGGTCGATCCCCAGCCTTGCGGTACGACAGTAAAGTAACCACTAGTTGAAGGTACTTTTTGCGGGATCGCAGGTGCAAGGTTGAGGGTAATGGCAAAGCCTGCCCACCAGTAGCCGCTGGCTTCAGCCGCTGGCTTACGAACACCAAAATTTAAAATCCACCAGCGTTACTGCTTAAGGGTAGGGTGTTCCGTTTGTCACCCTAATTAAGCCACGCTTTTTAACCTCTCCCCAACCCCTCTCCGGCTTGCTCGTTTCTCGTTGGATAGGGGCTTTATTGAAAACTACTACGCAGTTTTTTAAAGCAAAGCCTGCCCACCAGTAGCCGCGGCTTCAGCCGCTGGCTTACGAACACCGGAATTCACTATCGCCACTGCTGAGAGGTACTTGTCCGAGTCTATACAAGAGGTTGCAGCTTCAAAATTGAATCACGAGCGCGTACGGGTTCAACTGCCATCAACCGGGGTAAATCTGCAATTTGTGCGGCGCACTTAATCGTAAGCATGGATTTTCTGCCTGTTTTGGCTTTTTTCTGCCTGTTTTCCTGCCAATCCGACAAAAAAGTAAAAAGCAAAATCCTAATTTATGCGTTATCTCAGTATGCTGCATCCAGAGAAAGGCACTCTGTTGCACAACTAACGGTTGCCAGATAAGTTTCAGCCTCGACCCGGCAT
>CAZTTF010000210.1:0-17418 GCA_964616365.1 uncultured Lewinella sp. | reverse complement strand
ACTCTTTCAACATTGCTGATTTGTGGAAAGGTGTTGGCGTAGGATTTACGGTGGGCATCCGCCAGGCTGGCCTGGAATACCCTCCCGGCTTACAGTCTTACACTGCTTTGGGCCTCACCTACGGCTTTTAGTGATTGTGGTACATCGGGCGGTAGGTAATACGGCCCGGTCCCTTCTTTGCACCTGCGGCCGCGCCATATCTAGCACCTAGCTTCTGGATACGGCGCGGCCGCAGGTGTTTTAGTAGGATATTAGAGCAAAATCAAATACAGTTAATTTTCCCACGCAAACGTCTCGACCAACCTAAAAATATCCTCCTTCGCGTAGGCGATAATCGGCTTAAGCGAGTCGGGTTGGACCTTGGCGTCGAAGTACAGCGCACCCCGCAGGAAGTGATTCGTCGAATCGGTGAGGAAGAACTGAAAGGGGCTGGCCGCAGGGCCAGCGATGTCAAAGGCAATGCCATGCACATCCGCTTCGTCGCGGTGTAAGACAATTTCCTCAATGTCACTCGCCCGGTCATTATGCACACCGACGAGCTGGAAAGCCTCGTCTCGCAAGGCTTCAAATTTCTCGTAACTGTCAATGGGGTAGTAAGAGAAGTGTACGCTGCCGTTGAGGGCTTGAGCAAAACGGAGATCAAACCAGCAGGAATCCGGCGGTACATCATCAAAGAAGAGTTCCTCCCGGACAATAGTCGCGCTCACCGGCTTCTCGAAGCTGAAGTTACAGTAGTCCGTTTTTGTCTGCTCGTAAGCCCTTTCCGGGTACATCACCCGCGGGTAGGAGCGGGGCTTGGGGATGGGCAAAGCACCATCACCACAGGCTGTGAACAGAAATAAAGAGAGGAAAACAATTGTCAGCGTTCGCATATGCGTAAAGGAACGAATCATGGTTGGTTGATGTTTTAGGCCCTTAGCAATTAGTCAGAGCAAACGCATCAAAAGCTGATGCATAGGATGAGCCTTGAAAACGCTCCTTGCGTCGCTGCCAAGAGGTACATACTATGAGCAGCCACCTCGAATAACCCCAGAACGAGTCGTTTGGACATAGCATGCGTCCTCCTGAGACCATCTTTGGTGGGATTGAGGAGGCTCATCCTATGTCTTAGACGACGCTGTTTATGGTCACCTTGTACAGCCAGTTCAAAACGCCGTCTGGAAACGCTTCGTATTACTCTTGTTCTTCCGGGGTCTGCTCATTGTACCGTTCGGGTAAGCTTTCCCCCAGGTAGACCAGAGTATAGCCTCCGGCGTCGATGTCGATGTCGACGATGTTGCGGGGGATAACGTGGATCTTGCCATCAGGGTGCTTCAGGAATAGCGGGACGATGTACTTCTCGGTATTAATTAGAGACATGGTGTCTTGCAGGTCTTGCAAGCTGCGAAGGTCTTTTTCGTGGATGGTGGCAGATTCCCGGTGCGCTTCACTGATATCCAGGAAGTCTGCGGTGTAGTTGAAGATATGCTCTCCAGAAACTTGTTGGCGTTGCTTCACCTCATCGGAGGTGATGAGGCGGTAACCTCCGAGTTCACCGAAAATGTCGCCGTAGGATGAGAGAGCATATTCATTTACCTCATTACTGCTGGTTAGAGCCAGCATGTAACCGACGTCGAGCAGCTCGTACTCTTCGGAAAGGTCATCGGTATAGACGTTGGCAACGAGGCCTTTGAGGCCTCGCTCCCGGGCCCGGGCGATGTTCTGAGGGTTGCTGTCAATCAGCGTCACCGAGCGTTTTTGCCCTTCGAGGTACTTGGCGATCGTCATGGCGAAGCTGTTCGCACCGATAATCAGCACGCTGTCGGAGCTTGCCTGAATTACTCCGAGTAAGCGGGCGACTAGCCTGGCGGTAGTAGCATTGAGAAGTACTGTTCCGAGCACGATCATGAATACCAGTGGTGTGATGTATTCTGCTCCGGGTACACCTTTACTGACGAGGTCGAGACCAAAAAGAGAGGCAATACCGGCGGCAACAATACCCCGCGGGCCTACCCAGCTGATGAATAACTTCTCCCGGAAGTTCAGGTTGCCACCAGAGGTGCTGATGAAAACACTTAGCGGACGCAGCACCAGGGAGACAAAACCAAACAAGGCTATGGGACGCCAGTCCCGGAGGATCAGATAGAGATCCTCCATGTTGATGTTCGCAGCCAGAAGGATGAAAAGAATGGAGATCAGCAGGACGCTAAGACTTTCCTTGAAAGTCATGATCTCTTTGATCTTCGGCGTGTCTTTATTGGCGAGGACGAGGCCCATTACGACTACTGCTAGCAGGCCTGACTCGTGTTCGCGGGCATCACTAGAGACAAAGATGGCCAGTACGAAGGCCAGGATGAAGATGTTTAATAGGTAGTGGGGGACCCAGTTCCGCTTGATGATTTCATAGAGGGCCAGGCCGCCGAGAAAACCGAAACCGAAACCTGTCATGACAACGCCAACAAAGGTGTTGACCGCCGTCATGGTGAATCCCATCCCTACTTCAGAAGAACGGATAAACTCGTAGACCAAAACGGCCACCAAAGCACCGATTGGGTCAATCAGGATACCCTCCCACTTAAGTACGGTAGAGACATTACGGTTTAGCGGTATGTTCTGCAGGATGGGGGCAATTACCGTTGGTCCCGTAACGATGATCAGGCCCGCAAATAAAAAGCTGATTTGCATCGACAGCCCCATGATGAAGTAGGCCGCCAGTCCGGCTCCGATAAAAGTGATGATGCTGCCAATGGAGATCAGGCGAAAAATGGACCGTTGGGTGTTTTTCAACTCCTGGAACTTCAGCGTCAGACCTCCCTCAAACAAGATGATGCCAATACTAAGACTGACGAAGTAGAAGAGGTTGTCTCCGGGAGGGAAAAGCCCATGCTCATTAGCGAAAATGGGGTTGAGGAACTTGTCGCCATCAGATGTGAAGAGCGTAGATATTGGCCCTACGAGCAGGCCAAACACGATCAGTGGTAGAATGGCAGGAACACGTGTTTTCCACGCCAGCCACTGTGCGAGAATTCCAAGAACAATTACACCAGCTAATTCTTCCATTAAAATAAGTTCAGTAAAGTAGGGTGCAGGGTTGCACTATGTGGTTGTGGAAGGAGCGTTGGAGTAGAAAAGTAGTACTTAAACGGCAGCAAATTAGCTGCCAAACAGTCCGCCTAGTCCTCCGGGCAACATGTTGTTCATCATAGACCCGGCTTGCTCTTGTTCGTAGGCAGCAGCTTGTTCGAGGGCACGATTGGTTGCTACGACGATGAGGTCTTCGAGGCCTTCGGCATCTTCAGGATCCAGGATGTCGGGCGTTACTTTAACATTAGTGATCACCCGGCTGCCGTTGCAGGTAACGGTCACGGCACCACCACCGGCTTCGGCGGTGAAGGTCTTTTCAGCTAACTGTCTTTGCATCTCCTCCTGCATCTGCTGCATTTGGCCCATCATGTCTCCGAACATAAATTATTGTTTTAGTGTCAGCGAAAACCCTTTCTGCAGTAATCGTTCAGGTAGCTGCGAATGCAAATGGCTGAATGGCCAGCGATATACCGGCACTGCTTTTAAGGATTGTCCCTGCAATAAAGGTTTGTACCCCCCGGATAGTTTAGTTCAGAACAGGCAACTTTGCCGTTAACGAAATCCTTGCACCTGCGGCCGCGCCCGGCATTTCCCGTTAAAATGGACTTAAAGACTGATCAACAGTTAAGCTTTGCCCCACCTAGTAACGTCTTTTGCCCGTAACCAATCAACATAATTATGTCTCGCTACCTCCCACTTTTCGCCTTGTCGTTATTGTTTTTATCGAGTTGTGGTCCGCGCCTTAGCCCCCTGACCCAACGGATGATCGAAGACCAGAGTTGGCAGGAAGATGAACTGAAACGCATTCAGTTCTATCTGTCGGAAGACCTGGTGCTGACCAGGGAGTTCCGCCAGGGGAATACCGAGATTCGTAACGGTCAGGTCAAGATGCTAGATGGCCGCCAGGTGGAACAGATGGTCTTCAAGCGGAACACGCCCGGGGTTTTTGTCTTTAGCCCCAAGACCCAGCGTATGGCCGTTAGCTTTGAGGCCGACGACGAAAACTTCCTGGTATTCGGCCCCAACCCTAAAGCAGGTAACCGGTACACTCTTTTAGCCAGCGATTGGAACCGGCGCGCCGGAAAAGTAACCTACGCCGGAAAGACCTGGCGCGTCAATGCTTCGGATGCATACGCCAGCCTGATGATTCCACTTAAGCGCCTGCGCGATAATGAAGTGCGCGGTAAGGTTGCCCGTGGCCGGAAACTCAAATAACGGAACGGGAATCGCTTGCGTGCTCTTGTTTCGTTGTGCCCCGTCAGTTTGGGGTTGCCTTTTTCCTATTTGACGCCATCGCTATTAGATTTTACCTGAAGGCAATTGCTCTGGTTGCTTTATGAAGGCTGAATACAGGTGATGTATCTTGCGAGTATGATCGACGCGCTCAATCGATGGGTTTCCTTATCAGGACGTATGGCCAGGCTGCGCTGGGCGCAGCAGACTATCCTACTGTTGTTTGCGCTGGTAGGCACTTCTTCCCTGACTGCCCAGCCCTTCGGGTTTATTTCCTGGAATACGACGGATGGTTTACCACAATCTCAGGTCTACGCGCTGGCGGAAGATGACCGGGGGTATATTTGGGCGGGTACGCAAGGAGGAGGGGTGGCGAGATTTGACGGGCAGACCTTTGCGGTGTTTACGGTCGCTGATGGTTTGCCGGACAACTTCATCAATAAACTGGAAATTGATACCGAGGGCCGGCTTGTTGCCGGCACCAGTCGGGGAGCGGCTTATTTCGACCGGGCGGCAGCCCGCTTTGTGGCAATTGACGACTGGCAGCCACGCGCAGAGCCTGTCCCCCGCCTTTCACCAGACATCCCCGCACCAGTAACTTCCCTTTTGCTTCCGGATGGCCGCTATTTGGTGGCCTCCCGGACGGCAGGGTTGTTTCTCACCACTGCCTCAGGCAGTGTAATCAGGCAGTATACCGAAGCCAATTCTGATTTGCCCCACAACTCCGT
This sequence comes from uncultured Lewinella sp., assembly GCA_964616365.1. Classification (GTDB taxonomy): domain Bacteria; phylum Bacteroidota; class Bacteroidia; order Chitinophagales; family Saprospiraceae; genus Neolewinella. The sequence continues at coordinate 12,394 of CAZTTF010000210.1, read as the reverse complement.
GCGGGCCCTGCTCCGGGACCGCCAGGGGCGGTACTGGCTCGGAACTTCCGGCGGAGGCTTGGTGAGGATGATCCCCACCGGCATCCGGCATTTCGACCGTGCTGATGGCCTGTTCGGAGAACGGGTCTACGCCATTCACCGCAGTAATGACCGACTTTGGTTGAGCGCCAGCAATGAAGGGCTACAGTATCTCGACAGTACTGGTTTTAAGCGTCCTGAAGTGAGCGACCTCGTTAAGGGTGTAAAGATCACGAGTATTACCAGCGATGCCTCCGATCGTTTCACTTTTTTTAGTACTAACGGACAGGGCGTCGCGGTACTGGATGACAGCCTCCGGCTAACTCGGCTGACGCGTGCCACTGGCATGCCTGCTAATTATGTTCTTAAGCTGATTCCGGGGACGAACCAGCAGCGACCAGAAGCCTGGGCGTTTACCTACACCGAAGGGGTTGCCCATCTTGCCTACGGTGACTCCGCCTTTGTGATCACTAACTATGATGTCCCGGAGGAAGAACAACCCCTACGCCTGACGGCAGCCATTCGGGGAGAGGATGGAACGTTTTTTCTGGGGTCAAAAACGGGGCTTGTCTACCGATGGAACGTGCGCGCCGGGCAGCGCGTTATGCAGACTACTGCCTGGGGCGCAGCGGAGGGCTTGCCCGCGGCTGAGATTAAAGCAATGGCACTGCGACGGAAAACGCAGCTTTGGGTCGCGGTGAAAGGGCATGGTCTGTACTTTACCGATCTGCGGATGGCCACACCGAGGTTTTTTCCTTTGCCCGCAAGGCTCAGTGAAGTGAGTACCAATATTTTTCAACTGACGGCTCCGCCGGATCAACCAGAGTTATGGATCGGAACGGAGAATGGGGTGGATCGTCTCTTTCTGGATCAGGACGGGCAGCCTGACTACGTCCGGCACTACGGCCGGGCGGAGGGTTTCCTCGCCCGGGAGACAACCGGAGCGTCCCTCATTGATGCTGATGGAGCGATCTGGTTTGGCACCATGAATGGTCTCGTCCGGTACGAAGCTTCTGACGCGGAAGGCTACCTGCAACCTCCCCCCACCTTCATTGAAGGGGTGGACTTGTTCTACGAAACAGTATCGTCTTCCGACTATGAAGTCGTTGGTGGGGTGCAACAGTTTAAGGCCCGCGCTAACCACTTCAACTTCAGGTTTCGGGCCGTTGACCTGACGTATCCGGAGCGCATCCGGTACCGATACCGGATGACGGGCTTGCAGGACAATGACTGGTCTCCGTTGACAACCGAAACGGGCGTTCGTTTCGCAGGACTTTCCTCAGGTACGCACACCTTTACCGTTGCGGCTACTACTGACGGCGGCAAAACCTTCGGTGAAGCTGCCAGCTATTCCCTCAGGATTGAGCGCCCGCTCCTCAGGCAACCATGGTTTTGGTTGCTGCTCGCCACCCTGGGCAGCAGCTTGCTGATTGGAGGCTTTTATGCTTTCTACCGGCGGGTACAACGGCAGGAGGCGGCGCGGCGTCGCAAGCTAGAGGCGCGCAATCAGGTGTTGGAACTGGAGCAAAAGGCCCTGCGCCTCCAGATGAATCCGCATTTTATTTTCAATGCGCTGAATAGCATCCGGGGCCTGGTCGATGGCAACCATGATGCAGAGGCAAGGCAGCAGATCAGTCGGTTTGCTACCCTTATGCGCGGGATTCTGAACAATAGTCGCCAGGATGTAATCGCCCTCTCCGACGAAGTTAAGGTGTTGGACGACTACCTGAAAATGGAACAGTTCTGTCAGCCATTTTCCTTTAGCTATGCCCTTCATCTGCCCGAAGATATTGACCCCGAGGAGGTCAGCTTGCCCCCCATGCTGTTACAACCCTTTGTGGAAAATGCGGTGCTGCATGGTCTGTCTGGCAAAGAGGCAGGGGGACATATTGACGTGAAGTTCTCCTTGCGCGGCCGCAGGATGCAGTGTTTAGTGGAGGATAACGGCATCGGCCGCGCAGCGGCCGCCGAACGCCGAAAGTCGCGTGCGCCCGGCCACAAGTCTGTTGCGCTGGATGTTACCAGGGCCCGCCTGCAAGCCATGAAGGGGCGGCTGACAATCTCTGATAGAGCGGGCGGAGGTACGCAAGTCGAAGTACTCGTTCCGGTGGAACTATGGTAGCATACGCATTCAAGTCACCACCAGTGGCTAGCCCCGGCCACTGATAACAATTACTACTGTGCTTACTCCTCGTCAGTTTTTTCTGCTTGATGCCTGTGGGGCACTCCTCTCCGCGCTATTGCTTGGCCTGCTGTTGCCTGCCTGGCAACGCTACATTGGTGTTTCCCTCAGTACACTCTATTCGTTAGCTGGCCTCGCGGCATTGTTTGCCGTTTACTCTTTCACTTGTGCGATCCGGTTGCCCGCCCGCTGGCCCGCTTACCTTAGGTTTATCGCGGTCGTCAACCTGTTGTACTGCTGCCTGACGGCAGCAATGTTGGGGTGCCATGCCGAGGTTACCATCTTGGGGCTGTTGTACTTTGTGGTAGAGATCATGGTTGTAGCTACGCTGGCTGTTTTTGAGTGGCGCTTTGCTGCCCGCAGGGCAGGTGTTAACGGAAAATAATCCCGGGAATAAGTAGTTCAAGAGAGGATTCAACTACTCAATAGTATGCAACTACAACCCTTCCTGACGGGCAGCGCCCGTCTATTCCTGTATTACCTTTTCCTTACTGGTTCTATTGCTCTGTACGGACAGCAATCCTCCGGGAAAACGCACCAACTCGAAGCATTATTTACTCATCAGGACTATCCACTGACGGACATGCTCACCGTTAATCGTAGTAATGGTACCAGTACCTTTACTAGCATCGAGGCAACTCCCCGCTTCGGTATGGGAGCGAGCGTCCGGGCCGTGAATGAGCAAGGCTGGTACTCCCGCTACGGAGTGGTTAACCTTTCCCTAAACCGCTCGGTCGACTTCATCGTAACAACGATTAGGGATATTAACCCAATTTCAAGTGTCAGTGGAACGCGTAACAGCTTATTCAATCTTCAGCTGCGTTACGAGCGGGGACGGTATTTTAAGGCTGGTAAAAACTTTACTTTTGGACTTGGCGTAATGTTCGACCCGGTCATTACTCGCCGCAAGAGCGAGGTGCTTGATCCGCTGGATTTTCCGGCGAAATTAACCGCCATTCGACTTGATGTCGGCGTGGTACCTTCGATAGCGGTACACCTGACGCAGCGGGTAAGCCTTGTGCTGGAAGCGCCGCTTCCGTTGATCCGGACAAGTTTTACCCACAGGTATTCCGACAACCCATTCTTGCTCGCAGAGAACCGCCGGGAAAGCACCTTCGATACGGACTTTTTCTCCCGAATATTCCAGGTAGGGGCTGGCGTGCGGTATCAGCTTTAGGGTGGTGCCCGGCCGTTGGGAGGTCATTGCTTTTCAAACCCGCGCATGGCACCTGCGGCCTCGCCCCGTTCTTACGCATGCTGAACTGGTTTGGTGAGGTGTTGCCCTTGGGTTACCTTGTACCCCCTGCAACCCTTACACCCCTGCAACCTCCCGCTCATGACCGCCATCATCGTCGAAGACCTTCCTGAAGCCCTGGCCGCCCTGCAGGCGGACTTGCGTGACTTTTGCCCCGACGTGGACATTGTCGGTACCGCTGATAGTGTGGTCTCCGCTGCGAAACTCCTGCGGACGACCCAGCCGGACATCCTTTTCCTGGACATCATGCTTGGTGACGGAACGAGCTTCGATATCCTTGAGATCGTACCCAACCTGCGCTCGGAACTCATCTTCATCACGGCCAGCGACGAATTCGCGGTACGCGCTTTCCGCTTTGCCGCCGTTGATTACCTGCTGAAACCGGTTGATGGTGAACAACTCAAGGCGGCTGTGGACCGGGCGGCAGCCCGGCGCGGTGGAGCGAATACGGAGGCGCTTGATTTGCTTAAGGATACCATCCGCCGTCCCAATGAATTACCGGAGCGTATCAGCCTGCACACCTCGGAAAATATCCTGGTCGCTAATATCAAAGACATTATCCGCTGCGAATCAGATAGCAATAACACCCGCTTTTTTCTCCAGGGAGAGAAGCCAGTTTTCGTGACCAAGACCCTCAAGCATTTTGAGCGTATGCTCACCGAACACCACTTCGTGCGCGTACATCAATCTCACCTGGTGAACCTCCGTCACGTAGTCGAATTCAAGAAAATCGACTCCGGCTACCTGCGCCTTACGAATGGGGATGAAGTGCCGGTGGCAAGCCGAAAACGGGCGGAAGTGGTGGAATTGTTGCGGTAGCTGAATAGTCAAGTAGTCAAATAGTCAAGTAGTCAAATAGTTAAGTAGCCACATAGCCAAGTAGGAGGTAGTCAAATAGTGTTACTACTTCCTCTTGTTGGCGTAGTGCTCAGGATGAAATTCCATATAAGTTAATAAACGTCCTACCTCTTCGCTATTGCTGATTAATTCCTCGTAGAATGGTCGTTTTAGGTAACCCTTTGCGAGTGCGACATCTAACCAGACCTGTGTTTCAAAGTTCTCACTTGCCGCATCGGTAATCTTGGGTATGAAATGTTTGGGGTACCTGCGTTTGCCGAAGCTTTCGCCAAGTGAAGCACATACACTAAGCGATGAACGAGAAATTTGATCGACAAGCTTGAATCTTTCTTCGGGAGGAAAGTTGGCGCTTAAGTGATCTAGCTTCAGTGCTAATTCGAACGCTTTCTGATAGGCTGCCCAAGTTCTAAAGTGGGAGGACATGGTTGTTTTTTGATTTCCTCAAACATCAGACTAATTGTAGCGCATAGCCCTAAATTAAACGCATACTTACATTTATAAACGTATGAAAACGCTTAATATGACATATTGTGCTGATAGTCAATTTGTTAGTAGTTTCTACAGACGTGCACTATTTGACTCCCCACTATTTGACTACTTGACTACCTACTATTTGACTACTTGACTACCTACTATTTGACTACTTACTACTTGACTACCCACTATTCAACTAACTCGTCGTCCTTTCACCTCGCTGCGGCATAATCCTTCGATACACCTCTACATCTCCTAAAAACGTCTCATAGTACCCGAAAAAATGCCGGTACAGAAGTCGTTCGGGGAAGTAGTCTTGGGCCTGGAAAACCCTGACTAGCTCGAAATCTTCCCGCTCCTGGAAGAGGATGCCCTGGAAATCCCGGCATTGGGAAGTCTCGCCACAGTGATAAATGCCGGCACAACACTCCGGCCGCCCGAAGGGCGTCGTTAAGCTCTTGCGGAATTTCCTGATCATGGTTTCGTGGGCAACGAAGTAGTCAAAAGGGTGGTGCTTGTAATACCGCCAGTTTTTCAGGCCCTTGACATTGAGGTAGCCAGTGATGCCTACTCGCAGGGGCTTTGGGAGTTCTTCGTTTGCCCAGTCCCGAAAAGCATAGCGGGGGTCATTCCAGTGGTTGTTTTGGCCCACAGTGGCGAGTCCGAAAGTCCAGGCGATAACTAACGCGGTTACCCAGGGTTTTGCCCGGAGGTGATGGAGACTCCAGGCCGCCAGCAGGGCTACTGCTGGCAGGAAAACATTGGCCCGCCGCACGAAGGTCGAGTCCATGTAGTAGCGGAGAAAGGCTTCGGTAAGTAAAAACGCGGCGCCGTAGGCGAGCGATAGGTTGCGTGCTGTCCAGAAGGGAGTACCCCAACGTTGCCGGACGAGCTTGACTACACCGTAAATGGTCAACCCGAAGGCCGGTAGTCCGATACCCACCAGCACCGCGGCGGGGTAAGTGATTAGGTTGTCGCGAAAGTGATTGTCAATAATGACGACGCTGGCGTTATCGTGCCGCAGCCGCTGGAAGGAGGAGACAATGTCCGGCCAGCTCCAACCGAGGGTAAGCCCCAGAGCAATCGTAAACAACAGGAGCAGACCTAGCGGGACGTACCACCACGGTAGCTTGGGGTTCTTTTTGCTGAAGGCCAGGAGCAGCAGCAACAGCCCGCCCCAAAGGGTCGGGATAACGTCGAACTTAAACGCGGCGGCTCCCGCCGCGCCGCTGGCAAGCAGGAGCAGGCTTCCTGCGCTGGCGCGCCGGATCAGCGAGATCCCCCCCAGCAAGGCGAGGTAGCAGCAAAAAACATAGGCCATGGCCGGAATGGCGTAGTGGCTGTAGGTAGCGTTAAGGTCCGCTCCCGCCAGAAGAAGCGCCGCTACCCCCGCCGCCGGAGGCGGCAGTCCGCTCACCCGGCCTATGCGGTAAACGGTAATAATCAGTAGGAGCGCAAAAAGGGTGGACAACTTACGGCCGGTAAGCAGCATGGCCGCAAAGCCAGCCTTTTTATCCCGTAAGCTTTCCGGATCATTACCTAGTATCGTACCCGCCTTAACCACGGTGGCAACGAGGTGCCCAAACCCCCGAACATTGTACCCAACCGTTTTAAACTGGTGTTTGATAGAGTCTTCAGGAGCGCTAAGGTCATTGTACCGGTGCAAGGCAATATTGAGGTGCTGCTCCTCGTCCGTTTCGAAGAGTCGGTACCGTTCCATTATTTCCTCAGTTTGCCAACCGGGAACACGCAGCGCTGCCCCCAGCAGGAGAGCAAGTATTAATAATAAAGGACCTGATAAACGGGACAGGGTAGGCATCTGCGCAAAGATACTGGCTGACGGATGCACTTTACTGCTGGCTGAGGTAGAGTTTCATTTTTCCAATTTCGAGCGCATCCAAATGACCCATCGCGGTCTTATCTGCCGTCAGCAGATGCAGGTGCAAATAAGAATCATGGTGCGTGAAAACACCCTGATGCTCGGTCGAAAAGAAGCCGGCGATGGTGGCTTCCACGTTTTGTAGTGGGTACTTTACCTGTCCTTGATGAGCTTCCTGAGGCGAGGATACCTTCGTGCCGGGGGCGAGGTTTTGAACGTGAATCAAAGCGCTTGCCACTTTGCCTTCCAGCTTCAGGGCGAAGGGACGTTCCTTTGTCTGGGTTATGCTGTCGAGCAGGGCCTCCAACTCAGGTAGGCTTTTCAGGTAGGCAGGCAGGGGTACCTCCTGCCATGCAGGGACGTTGGCATACACAAGGAAAGGTGCACCGGTTGCTGGTGCCTTTTCTACCGTCATCAGGGAATCCTGACTTACCCGGGAGACGTAAATTTCTCCGTCCAGGGCCATGATTTCTCCGCGCAGTCCACTCACCGGACCAAGCGCCAGCAGGTGGTCATTTGGCCTGATACTGTCCAGCTGAACACTGGCTCCCAGTTCTCCTTTCCACATTACGTTACGCATGGCACCTACGTGCTGAACCGTAGTGGTGCTGGAAGCGGGGAGGGGGGGTGTTTCCGGGGGCGCGGGTGCGGTGCAAGACCAAAATAGCAGGCCGAGTAGGCCAGGAAGCAGAGACTTAACCATCAGTGATGCAGTTTACAGAAAGTACGTTACGGCCAACTCGTATCCCCGCAGACCAAACCCAACGATCACACCCTCCGCTACAGAGGATATATAGCTGTGATGGCGGAAGGCTTCGCGCTTGTGGACATTGCTGATGTGAACCTCGATCACCGGAGTCTCGATCCCGGAAATAGCGTCAGCCAGGGCAACGCTGGTGTGGGTGTAGGCACCTGCGTTAAGAATGATGCCATCGTAGGAGAAACCTACCTCGTGCAGTTTGTCGATCAGTTCACCCTCGTGGTTGCTCTGGAAATACTCCAGCGTTACGTCGTCTTCAACGAATTTACCTTTCAGGTGGATCATAAAGTCCTCAAAAGTATCTTCTCCGTAGATCTCCGGCTCGCGTTTGCCGAGCAGGTTGAGGTTGGGGCCGTTAATGATGATGAGGTTGAGCACGGGGAGTTACAATTTAGGAGGTGCAGGGGTTGCAGTTGTTGCAAGTTCGTAGTTAGTAAAAGTCTTGGTGAACAGCATTCCTAGACAAAGGTAATCAGGCAGCGGAGAAACGAAGGGAAGTATCTTTGTCCCACAAGACCACAAGACAACGTTGACTACTGCTTTCTTTCGCAATGCCATTCTGCACGTCTCCCTGAACCTCACGGTAAAGGGTGTTTATCTCTTTGCGGTGGAGCGAACGGTGCAGAACCTGTTGCCGGAGGGAGAGTACGGATTGTACTTTAGTCTGCTCGGGTTGGCCATGCTACTGCAGGTGGTCGCAGACTTCGGCCTGCAATTGTACAACAGCAGGGAGCTGGCCGGAAACCGGCCACGGCTAGCTAAGTACTTTCCCTACTTCATCGGGCTGAAGCTGCTGTTAGGGACAGCCTTCTTCGTGCTCTTACTGCTCGTTGGCTGGAGCCTTGGGTACCGGGAGGGGGAGCTGGAGCTCTTGCTGTTAGCGGGTGGCGTGCAGTTCATGATGAGTGTGGTGCTGTATTTGCGGAGCAACCTTTCTGGTCTGGGGCGTTATGCGCTGGATGGTTGGTTCAGCATCCTGGATAAAAGCCTGATGGTGCTCCTCGTTGGGGGAATCTTATTGTTCGCACCTGAGGAGTTGACGATCGGCCGCTTCGCGGCCATACAGCTTGGCAGTTGGGCGATTACGGCGATTTTGCTAGTGGTAATGGTGCGGGACCGATTACCACGCAAGCTGCCGCGCTTCCGTAAGGCTACCATGGTGGCGCTGCTGAAAGGGGGCGCCCCTTTCGCATTGGCGATCTTTCTGGCCACGGCCTATACCCGGTTGGATGCTGTCATGATTGAGCGCTTACTCCCCGGAGGAGAGGTGGCATCGGATCACTACGCAGCCGGTTACCGGCTGCTGGACGCCATGAATACCATTGGTTGGTTGCTGGCGGGGCTACTGATTCCTATGTATTCCAGGTTGCTCTCCCGGGGAGAGGCCATTCGGCCGCTCCTCCGCTTCAGCGGGCAGTTACTGGTGGCAGGGTCGGCCTGTGCGGCTATTCCATTGGCGCTCTATGCGTGGCCCGTTACGGAGTTGCTCTACGATTTTGCGGACGCCCGAACGGGGAATATCCTGTTTTTCCTGGCGCTAACCTTCATTGCCCAAAGCCTCAATTATGCCTATGGCGCCTTACTGTCGGCAGGTGGGTATATCGGCCGGATGAATCGAATTTACGCACTCGGAATAGTGCTTAACCTGGGTGGCAATTGGATGGTACTTCCTCATTACGGCGCTGCGGGAGCTGCGGCAGTGACATTGCTCACGCAGGCTTTCATTGCGTTGACTCAGGCTGTACTGGCGCACCGCTGGCTCGCCCTGCCCGGAGGAACGATTGCCTGGGGCCGTATATCTGTTCTACTGATTTCGCTTGGCACCTGCGGCCGCGCCCTGCACTATTTTGAGGTGCACTATCTGTTGGGACTACTGCTGCTGGGCTTTGGCGGTCTGGTGCTGGCCTCCGCGCTGCACCTCATTGATTGGCGTGCTGTACGGGAACTGGGCGCGGACGCAGGTGCAAGGTAAGTAGCGAGGGCACGGGAGTGTCTGCCCGGCAGGCTGATTTTGGGGCGGATCACTTCCTGACCTAAAGACCACAATCCCCTAAAACCAAATTTCCTTTAAATCGTTAACTCGGCATGCACGTACAACCTCACTTTGGTAAAAAAGGCGTCCTGATCGTCAATTTGGGAACGCCAGACGCACCTACTCCCCGGGCCGTAAATCGCTACCTCGGCGAGTTTTTAACGGACCCCCGGGTAATTGATAACCTGCCCGGCCCGGCGCAACAGCTGCTCGTACGTGGCATCATCGCCCCGATTCGTTCCGGCATCGTCAATCCATTCAAGCCCGGTGGCTCCACCAAGCTTTACCAGGAACTGTGGACGGAGAATGGCAGCCCGTTGAAATATTACGGAGAGGTTTTGACCGAGCACGTAACCAAGGCGCTGGGAGATGACTACGTCGTCCGGCTGGCCATGCGTTACCAGAACCCTAGTATTAAGGATGCACTCAAGGAGTTAATTGACGCCAACGTTAGCTCCATTACTGTTTTTCCCTTGTTCCCGCAGTACGCGAGTGCAACCACGGGAAGCGTGCACCAGGAAGTAATGCGTTTACTCAGTAAAGAGCAGACCATCCCTAACGTAAATCTGGTAAACTCATACTACGAACACCCCGACCTGATTAAGGTCTTTGCGGATAATGCCCGCGATAACTTCGACCTGGATAGCTACGACCACATCATCTTTAGCTACCATGGCCTGCCGCAGCGGCAACTGAAAAAAGGAGATAACTCCAAGTGTCATTGCTACGCCGACGGAACCAACAGCTGCTGTAACTCTATCAGCCTTGTGAATCAGTTCTGCTACTCGGCACAGTGTTTTGCAACTACCAGAGCCATTGCCGCAGAATTGGGCCTGAAGGAAGAACAGTACACTACCAGCTACCAGTCCCGCCTGGGCTTTGATGACTGGGCCAAGCCCTACACCATCGATGTTCTGGAGGAGTGGGCCAAAGAACGCAATGCGAAGCGGTTGCTCTGTTTCAGCCCTGCCTTCGTTGCCGACTGCCTCGAGACAACCATTGAAATTGGCCTGGAATACCAGGAGGAATTCGAAGAGTGGGGTGGTGAGCACATTGACCTGGTGCCTAGTCTCAACGATGATCCCCGGTGGATTCAGGCGGTGGTGAACATGATTAAGGCGGAGACGGGGGAGTTTGTAGGTAGTGTATAGTAGGTAGTTCGTATGCCTAGCGCTGTTGCTGTAAGAATGGTTCCGGGTTGTTGGCCATTGAGCTCAATAGCCTTCCTACCTCTTCCGAGGCCCTCTGGTACTGATCAAGCACCTCTTTGCTGATGTAGCCCTCTTTGTGGGCAAAGCAAAGCCAGGTTTGCGTCTCGTAATTTTCACCCATCGCATCGGTTATTTTGGCTCTGAAGTGTTTGGGGTAACAGCGTTTCGCATAGCCTTCGGCCAGATTAGAACACACTGATCGTGATGAACGGCAAATTTGATCTGTAAGCGAATACTTTTCTTCCGGCGGAAAATTTGCCCGGGCCATTATCGAAATGGAGCATGCTAGCCTGAAGCCCTTCTCCCAAGCTTTTAAACTCATGAACGCAGATTTTACCATAATTGCAGAGGTTTATAGAATTGCTACAAACTTCTGGCGCTTGCTAGTGGCTAGTCGTCATTTAAACGCATACTTGCGTATATAAGCGTTTACGTACGGATAAGCTAACTGGCTTTCAGCATTTTACCCACTACCCACTACCCACATGAAATACTTCCTCTCCGGCATCCATACCGACGCTGGCAAAACCGTCACGGCGGCTTTCTTACAACGAGCACTAGACGCTGATTACTGGAAACCTGTACAAGCGGGGGACCTTGATTTCGGGGATACCGACCGGGTGAAGGCCTGGACGGGGTCGCCGGACGAACGGTTCCACCCCGTTCGCCATGCACTACGCACACCGGCAAGCCCCCACTATGCGGCCATGATTGACGGGATATCCATTGCCCTGGATGATTTTTCGGTTCCTGATACTGGTAGCCGACCACTCATCATTGAAGGAGCGGGTGGCCTGTTGGTGCCGCTGAATGACCGGGAAACGGTCCTCGACTTGATGCAACGCCTGGACTTACCCGTTATCCTGGCCTCCAGACATTATTTGGGTAGCATCAATCACACCCTCTTAAGTATTGCGGCATTACGTGAACGGGGGATCCCGCTGGCAGGACTTATTTACAGCGGAGGGGATAGTCCGGAGACAGTTCGAATTATTGGGGAACAGTCCGGTGTCTGGCCAATTGCTGAGTTACCGGAATTCCCAAAGGTCAATAAAGCCGCAATTGACGAAGCTGTCTTAACCCTGGGACCGCAGGTACGCAAGGCTTTGCTTGGTTAAACTCCCCACGGTCACCAGGGGTGAAATTTGTGACGAGGCTATTTTTGTGACCAGCAAGGCAAAAAACGTAGGCATGGCCACCGTCACGGCGAGGCTTTTTAACGCAGCTGGGGCAAACAGCGTCCGTCAAAAATCACCTGGGGTGGCCGAGGGGAGTATAAACGTCAAAGCTGGTAATCTAACCGACAATAATGCGGAACAGAGGGGGAATGGTTTGTATAAAATTTGCTCCTTTGCGCACATCTTGAAACAGACTGCGTTAGCATTCTCGTTTCCTGATGGGAACTACCTGCAGTATTGTCGATTGGTAATTTTTTGTATTTGTCCACAAATTCGGTTAATTTCGCGGACGCTAAACAATAAGGGGCCCTTAACAACGGTTACAACACCGTTAAATGCGGCCTCGCTGCAGCAGCACACAACCAAATTTTTTTAACGAGGAATCAGAACAGGACACAGCTTTCATCATCTCTGACCCCCTCTAACCTTACGTTTTACACATGGCTTTTACTAAATCGCCCTCATTCAAGTACTTCAAGAACTTCGTCATCGGTGTAGGTGCCGCAGTAGTAATGCTTGGAGCCCTCTACAAAATTCAGTCTTGGGA
>CAZTTF010000209.1:0-13728 GCA_964616365.1 uncultured Lewinella sp. | reverse complement strand
ACCTTGTAAGGCCGGATTGGTAGCAGCAGCAAGTGTACGGTTCCACACCGTTACTGCAGCGCCTTGTTGTACTAGGTTTGTGGCCATGCGGGATCCCATGATCCCAAGGCCGATGAAGGTGATTTTCATAGTGCAATTTCTGTTGTAGTGGTGGAGGCTGGAGTTGCGGAGAATAGGTCAAAAATCCGCTCCCGGAAACCAAATGCAGTGAGGAGATAAGCGGCGAGGGTGAAGAGCCACAGTCCGTTGCCTGGCATTGCGTGCGCAAAGTGAAAGGCCGTGATGTTGATTACGACCGGACTAAGGACCAGGAAACCCACAAAGGAGGTGCGGCGGAACAATAGCAAGATGCCACCGATAATTTGGGTGCCACCCACCAAAGCAAAAAGGTAGGTGGAGAACATAGCGGTGAGAAAAGTGATAGCTGCTTCTCCGGAGGGTGGGGGGACGTCGGCAAAGCCGAGGAATTTATTCGATCCGAAAACGATAAGTGGTACACCTAGTAGCCAGCGGGCTACGGTGATTAAAAGAGGAGACTTCATGCGTCAGTTTTTTGTGATAGGGCAAAGAACGAAGCGCCGGACACCGGGAACTAGCGCAAAACCACCACGGATATCACTTACGCGTCAGCGGGAGGGAGACCCACATCTTTTTGTGCCAGCATGTATTGTTTTGGGGATAAACCCGTCACCTTGCGAAATTCACGGATGAAGTAGGAAATGTTCTCGTAGCCGACGCTGTAGGACAAGTCGGTAACGCTAATCTCTCCGGTCTGGAGCATCGCAATGGCCTGCTCCATGCGCCTTTGGCGCAGCCATTTGTTCGGGGTGGTCCCGAAGTACTCGCGAAAGTCGCGGCGGAAACTGCTTACACTGCGGCCAGTGAGGTAGGCATAGTCTTCGACTCCCAGTGGTTTAGTGTAGTTGTGCTCCATGAATTGCCGCAAGTTGCGCTGTTTGGGCAGCGTTAGCCGGAAAAGGAAACGGGCAAAGGTTTGGCTGCCAGCTAACCCGTGAAGGAGATGGAGGAGCTCGAGCGTTTTTAGTTCGAGCAGCGGCTTGGTAAACATACCTTCTTTCGCCATCCGCAGGCTGTTTTCGGTATAGCTGGCAAGCGCAGGGCTGGCCATGAACTTGAGGTGGTCTGGTGCCTGGTGGCGATCAACTTCGGTCACCGAAAGGGTGCTCAGGAAACGATGGATGATGGTGTCGTCAAAGTAGCACAGCAGGCTACTAAAAGGAGCCTTGCTGGCTGGGAGCAGGTCCGTGATGTAGTAGACGCCGCGGGGAAGCAAGAGTGCTTCTCCTGCCTGGGCGGTGATGACATTGTCCTCGTAAGTGCGGATGATCTGGCGACCGGAGAGCACAAGACTCACGGCATGGGACGCTACGTAGGCTTCGCGTTCCAGCTGCGCTTCCGGCAGCTCTTTGTGCAGCAGGCAATTGTTACCGTCGCGAGCCAAGGTACGAACCGTCGGTGCGGTGAAGAGGCGTTGGGGAACAAGGATCATGCGGCAAAACTAGGGGATGAAGCGGATGGAAAATAGTCCGTTTCGGTCAACAATAGCAGGATAGCCTTCCGTACTGTTTGCACTTTAGCAGAAACGATGCGTCAGGCAAAGTGAGCAAAGTATCCTTCAGGCAGTGTAGGATGGTATGGCCAAGGAAATCCTTGCTGGTACGGCATTGGATGCTTACTTAAGGTGTCCTTGATATTCATTATTCGCCGTAACTTTGCGCCCCTGTTTTGCGTTAGTAAAATCCACAACTACAACGATTTATGTTTCCTACTTACGACGTTATCGTGGTCGGAGCCGGCCACGCCGGCTGTGAAGCTGCCATTGCCGCGGCGAACCTTGGTGCCAAGGTGATGCTGGCTACGATGAACATGCAGACCATTGCTCAAATGAGCTGTAACCCCGCCATGGGTGGCGTTGGTAAGGGACAGATCGTGCGGGAAATTGATGCCCTTGGAGGATACTCCGGGATCATTACCGATGAAACAATGGTACAATTCCGCTTGCTCAATAAGAGCAAGGGGCCAGCCATGTGGAGCCCCCGGGCGCAGAGTGATCGGATGGCTTTTGCGCTCAACTGGCGCGAGAAGCTTGAGGCTCACCCTAATGTGGATTTTTGGCAGGAGATGATCACGGGAGTGATCATTAAAGACGGAAGGGCTAAAGGCGTTTATACGGGCCTTGGTCTCGAAATTCCGGGCAAGGCAGTAGTCTTGACCAATGGCACCTTTCTCAACGGAACCATCCATATTGGTGAAAAGCAGTTTGGAGGAGGGCGCGCCGGAGAGCGCGCTGCCACGGGCCTGACTGCCCAGCTGGAAGAACTGGGTTTTGAGAGTGGCCGGATGAAAACCGGAACACCTGCCCGATTGGACGGGCGCTCCCTCGACTGGAGTAAAATGGAAGAACAGCCAGGTGACGAAAATCCCGGCCGTTTCAGCTATACCGATACGCCACCACTAACGGATCAAATGCCGTGCCACATTACCTATACCAGTAAGGAAGTGCACGAAACCCTGCGGGAAGGATTTGATCGTAGCCCGATGTTCAATGGTCGGATCCGCGGCCTGGGGCCGCGCTATTGTCCGAGTATCGAGGATAAAATCGACCGCTTCGCGGGTCGGGACCGTCACCAACTTTTCGTTGAGCCAGAGGGGCGTAACACCTGCGAAATTTACGTTAACGGGTTCAGCTCAAGCTTGCCTGAAGACGTCCAGTACAAAGCCCTGCGGAAGATCGTAGGTTTTGAGAACGCCAAGATGTTCCGTCCGGGCTACGCAATTGAGTACGACTTTTTCCCGCCCACCCAGCTGCAGGCTACCCTGGAGACGCGCCTGGTTCCACGACTGTTCTTTGCCGGACAGATTAACGGAACCACCGGCTATGAGGAAGCTGGTTGCCAGGGGCTGATGGCAGGAATGAATGCTGCCCTGGCAGTGCAGGAGCGGGACGCTTTTGTCCTGAAACGCAGCGATGCTTACATCGGGGTGCTGATCGATGATTTGATCAATAAAGGGACTAACGAGCCTTACCGGATGTTCACCAGTCGGGCAGAATACCGCATCTTGCTCCGGCAAGATGATGCTGACTTGCGCCTCAGTCCTATGGCTTCCGAGCTCGGAGTACACGGAATGGAGCCAAGGATGGCACGTGTGCACGATAAGCAGGAGGCTGTGGCAGCGATCCATAAAGAGTTGCGCAACCATAGCGTCACGCCGGATCAGATGAACGGTTATCTGGAGCGCATTGGTGATACCCCATTGCGGCAGGGAATGAAACTACTCCCTATTCTTTCACGCCCCGGAATTTCTCTGGAAGGCCTCGCCAGTGCGGTTCCCGCACTCGCTACTTTCCTGGAAGCTTACGATGCTGAGACCGTTAACCTCGCAGAGGTAACCCTGAAGTATGAAGGGTACATTGAGCGGGAGAAAGCTGCAGTGGAGAAGATGAATCGCTTGGAGGGAATTCGCCTGAATGCGAATTTTGACTACGAGGCCCTCACCAGCCTGAGCAAAGAAGCGCGTCAGAAACTGACGGAGCTACAACCCCGAACCATCGGTCAGGCCAGCCGGATCAGCGGTGTAAGCCCTGCGGATGTTAGCGTACTATTGGTACACCTCGGCCGGTAGGGGTTTTACCGCCACCGGAATTATAAACTACCGCAGTAGTCGCCTGAATAAATAAGCTTGTTTTATCGGATGACGGTCAACGCCAACCACAGTGCGGCTATGCCTCCGGCAATGCTTAGCCCAAGGTAGGCTAGTGCTGTTCCACTGTATCCTTCTTCTCCAAGCAATAGCAGCTCGGCCGCGTAAGTAGAAAAGGTGGAGAACCCTCCACAAAAACCGGTAAGTAAAAAGAGCTGTACGGGCTTAGAGAGTACTTCTTTAGTAGTAAGCCCAATACCTATGCCAAGAACAATACAAGCGAGTAGGTTGGCCAAGAGGGTCGCCCAGGGGAAATCGCCGTCAGCGAGACTGACAGGGGGTAAAAGGCGGGAGATGCCATAGCGCGCCAGGCTCCCCAGTCCTCCGCCAAGGAAAACCATTAGCCAGCTCATGAAACAGGCTGCTCTAGTTCAGCGGTAGGGCTAACTGTTTGGGGCTGGTGGGTCCCTCGTTTGGGGATGATCCCAAGATTTATGCGCCGCACGTTGCGGTGCAGGACAAAAGTGAGGAGGAGGGCAATACCGATTTGCAGGGCGAGCAAATAGTGGAGCCCCATTACTTCATCGAGGTAAAAGATCATGCTGATGAAGCAAAGGTTAGCCACTCCCAGAATGGCGGTGGCCTCGAGGTGCTCGTAGCCGCTATCTATTAAGAGGTGATGGATGTGGCGGCGGTCCGGGCTTAGCGGACTTTTGCCCCGGAGCATCCGGGTCGTGAATACCCGGATCGTATCGAAAAGGGGAACGATCAGGATACTGACTGCAACTGCAATCGGATGGTTAAAAGTGTACCCTTCAGGGATGTCGGCAGTTGACGCGAGGTCGATAAACTCAATCGTCATCACGCCGAGCAATAGTCCGATAACGAGGGCTCCGGTATCTCCCATAAAGGTTTTAGCTGGCGACATGTTGAAGCGTAGAAAAGCGATCAGGCTGCCAGCTGTAGTCATGGATAGGATGCCGAGGTAGGTTTGTTCCGTCATGAAAAACCAGATGCCAAAGCTGATGCTGACAATAGCCCCGATGGTGCCCGCTAAGCCGTTAATGCCATCAATGAGGTTAAAGGCATTCGTGATTACGAGTAGGGTGAAACCTGATACCAGCATACATAACCACTGGGGGAAATTGCCTTCAAGGCCGAAGAGCCCATACATACCTTCAAGCTGTACGCCACCACGAACGACCAGAATTGAAATGGCAACGATTAATCCCGTCATCTTATGCAGGGGGGAGAGGTTCTCGATGTCATCTTTCATGCCAACGAGAAAGACGATGACCAAACCAGCCAGGATGTACTGCAATTCTCCCCATTGGTCTTTTGGAGTAAGCAAAAGCGTCGTGAAGATGATGCCCAGAAAGATCGGTACGCCACCGATAATTGGGGTGGAGATATGGTGGCTGGATCTGTCGTTAGGGTTGGCCACCAATCCTTTTTGGTGCGCAATTTTAATAGCTGCTGGCATAATGGCATAGACTAGCGCAAAGGCCATCAGGCAGCTTAAAACGAAGGTGAGCATGTTCTTGGGATGTATGTAAAAAGCTTCAGACCAAAAGTCAAAAATCTACCTAAAGATAAGCTAACCCGATCAGAATACTGCTATCCAGTTCGTTTTTTGCGGGTATTCGACAGCACTGAGGAACAATCCGCTCGCGGGAGCACTCCAGGGTTTAGGGAGGCGCTCTTGCTTATCCATTGCAGTTCGTAGTTGCTCGAGGGTGAGTTTCCCTTCGCCGACGCGCAGACACATCCCTACGATCAGGCGGACCATTCCCCGGAGAAAGCGATTGGCAGAGATGTGAAAAGTCCATTCAGCAGCGTCGAAATCCCAACGCGCTTCCGTCAGGGTGCAGTTCATGGTAAATGCGTCGGAATTAGTCTTGCAGAAGGGGGCAAAAGCCGGATAGTCCAGCAAAAGGGTGGCAGCTTCCTGCATCAGGCGCTGATCGAGGTCCTTCATTTGGGGCAGGCTGGCAACGGTGTTTTGCCGGAAGGGGTCTTTATGCAGGGCAATACGGTAGGTATATCCACGGCCGGTAGCGTGGAAGCGCGCGTGAAAATCTGCGGGAACCTGGTAAATACCAAGGATGGAAATGTCTTCCGGTAAAAACCGATTCAGGCGCCGGAAGAGGGCGGGCGGGAGCGCGCCGCCAAAATCGAAATGGGCAACGTAGTAGCTGGCGTGAACGCCGGTATCCGTCCGACCACAACCAACGATTTTGATCTTTTCGCTCAGGATGAGGCTAAGGGCGGTATCGATCGCTTCTTCGACGGTGAGGGCATTGGGCTGGCGTTGCCAGCCCGCGTATGCCGTGCCGTTGTAGGCCAATTCCAGAACATAGCGGGAAGTGGTCATCGGCCGAGGAGTTTTTTCTTGGACTTCGTGACGAAGGGCGGATTTAGATAGAAGGGCTCGTAGGTGGCAATGTCAACCAGCCTGGAGGCGCCGGGCGCGGACGCAGGAGCCAGCAGGTGGACAGCGGAGCAGTGTTCAGGGGATAGCGCGGAGCGTCGAACGCCTGCGGGAAGATGCTCCAGCACGCGCTGTTGGCCGGGGCCGGAAACGTGGAATGACCTTCCTCCCGCTGCATTGCTCAGGCGCTCATACCAATTTTCTTCGGTCAGGATAATATTTTGGGGCGTACGCCAGATGTCTTCGTTTGCTGC
This sequence comes from uncultured Lewinella sp., assembly GCA_964616365.1. Lineage (GTDB taxonomy): Bacteria > Bacteroidota > Bacteroidia > Chitinophagales > Saprospiraceae > Neolewinella. Next base: position 7,380 of record CAZTTF010000209.1, on the reverse strand, counting down.
TTGTATTACCTCCCCTTGCACCTGCGGCCGCGCCCCGAAGAACTGGCCGTAAACCTGCCCCCGACGTGAGTTGATGGTCGCCAGGGTAGGCTGGGCGTCCCGGGAAAGAGGCGCTAAGGCCCTGAGCGTAGGTACTACTCGCAATTTCAGCCCCGGCATTGCCATGCAAAGGCCTTTGGCTGTCGCAGCACCCACCCTGAGGCTGGTGTAGCTTCCAGGGCCGTCTGAGAGCACGATCTCCTCCAGGTCGGAGAACTTGATGCCGGCCTGCTGTACGACTTGCTGAATGAACAGCGTCAGGTGGCTGGAATGCTGGTGTGCTTCCAGGGTAGTGTGTTCCGCCAGGATGACGCTGTCCCGGGCGACGGCCACGGAACAGACTTCAGTAGCCGTTTCGAGAAGTAAGCGAATCATTTGAGTAGTTCAGTGGGCGACCAGAAAACCTCCTTAAAGTTGACAATTTTGTTGTCGACGACCTCGACGCCTTCGGCTTCCAGTCGCTCTTGCATAAGCGTTGGCGTGGCAAAATGGTTGCGTCCACTAAGCTCTCCCTTGCGGTTAACAACGCGGTGCGCGGGAATGGAAGGATCGCTAAATGCCTGATTCATCGCCCATCCGGCCATGCGGGCACTGCCGAGCGTCAGGAAATCCGCAATCGCGCCGTAATTGGTCACGCGCCCTTCGGGGATCATCCGGGCAACATCATGTACGTCCTCGATATATTGAGCCATGAAGATTTTTATTGGCGTGTGGTGCGGCGGGCAGCTCTTACGGTTGGTCCTGTTCTACCCACTTGGGGTCGTCGAAGTCTTCCCGGAAACGCTCGGTGTCCCGAAAGCCTAGGGCTTTCAGTTTTGCGGGGTAGCCGGAGTGCTCATACCAGCCTGCTTCGAAGATGCTCTCTTCGAAATCAACTTCGGCATCGGGGAAGACCGCTGCAATCAGGTAGGGCTGCCAACGGGGTGGCGGCGGATGCTTCCAGAAAAAAGCAATCCTGCTTTCTTCCGTGGGGAAGTACTGCTCCAGCCACCTCGGAAAAACACTTGCGAGACTTTCTCCGTAACCCATTCGCCAGCGTAGGCTTAAGGGATGGCTATTGGGGATGGCCTCCCAGGGGGGAGGCACGCATCCGTAGGCGAGTTCGTGCTGCTTGACGAACTGCTGATACCACTCCTTTTGGGACGGATCTTCCACTTAGCGACTGATCTCCACCGCCAGCTTCTTGTCTTTAGCGGTTTTGGGGATTGTGCCGAAAACATAATCCCACAACGGCTGAGACACCCCGAAGAGGATCTCATTCTCGCTGTAATGGTGGATGGAGTGGTTCACCCATAGCGCTTTGAGGAAGTTTTTGGGTGGTGGGTACATGTGTACGGTGTAGTGTACGACGAGGTACATCGCATAGCCGGTTACGAAGCCAGCAAGGTAGGCAAAGGAGTACTGGGCCAGCACCAGCTCAAAGAGGAAGAGCAAGATGGTGGAGATGAGTACTGCCAGCACTGGCGGCATGGCCAGGCGCTTTTTGTCTTTCGGGTAGTCGTGGTGAAACCCGTGCATGTTGTAGGTCATCTCCTTGTACTTGTCAGAAGCACCGTGAGGAGGGTGGTACACCCAGCGGTGAACGACGTACTCCGTGAAGGTGAAGCCCAGGGTGCCGGCAAAGAACAGACCGATGATGGCCAGGGGCATAACGTCTGTTTTCAGCACGGTATAAACGAGCAGGCAGGTAGCGTACACCAGGAAGATGATGATTGGTGTGGCGATATGCGTCTGGGTCAGTCGGTTGAGAAGCTTGTTCTCAAACATTGGAGGAGCTGCCCCGTTGGATTTGAATTTCTTTGATTGAGGTTTCATAGCGAATGAAAGTATCTCTTCTTTGTAATGTTAGCTAATGCAAATAGAAAACGAGCTTAGTCTGATACCAGTTTGAGCCGCTGTTTGATTTTTCTTCCGTACATACGTTTGTACACACGGTACATCCTTTGCAGGTGTTTTACGCTGTAGGCTGCCGGCTCTCCACTGGGGGTGAGGTAGCCTTGCTCCTTCATCCACTCTTCGTTGTAGACTTTACCGAGGTAACGGGTACCGTGATCGGGGAACAAGACAACGACGACGTCGTCGGCAGTTAGTTGCTTGCGCATGGCGAATACGGCTTCGAGGGCAGCACCAGAGCTGTAGCCCAGCAGTAATCCTTCTTTGCGTGCAATCTCCCGCACGCGCAGCGCAGCGGCGCGATCACCTACCTTAATGAACTCATCGATGAGGTCGAAGGCAACGTTGTCGGGGATAATGGTTTTTCCGAGCCCTTCGACTTTCCAGCTGAAGATTTCATTGCTGTCAAATACACCGGTCTGCCAGTACTTTTTCAAGACGGAGCCATAGGCATCAACACCAACAATTGTTACGTCCGGGTTTTGTTCCTTGAGGTAACGAGCAGTACCCGAAAGGGTGCCGCCGGTTCCGGCACAGCATACGTAATGCGTCACCTTACCTTCAGTATCGTTCCAGATTTCAGGGCCAGTACTGTGATAATGAGCACCGCTGTTGTCAAGGTTCCAGTTTTGGCGCAGGTAGAAGCTGTTGGGGATCTCTGCTGCCAGGCGTTCCGCCTGGGAATAGTAGGAGTCCGGGTCCTCCGGAGCAGCATCTTTTGGGCAGAGAATGATTTCGGCGCCGAGTGCTTTGAGCAGGGCCTGTTTCTCAGGTCCGGCCTTGTCGGTAAGCGTAAGGATACATTTGTACCCTTTCACGGCGGCAATCATCGCAATACTGTAGCCGGTGTTGCCACTTGTTGCTTCAATAATGGTAGCTCCCTCTTTGATGCGACCCTTTTTTTCGGCCTGCTCAATCATGTAGAGTGCTGTCCGGTCTTTAGCAGATTGACCGGGATTGAAAGACTCCACCTTGCCGTAAACCTTTGCGGAGATGCGATCTCCGCAGATGCGGTCAAGACTAATAAGTGGGGTGCTGCCAATGGTTTCTAGGACATTGTCGTAGCGCATATAGTATTGCTTTCAGTATGATCCTTTATCCAAAGAAGTAAGCACGAAATGTGCTTTGTAAATTAACAATGATTAGTCAAGGTACAAACGTTACACCTTTCAGATCGGTTCCCGACAATGATTTTTATCATCGCCCGGCCGCTTAAGCATAAGCTACTTATCTTTCGCGGTCAAAGGATTAGCTGTACGCAAAAGTAACTATTTTCAGCTGGGCAGACTGTTCTTCTCTCGCTTTTCCTCAACCACTGTTATGGCAAAATTCTCTGTATCTCTTAAAGCCCGCCTCCTGTTACAGAATCACGGAAGCATTTTGTTGTTGAAACAAACAAAGCCGAACGGCGGAAACTACACTTTGGTAGGCGGGACAATCGAACGTCAGGAGTTTGCTGTGCAGACGCTGATTCGGGAGAGTTGGGAAGAGGCCGGTATTTCTTTGGCCCCGCATGATCTTGAACTGGTTCACGTATTGCATAAGCGCTCTAAGAAAGAGCACCGGGTCATCCTTTACTTCCGGGCATATTACTACCACGGGAAGCCTAAAAGCAGAGAGAAAGAAAAATTTGAAAATGTGGAATGGTGGCCCCTGAAAGGCTTACCCACTAACCTGACAGAAACTGTCAGGCAAGTATTAACGGCCTATAACGATGGTTCGCAGTACTCGGAGATGGAGAAAAAGTGAGTTTGGCTTAGCCGGCGCTTAAACTCCTTTGACCTTCCTTTTCGTCAGGGTCATGCGGCCTCGCCGACGTTTTGGGGCGAAGATCTCCTCCTTGATTTCCTGCCAAAAGCCAATCAGCTCGGGATTCCAGATGTCATCACGAAAAATGATCTGGTACTTGCGGTTGAATTTCGGTAAACGCTCATTGAACTCATCGCCGGCAAAGGCCGTCTCCAGTAAATGGATGGAACCGTCCCGGTATAGCTCCCCGGCCAGGTCCATGCGCAAGGTGCTCCCGTCGGGCAGCTGTACATAACTGCGTCCTTCGATCACCCCTTTGTTCGATGTCAGGTAAAGTTGCATCGGTAATGCCTCATTCGAGTAAATACCCCCGATTGTCATGAAGCCTTCCCAAGTACCATTGAGGTTAGATTGTGCATCCAGGAAGGGGCTTATCAATAATAAAGAAAAGAGCAAAAGCTTACGAAAAAGCATGGGGCTGATTTAATTAATGGGCAAGTCTCCAAAATAGGATACTTGTTCAAGGGTTTTTGGTGGGTGGGGGTTCGAAAAAAACCTTCTAAAGAGAAAGGGGAGTTGAACGATGACTTAAAATTAGGGGGAGATTCGGGAAGTACCAACTATTTTCGGGAAGCGGCCCCTGATTCGGTATGGTACTGACGCTTGTCGGGGTGGCCCCTGAAGTGCTAACGTTGCGGCGATCTGGTGCTGGCAATCTGCCCGGCTTGCTGCAACAACGCAAGTTGCCCACCGAACGCCCGCCGTAGGGTTTCCGGTGTAAACACCTCTTCCGTAGGCCCGGCAGCCACGAGACGTTGGTTAAGCAGTACCACGTGGTCAAAGTATTCCGGTACCGCCTGGAGGTCATGGTGCACGACCATCAGTGTCTTCCCTGCTGCTGATAGCCGACGCAGTACTTCGATTATTTTTTCCTCCGTAGGAATGTCAACACCCACAAATGGCTCATCCAGCAACAGAACATCTGCCTGCTGCGCAAGTGCCCGGGCAAGGAAAGTACGCTGCTGCTGACCACCGGAGAGTTCGCCAATCTGCCGGTTTTGCAAATCTGTTATTCCAAGTTCTTCCATGGCTTCATTTGCCAACCGATGATCTTCGGCATTTAGCCGTTGAAAAACCTTTTTGTGGGGATAACGGCCCATGAGGACGACGTCCTTAACCGTCGCGGGAAACGTGAAGTCAATCTCGCTCCGCTGAGGAACATAAACCACCCGTCGGCGAACATTACGAACATCCTGTCCGAGGACCTCCACGGTGCCGTCGTAATCTTCGATCAGTCCCAAAATCGCTTTAAGCAAGGTGGATTTTCCTGAGCCATTTGGCCCCAGAATACCGTATCGGCGGCCTTCTTCTACTTCGAAAAAAATGTTGCTTAACACGCGCTTACGATCGTAAGAGACGGATAGGTCTTGCACAGAAATGGCGACGGACATACTACGGGTAAAATTTAATGGAATTGCGGTAAGCTATCAGGAGAACAACGCATTGATGATAAGTTTCAAGCAGAGATTGAGCAATAGCCCAAGGCGCTAGTCAAACCACCTTTTTAAGGTCTGAAAAATACCTGGCTTCTTTGTCGGAGGGAGTGGTTCCGGTGGTCGAAGGTTACCAATTTGAGGGCGCCGATCGGGGATGGTGATCGGGCCCGCAGGGAAGTTGTTGATGAGTGATATTGGAGGTGGCACATCTCGCACCCTTGGGTCATACCGTCGGAATTGCTCGATCCGGTAAAAGTAGTACTGGTCGCCAACGCTAAGCGAGTCATATTCTCCCCGATTGCTCCAGATAGCGAGTTGGTCTACAGGGATGGCGAAGGTCTGGGCTACCTGCCGCAGGCTGGTATCTTGTTCGGTGGCGAGCGTTGAATAGAGGCCATAGTGTTGGTCCGTATTCAAGGCTCCGTTATTGAGTAGGGGGCTGGACCAGGGAGGGAAGAAATCCTCTTCTTTTTCACTGGATGGGTGCAGTTGCAGATACTGCTGCATGGCGGGCATTACTCTCGTAGGCAAGCGAAGCCGGTGCCCTCCCGGCATCCCCGGAAGGTAGCCGCGCAGGTACTGCGCGTTGAGCTCCACCACCACTTCCGGCCGCAGGCCGGTAACCTGGGCAACGCGGTAAAGGCTCAACCGTCGGTACACCGTGATGGCTTCCGTAATTTGTAGATCCAACTCCATCGGATTAGACGTCACCTCATGCTCGTGGTGAAAAGCCATCACGTAGGCTGCGGCAATAATGTTAGGCAGGTAGCCCCGCGTCTCGCGGGGCAGGTGGCGGCGAATGGCCCAGTAACTGCGCCCCCGGCTTCGCCTGAGGGCCCGGTTAACATTCCCCGGTCCACAATTGTAAGCGGCAAGTGCCAACGACCAGTCTCCGTACGTTTCGTACTGCCGCTGCAGGTAGGTCAAACCGGCAGCACACCCAAGTTCAGGGTCCAGGCGCTCGTCCAGCTCTTTGTTAACAGTAAGCCCCAACTCCCGGGCAGTGCCGGGCATCAACTGCCAGAGACCTCCGGCACCGACCTGACTTACGGCCCAGGGGCGGAGGGCGCTTTCCTGCACCGTGATGTACTTTAATCCCAGGGGCATCCCCGCCGCCTGTAACTGCTCCTCAAAAATGGGGAAAAACCTTGCTGAGCGCGCGAGTAGCCTACCGACCGCTACGGGCCAGTGCTCAACGTAGTTGAAAATCCTTCTTCGGACTTCCCGCGTTAGCCGGTACTCCATTATGCTGGTGTCGAGTAAGGCTAACCTGGCCTCCATCAGAGAGTCCACAGAGGTAATCAGGTAATCAGTTTTCTCCGCCGTGCTAAGTCCGGCAGGAAAATCCCTGGCAAAGCTGGTCTTCGTAACAAAAACCAGGAGGAAAAGTAATATGGTGCGTTTGCAACAGATGTGATCGAAAAACTGGGGGGTGACAAATATAACCCAATCCGTACTGATCTGAATATTAGTTCGTTACCAGCGTGCCTACAGTCTCCCCGAACATGATCCGGCGAAGGTTGGTAGGTTCGTTAATATCAAAAACAACGATAGGCAGGTTGTTTTCGGCGCAGAGAGCAAACGCCGCCTGGTCCATAATCTTGAGGCCCTTGGCCATTACTTCTTTAAAAGTGATGGTGTCATACTTAGTCGCAGAAGGATCTTTCTCCGGGTCTGCGGTATAGATACCATCCACACGTGTTGCCTTCAGTACGATATCGGCCTTGATCTCGTTGGCCCGCAGCGCTGCGGCGCTGTCGGTGGTAAAATAAGGGTTGCCGGTCCCGGCACTGAAAATCACCACCCGGCCTTTTTCCAGGTGGCGAACTGCGCGGCGCCGGATGTAGGGCTCTGCAATCTGCTCCATTTTAATGGCGGAAATCAGGCGGGTAAATACGCCGTGAGTTTCCATCATGGACTGCAAGGCCATGCCATTAATCACGGTAGCCAGCATGCCCATGTAATCACCCTGAGTACGCTCTACCCCTGACTCGGCGGCCGAGAGGCCGCGGAAGATGTTCCCTCCCCCGATCACAACGGCAACTTCCACTCCGATATCAATCAGCTCTTTGATCTGCTTGGTGTAATACGTAAGCATTTTAGAGTCGATGCCGTATTGTTGGTCGCCCATCAGGGTTTCACCACTCAATTTCAGCATTACACGACGGTACTTAAGAGCCATAACGGGGAGAGTTTTTGTGCC
>CAZTTF010000208.1:0-15247 GCA_964616365.1 uncultured Lewinella sp. | reverse complement strand
ATGGCTTTACAGCGCCTCAAAGAAGCCGCTGAGAAAGCTAAGATTGAACTCTCCTCCAGCACGGAAACGGAAGTTAACCTCCCTTACATCACGGCCGTTGACGGGGTGCCTAAGCACTTGGTGGTGAAGATCTCCCGGGCTAAGTTTGAACAGCTTGCTGACGAACTGGTACAGCGGACGCTGGCTCCTTGTGAGCAGGCACTGAAAGATGCTGGCCTGAGCAAAGATGAGATTGACGAAGTTATTCTCGTTGGTGGTTCTACCCGTATTCCCGCCATCCAGGAAGCTGTTGAGAAATTCTTCGGTAAAAAGCCAAACAAAGGGGTGAACCCCGATGAAGTAGTAGCCGTAGGGGCCGCTATTCAGGGCGGTGTTCTTTCCGGCGACGTGAAAGATGTACTGCTCCTTGACGTCACCCCTCTGAGCCTCGGTATTGAGGTAATGGGTGGCATGATGGATAAGGTCATTGAAGCGAACACGACTATCCCATCGAAGAAGTCTAAGGTCTACTCGACGGCCAGCGACAACCAGCCAAGCGTTGAAATCCACGTTTTACAGGGTGAGCGTTCCATGAGTAAGGACAACCGTCCTATCGGCCGCTTTGTCCTCGGAGATATTCCACCTGCACCACGCGGTGTACCTCAGATTGAAGTAACCTTCAACCTGAACGCTGATGGTCTGCTGGAAGTGTCCGCCAAAGACAAAGGAACTGGCAAAGAGCAGAGCATCAAGATTGAAGCTGGTACTGGTCTGTCCGAAGACGATATCGCACGCATGAAGGCTGAAGCTGAAGCTAACGCAGAGGCTGACGCGCAGGCGAAGACCCGGATCGAAAAGATCAATGCTGCTGATCAGTTGGTATTCCAGACGGACAAGCAGTTGAAGGAGTACGGTGAGAAGATTCCTGCTGAGAAGAAGGAAGCTATCGAGACCAGTCTTAATGACCTGCGTGAGGCGCACAAGGCTGAAGACATCGAGCGTATCGATGCTGCAACTGAAGCACTGACGGCAGCGTGGAACGCTGCTAGCCAGGACATTTACCAGGCCCAGCAAGCCGCTGAAGGTGCCGCGGGTGCGGATGCCGGAGCTGACGCTGGCGGTGCCGCTGCGGAAGACGACGTACAGGACGTTGAATTCGAAGAGGTAGAAAAGTAAGACTGTCTCCCTCTTGCGTGCAAGCGCACAAATAAACAAAGCCGCTGGTCTCCGCAATGGAGGCCAGCGGCCTGTTTTTTTAGCTAACCCGTTAGCTAATCAGTTCGGCTGTACAAGGCAGTTTTCCCCGGGGCAATTGTTGTCCGGACGGCTGCTCGGTAAAAAGCCAATAGGATGCCTGTGGCCAAGTGGGCCGGCCCATTGGCTATATCCAGATATGTTACTAACCTAATAAGAGCAGTCTCTGGCTTATTCCTGGCCGTGTAGACACACTAAAGGAGTTCCTTGATCCCGTCTGCTAGTTCCTGCGCACGTTCTTTAGTCGGAGCCTCCGCATAGACCCTGACGATAGGCTCAGTGTTTGAGGCACGCAGGTGGACCCAACCGTCAGGGAAATCCAGTTTAAGGCCGTCAGCATCGTTGGTCGGCACGTCAGGAAAAGCGGTGCGTACCCGCTGAAAGGCAGCGGTAAGGTCATACGCTTTGTCAACGGCCTTTTTGTCCTTGATCATTTCGTAGTGTGGGTAGCTGTCCCTGAGCTCATTGATGGTCTTGCCCGAAGTGGCAAGATGGCTAAGCACCAACGCCAACCCGATCAGAGAATCTCGACCGTAGTGTAATTCCGGGTCAATGATTCCCCCGTTACCTTCTCCCCCGATAACTGCCTCGACGGCTTTCATTTTGGCTACTACATTAACCTCTCCTACGGCTGAGGCGTAGTAGGCTTGACCGTAGCGCTTGGCAATGTCGGCAACCACCCGGCTGGAGGACATATTACTGACCACCGGACCGGGCTTTCGGCTAAGGTAGTAATCAGCTACTGCCGCGAGGGTGTACTCTTCGCCGATCCAGCGACCACCAGGACCAATAAGGGCAAGGCGGTCTACATCCGGATCAACGGCAATACCCAGATCCGCACCATGGGCGGCTACGGCCTCCATCAGCCCACCGAGATGTTCCGGCAGCGGTTCGGGGTTATGGGCAAACTGACCGTTCAGTTCACCATTAATTACTGTGCAAGACACGCCGAGGGCTTCGCAGAGCGGGGGGATGGAGATGGCTCCGACGGAGTTTACGGCATCGAGTATGACCTTATAGCCAGCTTTTTTGATGGCTTCCACTTCCACCAGCGGGTGCTCCAATACTGCCTGAATGTGATGGGGGAGGGCAGTGTCATCATTGATCACTTCACCAAGGTCGTCCACTTCACAGTAGGTGATATCTCCCTGGGCGGCGATCTCCATCAGGCGCGCACCGTCAGTGGCTGAGATGAACTCTCCCTTATCGTTCAATAACTTGAGTGCGTTATAAGACTTCGGGTTGTGGCTTGCCGAGAGAATGATGCCGCCACCCGCTTGCTGTTGCACGACGGCCATTTCAACGGTAGGCGTTGTTGCGTAGTCGCAATCGATCACGTCAATACCTAAAGACTGCAGCGTAGCAGCAGTGATGGCTTTTACCACCGGCCCGGAGGGCCGGCCATCCCGGCCGATCACCACCAGGGGCCGAGCACCTGTTTCCAATAACCAAACACCGTAGCCGGCAACGTTCGCGACAATATCTTCCGGGGTGAGGTTGTCACCGGCTTTTCCGCCAATGGTGCCACGAAAACCGGAGATAGACTTTTTTAAAGGCATGGGATATGCTTCTTAATCGTTTTAGGGAGGTAACGCTATGTTGAGACCGGGTCTTATTTGCTTACCCTAGCATAGGATAAACAAGAGCAGGTAGCGTTAGCAGGCAGGAATACGAACAAGGTTGCGGTCTTGCTCTTGACTGCTGGTGCGAAGGTAGTGCAAGCGATGAGAAAGTAAAGTCATACTGCGTAGCTTTGCCTTGATAGCAAAACTGACCATCAGCGTAACCGTATCCCTTCATGGAGCTTGATCTTGCCCTTTTTGAATTTATCCATTACGATCTGGCTAACCCCTTCCTGGATACGGTATTGCCAGTGTACCGGGAAAAGACTACCTGGATACCTTTGTATTTGGTCATGGTGGTCCTGCTCTGGAGAAGCTACGGTTGGAAACGCACCATTTACCTTTTACTTGCTATTGGTGTGACCCTTACGGTGGCGGATCAGGTAGCAGCCTCAGTGCTCAAACCATGGGTTGGCAGATTACGCCCCTGTGCCGTTGATGATAATGTTCGTGAGATAGTTAATTGTGGCGGGGTGTTCAGCTTTCCCTCCAACCATGCCACGAACCATTTTGCTCTGGCTATGGTCTTGAGTCTTACTTGGCTGGCCGATCGCGCCTGGGGATGGCGCCTTGGTATTTTTATCTGGGCTGCAACAATAGCGCTGGCGCAGGTCTACGTGGCAAAACACTATCCGGCAGACATCATCGCGGGTGCCGGTTTAGGGATGCTGGCGGCAGTGAGCATAGTAAGCATTTACCGGAGAGTGGTAAAAGATGACGTAATTGGGCCAGGGACAGGTCTTGAAACCAAAAAAGATGCCAACTAGATATTACCCCCTTTTTTCGTTCCTCTTTCTCTGGGCTTGCACCTCTCCCCCCGCAGAGGTAGCTGTCGCCGAGCCGCCAACGCCAACTGCTGAAGGAGTGCAGTTAATTGTTTTGGGGACAGTTCAGGATGCAGGATCTCCTCACATTGCTTGCAAAAAAGCTTGTTGTCAGGAATTATTTGAGGCTCCTGACCCTACGCGCCAGGTGACCACCCTTGGCCTGGTCGATGTGGATGCTGGTAAGCAGTTTCTTTTTGAGGCTAGTCCGGATATTAGTAGACAAACCAAAAAGCTTCGCGCTTTTTCCGGACAAGAGACAGAGCTACCCGATGGGATATTTCTCACGCATGCGCACATCGGCCACTATACCGGATTGATGTATCTCGGCCGGGAAGCCACCAATGCTGATGAGACACCTGTCTACGCCATGCCTGGAATGCAACAGTTTCTAAAGAACAATGGTCCCTGGAGCCAGCTGGTGGCAGTGAATAACATCAGCCTGCAGCCGCTACGCGCTGACAGTACCATCATATTATCACCAGGCATCAAGGTGACTCCCTTTCGGGTCCCGCACCGCGATGAATTTTCAGAGACGGTTGGCTACCGCATCGAGGGGCCCGCTAAGTCGGCACTCTTTATTCCGGACATCGACAAATGGGAGCGTTGGGATCGTTCAATAGACTCCCTCATCACGACTGTAGATGTTGCCTTCGTCGATGGTACTTTCTTTAACGGAGCGGAACTTAACACCAGAGACATTTCCCAGATCCCACACCCTTTCGTGTCTGAGAGCATTGAACGCTTATCAGAGTTGCCAGTGGAAGAACGTGCCAAAGTGACTTTTATCCACTTCAACCACACGAATCGATTACTGGATGCTTCCTCCGCTGAATATGCCGCTGTTCTTGCTGCTGGCATGCAGGTCGCTGAATTCGGGGACGTTTTTTCATTGGACTAATTTGTTCCTTCAGTTTATCCATGAGCAGCGTGATCGTTCCAACAGATAATATCCCGCTAAATGCATCTGAGTTCACAGTTGATCACTTTTGCAGAAAAAACTTCTAAAAAAAGTCTTTCACTATTGTGCTATTTAAAAAATGGTATTACCTTTGCACCCGCTCCGAAAGGGGTAATGGCTGCGTAGCTCAACTGGATAGAGCACTTGACTACGAATCAAGAGGTTTCAGGTTCGAATCCTGACGCGGTCACAACGGATCCTTCACGGATCATGTTTTAAGGGTGCAGACCTGACTTAGGGTAAGCTTGGGTTAGCATCGCTAAAGGCAGACTTCGGTCTGCTTTTTTGTTCTAAGACCTTCGGGTCATTCAACTTATATTACGATGTCCAAAGTTTGTAAACTAACGGGTAAGAAGCCAATCAGCGGCAACAATGTTTCCCACTCCAACCGGAAGACGAAGCGTCGTTTTGTACCTAACATTCAGAAGAAGAAGTTCTTCGTTCCTGAAACGGGTAAGTTCGTTACCCTTCGTATCTCTACCTCCGCTATGCGGACCATCAATAAGCTTGGTGTCTACGCTTACGTTAAGAAGCTGGAAGCCAAGGGCATCGAAACTGGCGTAAAGCTCTAAACATCCCTGACCATGGCTAAGAAAAGCAAAGGCAATCGTAACCTGATCATTTTGGAGTGCACCGAGCACAAGACCAGTGGTCAGCCAGGCACCAGCCGCTACGTAACGCAGAAGAACCGGAAGAACACTCCGGATCGTCTCGAACTCAAGAAGTACAATCCTATCCTGCGTAAGATGACCATCCACCGGGAAATCAAGTAAGCAGATTAAACTAATCAGTAGCGCCACTTGTCGTTATTGGTAATAAAACCATCCAACCATGGCTAAGGTATCTAAGAACTCCCGGGTAGGCCAACGTGCTGCCAACGCAGGCTCCGGCCGCGACTACATCAAAGTAGTAAAATCCGTCAAGAACCCTGAAACGGGTAAGTACTCTTACAAAGAGGTAATGGTACACAAAGACAAGATTGACGAGTTCATGAAAGAGAAGTAAGCAAGACTTACAACTTAACAAGAAGCCCGATTCACTTTACTGTGGATCGGGCTTCTTTCGTTTAGGGAAAGCGAACATTATGTAGGGCAATTCCGTGATAACGGCAGACTATTTACAGTGCAGGAGAGGTTAACGCGAATTTTTTCGCATCGCCAAACCACCACCTGCCTCCAGAAATTATTTAACTATGAAAAGCTTTTATCGCCTTATCCCTTTTGTTTTGCTGCTTTTAAACGTGCTCCCGTTGTCCGCACAAATCGGGGATATAACCCCTAGTAGTATTGTGTACGAAAAAGAACAGGTTGATGTACTGTCTGTCACCATTCAACCAGAACGAAAAGATGTGCAAAAAGCATTTGATGATTGGCTTGATGACCGCTACGATATTAACATGAAAGGCGGCGGTCTATTTGGGGATAAGAACATCCGCTCAGCAGAGGGAGTTACCATCCCGGGAATCTCACCGGAAAACATCACCCTATTCACGGAGACAGAAGCCCGCGGCGGTGCCACCCGAATGAGCATTTTTGCTTCCAAAGGGTTAGAGAATTACATTGACCGTACGGAGACCCAAGCATTTGCCGGGCTGCAGAACCTGTTCGACGACTTTTTAAGTAGCTATCTACCTGAATACCATAATCAGCAAGTAGCTGCTACTCAAGAGCGTCTACAAGACCTGCGGGAAGCATTCGCTGAGACAGAGGAAGATATTGTGAAAAATGAGAATCGGATCGAAAAACTACAACAAGAAAACGTAGAATTCCGCACAAACCTGAGGGAACTCACCCGAAAAATCGAAGCAGCGCAGCGAGAGCTTAGTGAACGCAAGAGTAAAAGGCGGAGTATCACTAACGCTGTAAGTAATAACGGCTAGAACAATTAACCTTAAATCACAGTGGGTCCGGTGAAAACCGGACCTTTTTTTGTTTCACGCAAAAAAAACAAAGCAATTGCTGTAACAACATTATCGTAAACGGAGATTAAGCTGGTAAATACACCCTTGCATGAGTTTGCTGACTACACTATTCAGAAGGCAAAAACACAATAGCAGATCCTTTTCCAGTAATATGTTCTTCGAGGAATTGATCTCCCGAGAGTTTAGCCGCCTTGCTGCGGGCGGACACCACTACCTGGATTACACGGGAGGAGGATTATATGCCCAGTGTCAACTGGACGAGCATTTTGCCCGCCTCACCGCGGGCGTTTTTGGCAACCCACATTCAACTAACCCTACGTCGCTAAAGGCAACGGAGCTAACCGAGGAAGCAAGGCGAAGCGTACTGGAATATTTCAACGCCAGTGAAGCGTATTTCTGCATTTTCACGAGTAATGCCAGTGGGGCACTTAAAATAGTGGGGGAATGCTTTCCCTGGCAAGCAGACAGTGAATACCTGTTGTTAACCGACAATCATAATAGCGTCAATGGTATCCGGGAATACTGCCGCAATGCAGGGGGCAAATTTCGTTATGCCCCTGTGTGCGCTACTAACCTCACTATTGACGAGCAGCGACTCGATCAATTACTTAATACGCCCACAGCCGGACCCCGGCTGTTCGCTTACCCGGCACAGTCCAATGTCTCCGGCGTGAAGCATGCCCTGTCGTGGGTAAAAAGGGCTCGCCAAAAAGGATGGAAAACTTTGCTGGATGCTGCTGCTTTCGCCCCCACAAACCGTCTTGATCTGAGCTTGGTACAACCAGACTTCGTCGCCCTGTCTTTCTACAAGATGTTTGGTTTTCCTACCGGAATTGGTTGCTTGTTGGTCAGAAAATCCGCCTTTACCCTTTTGCAAAAGCGCTGGTTTGCCGGGGGTAACGTCCGTATTGCAGGCGTATGCGTTCCCGAACACCTTTTAGCCAATGACCACGAACGTTATGAAAATGGCACCATCAATTACCTGGAATTACCCGCGATAACTACCGGGTTGGCCTTCCTCAATTCAATCGGTATCAACCGTATTACTGAACGCGTACGGTTCCTCAGTGACTTGGCGCATCAGCGCTTACGAGAATTAAGGCATGACAGCGGTGCGCCACTATTGCGCATTTACGGGCCAGAGGACCGTACAGACTGCGGTGGAACCATCATCATGAGTGTGCTTAACGCTCAGGGAAAACGTGTCTGTTTTAAAGAAGTGGAAGCTAAAGCTGCCGCTGCGGGAATATCTGTACGCTCAGGATGCTTTTGCAATCCTGGTTTGGACGAAGTCAACAGCCGGATTACGCCCGAAGAATTGCGGGAAACTTTCTCTGCCCTTGGTAGCCTGGAGGGAGGGGAAATTCTTGCCCGGTTAAGTGAGATCCGGGGCGCTACCCGCATCAGCTTTGGAGTAGCTACGCGGGTCGAAGACATTGATGCCTTCATTGCGGTGGTGTCAACTTTCCGAAATAGTTAATAGCTCCTCAGCGGGTCTTCCCTGAAGACCCGGTCCAGGTAATGCACGAGCTGCTGCGCATTCTTGCGGGTAA
The DNA here is from genome assembly GCA_964616365.1 of uncultured Lewinella sp. GTDB lineage: Bacteria > Bacteroidota > Bacteroidia > Chitinophagales > Saprospiraceae > Neolewinella. Next base: position 7,133 of record CAZTTF010000208.1, on the reverse strand, counting down.
AGCACATGGGCGGTTTGATTTTAATAACGTTTTCGTGCGGTCCATCAGTGCTCATCAGGAATCCGAGATGCCGCATGCGGTTCTTGAGGTATTTGGCGGGCGCGGTCGCAGGTGCCAGGTCAGGCTCTACCAGCTCGAAACCCAGAAACAACCCCTCTCCCCGGACATCCCCGATTATTGAGTGTGTACCCTGCAGCTCCGTCAGCAATGTTTTCAGGTATTGCCCGGTTGCCTGGGCCTGCTCCCGCAGGCCTTCTTCGCGGACGGTGCGCAGCACCGCCTGCCCAACCGCACAGCTGACCGGATTCCCTCCAAAGGTGTTGAAGTACTCCATTCCATTGGCGAAGTTGGCGGCTACTTCTGGAGTACAAACCACGGCACCCAGCGGGTGCCCGTTACCCAATGGCTTGCCAATGGTGACTATGTCAGGAACTACCCCCTGCAATTCAAAGCCCCACCAATGGCTGCCGACCCGGCCAAGTCCTACCTGCACCTCGTCAGCAATACAAAGCCCACCGTGCGTGCGCACGGCCTGGTAAGCCTCCTTGAGGTAGCCGTCTGGTAGTACCACCTGTCCACCACAGCTTAAAATAGATTCACAGATGAATCCGCCGAACCGTTCTCCGGCATTTTCTGCCCGTTGGATGGCGGCGTGGAGGTAGTTGGCGTAGTCTTTTGCCGCCGTCCCGGAGTCGCGGTGGCGCCCCCGGAAAGTATCAGGCATCGGAACGATGGTCGTTTGGGGCGGCGCGCCTACGCCGCCTTTACCGTCAAACTTATAGCTGGAGACATCAATTGTCCGCCCCGTGTTCCCATGATAGCCAACCTCAACGGCAAGCATGTTACGGGTGCCCGACCAGGCTTCGCACATCCGGAGGGCCAGCTCGTTGGCCTCACTACCGGAATTGACGAAGTGAACGACGGATAAAGCATCGGGCAGGGTAGCGGTAAGCGCTTCAGCAAAGGACACAATTCCTTCGTGCAGGTAACGGCTATTGGTGTTCAGTACAGCGGACTGCCGTTGCAGGGCCCGTACCACTTCCGGATGCTCGTGGCCCACGTGGGCCACATTGTTGACGGTGTCGAGGAACCTCCGTCCGGTAGTGTTGTAGAGGAATTGTCCGGCTCCGCGGACAATGTGTAATGGCCGCTGGTAGGAAACTGAGAGGGAATAACCGAGTTTGGAGCCGCGCCGGCTTCCTAGTTTCCGCTTGGTTTGTTCCCGGTCTTCGGTGACCACCGGCATGAGCTGATCTTTGACCTGCTGGCTTAATTCAGGTAGGAAAGGGTGTGGGTCAGGACACAAGCCCAGCCATACGTCCCGTTCTTCAGGGTAAGCAACTCCCGGATAATCTCCGGAAAAATTCAATGTCTCCAGCATCACCTGAAAGTGGAGATGCGGCGGCCAGCCGCCGTTTTCTTCGATGTCCCCAAAGGTTGCTATAAGGTCCCCACTTTGCACCTGCGCGCCCGCCCTAAGAGCCTTTATGGAAGCTGCCGATAGATGTCCATAGAGCGTATAAAAAGGAAGCCCCTGGTCCGTAGCATGCTCCAGGATGATCACTGCCCCGTATCCTCCCTTGGTAGGGTCGGTCCCAATGCTGTGTACCCGACCCGGATAAGGGGCATAGACGGCTGTTTTGGCTGGTCCCCATACGTCAATGCCTAAGTGTGTCGTGCGCCATCTTGGGCCATTGTTTCCTTCGGTAGCAAAATCATCGGTAGTGTACACCGGACGCATCTCTCCGTATCCACCTACACCAAAGGCCGCGTCGCGGTCTTCCAGCCAGCGGCTGACGTGGCGGGTAAAAGCTGCCAACTCGGTGAAATTGCTGTGATTGCCTAAGTCGAGGCTGCCAACGGAAAAATCCATTGCTATCACTTTCCTGTCCGCTAGTTTGACGACGGGGGAGAATGTTGCTGTCGACGCCCACGTATTGAAACGTGAAGCGTTAGGGTGAGCCGATAGCCCCGCGGCTACCCGGAAATGAGCTGCGGCCAGTGCTGGAGGGATCAGGCGCAACTTCTCAAGTAGGGCCCAGGCCGGAGCGGCACTCACCTGGAGGTAGGCATTTTCGGGATAAAGCGTAGCGTTTTCGGCAGCTACCGCTACCGTGATAAGCATCCTGCCAGTGATGAAATTCAGCAGGTGGTCACATTCCAGCGCGGATAGTGGCAGCGAGAAGCCCGAGATGACCTCAGACATCGCCCCGAGCGGGTCAGGAACATGCATGCCTGCGTAAGCGCAGGCGATAGCCAATTCGTTGATGGTGTGCGTCTGCATGGCATCGCCGAAATCGATCAGGCCGCTTATTTGTCCGTCTGTACCTACCAGGAGATTATCCCAGTGGGCATCGTTATAATTGATGCTTACGGGGAACTGGTGCAGAACGGGGTAGGTGGTGGCTTCAAACCGATCCCAGAAATGATTTGCTAGTGTTTGTTGCTCGGCAGTCATGTATTTCTGCAGTGGCCGGACATCGAGGGTTTGGCTAGGGTTCCACTTATAGCTTTGCGGGGCATGCGGATGCTGAAACCCGGCAAGCGCTTTCGTGAGCTCCCCGACAATCATCCCCCATTGCTTTCTTAGCTGACTGGTGATGGGGGCGACCTCGCCCAAGGGCTTGCCGGGAACCCAGGTCTGCAAACGCATGAGGCTACCGTCTGAGAGAGTAACGGTTGCTCCAAGGGGCACCGGCGTGGTGACTGACAGTTGCTGCTCAGCCAGGAAGTTCATTATCGCTGCCTCGAATCCGATAGCCTGCGGGTCAGCTCCGGGGGCTGAAATCTTCAGCGTAAGTTGATCACCTTCAGTAGTCGATAGACGGTAGTTCAGGTCAACTTCACCAGCAAGCGGGATTACATCAGTGATGGTAAGCTTAAAGTGCTGCTTTACCAATGTTCGAATAGAGGTAGCTGAGCGTGTCATGGGCATGATCGATTTAGTCAACATGCTATGAACAGGAGAAGTCAGGAAGTACGTTGTTGCAACGCCTTACCGGGCATCGGTCGTTCCTTGAATAAAATCCCTTCAACTATTCAAGCCGCGGTGAAGGTAAACCACTTTCCTTGGTTACGCGTGACTAAAAAATCAGCTGGTAGCCTGATTTATCGGGATGGGCATAATGACGAATGAAAATGTCCAGTTTTCGCTCTTCATCGACGTAGTCTCCATTGTCGGCTTCGTAAAAATCACCGCGTCCTTTCGGTCCGTCGGGTAAAAACTCAATGGAGGCGTAGTTGAGCTCGGGGTTCCAGCCAAAGAGCTGGTTGAAATGTTCCGGTAAGTCGAATAGGTCGAAAGAAAAAGTAGGCGTGGGGCTGTCCGGGTGGCGGGGAGGGGGAAGAAGCTTGTAGAAATTGGCAACGGCATCTTCACCGTCTAATAAATCCTGCCAGTCTTCTAATACGGGGTTCCAGAGCTCGGCACTGTCTAGGGAAGGGTAGTGCCTCCCGGCTTCGTAGATGGCGTAGCGGGCAGTAACCTTGCCATCTGCAAAACGCCGCAGGATATAGGGGCCGTTATCGCGGCCCCAAAAGCCTACCACCGGGTATTTTGTTGAGAGCTGATGGGCAATTGGCTGGTAGTTTTTAGTAGACGCTGGTAAAAAGTGGCCCAGGGTGTCAAGGTGGAGCCATTGCCCACTATCCGCAATCAGTAATACGCTGAGATGAGCCTGATCTTCATGCGGCACGGAGACCAGGCCATGCTCGCTGCATTGGTTGTCAAACCACTGTAAGACGCTGTTGGTGGCCATCTTACCGGTATCACCGGTGTAAAGTTTTAGAAAGGAAAAGTCGGTAGTCATCCAGCAGAGTAATTGCCCTTCGTATCCCGAAGAACCGTAAGATAACCCAAAAACCGGCATGGCGCCCTTTTCCTAGAAATTCCAACGAATTCCATTGATCCAGGAGTAGGTGGTAGCCGGAACGTCAGGTACATCACGGTTCAATCTCCCGTCATAAGTCAGGGAAAACCGGGAATTAAAACTGAGTTTTTTTGATAGGTTCACGGTGGCAGTTAATACGGTGGATACACGGGTGTCGTCAAAGTCGGGAAGCCTTGGCTGGTAGTAGGTGGTACTGGCCAGGGTCAGGTTGGAAGATGCTTTAAGTGAGAAGGTGAGGTAGTTGCTTAGTCGATGATCACGGTAAAAAATCTCTGAACCAGACAGCTCATCGTATTCATACATATAGAGCAATCCGAAGTATCCCCTTGATTTTTCTTTGCGGTAGAGCCTGCGACGAATTCCTGTCCCGATCAGGAAACGTAGTGAAAGATTGAGCTGCTCATTGTACTGAATCTGACTGAAAGTCTCCCATCGCCAGCCGTCACCGCCCACGGGCTCGTAACCGTAGCGTGCATGAAAAAAGCCCGCATTAAGTCCATTGTTATTGTCGACCTGCACCAGGCGATAGTCGGCTAACAACAGGACGTTTCCCCGTTTTCCGAGCCGGTCCAGGCGGACCGCACCGCTCAGGGTAAGCACCTGGTTGCGATTTTGATTCAATTTCGCCCCCAGATCAACCTGGCCGACCCAACCAAGCGTGTCAATCGCTTTGCGTTGATCTTCAATGTTCACGATTTGGGCGCGGACGCAGGTGCAGAGTAGGGTTAGCAAGCAGGTGAGTGCAATGCCAGGGAGATAGTGTCGCAACATGATAGGGCAAAGATATTGCCTGATGCGCAACCCGAGTAACTTGGCTTTACGATCTGGCACAGCTTGTCTGTCCCGGCACAAAGGAGGAGAAACCGAACATTGTTATGCACACCCTATCACTAGCTATCCCGCTAGCGCAGTGTAGAGATGAACACCAGCAAGCAAGTGAGTAACGCTTTTACCTAAGCCGGAGTGATTTGGGACAATTAGCGCGCGGCTAGCGTGGTTTCTGATAAGGCAAAAAACGTAGGCGAAGCCTTAGTTTCGGCGAGGTCTTTTAACGAAGTCAGCAGCCGCGATGGCAAGTGATAAAGTCCCAAACCACTTTGACTTAGGTATAATACCTGCGCAGTTGCATCAGGATGGTTTGGTCAGTAATCTTATCGTCGGCGGCCAGCAGGAATGCTTTGCTCAAGATCATTGTCAGGGTTCGGTCTTCACTGGCAAAGGGCAGCCAGATGTTACCAGCACTCCGCTGTCTTGCGGGGACGATACACAGGTACTGATTCTGAGGCTCAATGAAGCAATGTCCGGTTCCCAGGTTGATGCTGTAGGCTTTTATCTTCCCCTGGATGTGGAGGAAGTTGCCTTCTATTTTGGCCACCTTTCGCAGCTTGGTCATGGGGAGCAACCGGGAGATCAGGTCTTTCCTTACGTCAATTTGTTGGGCATTTGATCGTTTACCAGTAGCGATGTCGTTCCAGTAAGTGCGGCGCGTATCATCCAGCCGGGCGGCCATTGGAGCATCCTGTACAATTCCGGCCACGGCGATAAAGAGATCGAGGTCCCGCATGATCTCGGAGAGGATGATGGGAGGAACTTCAGCTAGCGGTACGCGGTCGCGCCCGTAGTTTTGTTTGCCAGCGTAGAAATATAAGGCGCGACTAACAACGTCGTCGAATAGTGGTTCTCCATCTGTCTCGAAGGAAGCCGTCAGGTCGGCCTCGGGTAAGTATCGGCATAACGGTTCCTGATATCCGACTGTCCAACCTCGGGTTTTTCCTAAACTGTACAACGTCTTCCCCCGCAGGTAATGGTTAGCGAACCGCAGGCTGTGGTCAAAAGTCGTTTCTTCGGCAGGTGTGAGTAGGTAAACTTCCCGAAAGGCTTGTTTAAAGGGTTGTTGGATCTGTTGCCTGAAGAGGAAGTCTCGCCAGGCGAGCGTCTCCTCCGTAGGCACCGTCGCCGGGTGCCACAGGCGAACCATGGCCTCCTTCGGTATGACGACGGCTTCTTCATAAGCATCCACCAGAGCACCCTGATGTACGGTAAAGCTTTGCTGTTGTCCGTTTGCTTCACTGCTCCAGATCAGGTTGCCACCTAACATTTTCATCAGGTTGTGCTCGGCGTACAGCGTTTGCCAGCTTTCGAACGCCCAGCTGCGTTGACTCAGGTAACTCGCCTCCAGTCTTAACGCCTGTGCGGTAAAAGTCTCGCCAATATTCTTCGCCTCAGCTTTCAGGCGTTTGATGGTGGCGGCATGACCAGCCTTGAGGGTGGCGGGAACTGTTTTTTGCACTTTCCCTGTAGCCGCTAACCAGCTGAGGCTAATCTTCAAACCTGCGGGCTGGAACAGTGCTGTATAGTCGCCCACGGGTACCTTGCGCGTACCTTCAGTAAAGCCATAATCGGGAATACTACGCTCTTCTAACTCCTCCGGAGAATACTGCTTGAGTAATGCTTTGAATTTTTTCTTGCCACTTGCCAGCGCTCGTTTAAAAACGGAGTAGGTGGCCTTAGCCTCCATGATATTCATTGATCCGTAAGCGGGGAGCGTTCCGATGTTAATCAGGCTTTCCAGTGCCACCTTTCCCAGTTTGGCGTTGATCGGCCCTCCGGGCACTTTGCGGTAAGCTTTAGTGGCTACTTTCTGCAAAGCATAAATCGTAGCACTGTCGCCGGCAAGGCGGCAAGCCCAGGTAAGTCCGCGCAGACTGCGAAGCTTCAGGTCGCTGTAAAACCATTCTGTTTGCGGGATGATTTTATCCAGGATGGTCACCAATCCGGTAGAGAAGTGATCTGCTCCCAGTTCAGTAAAGAATCTCTTTGTTGTGCCGGCCCAGTCAGCATTGGGTTTCCCTTCCAGCGGAAAATTCTGCAAGTGCCCCAGGATCTTGCCCCATTTTTCTGCTTGGGGAATGTCTTTCACCGCAGGAGCTAACACCTGGAATGCCGGGTCATTCGCCAAGTCAACCTCTTTCTTGTGGTATATCTGTTTGCGTTGTGCTTCTTTTAAACTGAGTAAGGAGATAGCGGGCGGGGTTCCGTATTGGGGAAAAGGAACCAGAGCTGCTTGGTCAATGTTCTTTACCAGGGCTTTGGCCGTTGGTGCATTGATCAGGATGAGCTGGTAACTTCCGAAGTTCCAGAATCCGTCTGGTGCCTGGTATATTTCGCTTTTTCGGGAGATCAGACTGAGCTGATAACCTGCCCCCATTTTTACGAAGACCTCATTGAGTTGTTGAAGTAGTC
>CAZTTF010000207.1:0-17294 GCA_964616365.1 uncultured Lewinella sp. | reverse complement strand
AAAAACGGGAAGAAGCTGAAGACCCTGCGCTTGCTTCACCGCCGCTTTGGAGCGTAGTGTATCAATTCCTCAGACCGTTAGTCGCTAAGCGTTAGCCAGGCTAACGCCCCCAAAAGAATACAGCAAACCAAGCCTTTCCTCAAGATTTTTCAGGATGCTCAGCGCATCATTGTCAAACTGATGCAAAGTCAGTCTGACAAGTGACCTTTATCCATCCGGGTACCAATTCCTACGCTTTCGATGACTGCCACTCCGATACTTACCGAACTGGCCAAACTCAGAATAGCCGCCACGGCACTTAACCGGCAACCAGTAGCCAAGCTCAACGCCTGCCTGGAACGGCTGGCGGACTTGACCGAGGCCAATGTAGCCCCACTGCTTACCGCCAATGCGCGTGACCTTGCGCGCATGGCCCCAGACAACCCCAAGTACGACCGCCTCTTACTGACCGAGGCGCGCCTCAAGGCAATCGCCGATGACCTCCGGCGGGTTGCCACCCTTCCCTCTCCGCTGAATATTGACCACGAAGAGCGCACCCTTGGTAACGGCCTCCGCCTGCGGCGGCGAAGTGTACCCATCGGCGTTGTCGGTATTGTCTTTGAGTCTCGCCCCAACGTCACCTTTGACGTATTTGCCCTCAACCTGAAGGCAGGTAATGCTTCCGCCCTGAAGGGGAGTAGGGACGCAAAGGACAGCAACCTGGCCATCAAACAACTCATTGACCAGGCACTTGACGAGACCGGCTTACCCCCAGCCTGCTACCTCGCGCCTGCGGCGCGGGAGGCACTGCCACCAATCCTCCAGGCCGCTGGCCTGGTGGACGTCATCATTCCTCGCGGCAGTCAGGGTTTGATCGATTTTGTACGCGCCAACTCTTCCGTTCCCGTTATTGAAACCGGGGCAGGCATTTGCCACACCTATATCGACGCGGCGGCAAACCTCAGCTGGGCGGCAGAGATCGTGACCAATGCCAAAGCACGCCGGGTAAGCGTTTGTAATTCGCTGGACTGCATCCTAATACACCGCACCTGCGTCCGCGCCCTCCCCACGATCTTAGAGGAACTGGGCAGCACCCATCAGTGTAAAGTACATGCAGACCCGGACGCTCTCAAGGCCTTGCAAGGCAACTACCCGGCAGAACTACTCATCCCTGCAACGACCGAGCATTTCGGCACCGAGTTTCTCAGCATGCAACTTGCCGTTAAATGTGTTGACTCGCTGGAAGAAGCCCTGGCCCATATCGACCAGTTTGGCAGTAAGCACAGTGAATCCATTATCACCGATGATGACACAGCAGGCGAACGCTTTCTACAGGAGGTGGATGCTGCCGTCGTCTACCGAAATGCCAGCACCGCATTTACTGACGGCGGGCAGTTTGAGCTAGGAGCAGAAATCGGGATAAGCACCCAGAAACTCCACGCACGCGGCCCTATGGGTCTCGCGGCACTAACCAGCTACAAATGGCTCGTGGAGGGAGAAGGTCAGGTACGATAGTCTTGTAGCTTAACGCGAGGTTGGATAGCGATGCTTGGTTTCTTCTTGTTGCAGCGGACCAAATACTTAGTCTGTTGGTACTTTAGTCTTTTAGACGGTCATGACTGCCTAACAGACTAAAGTACCAATAGACTTGATGACCAGCATCTTGCATTATTACCTCGTGCAAACCTGACGTTATATTCCCCTCGGCCACCAGAGGTGAAATTTGTGACGAGGCTATTTTTGTGACCAGCAAGGCAAAAAACGTAGGCATGGCCACTGTCACGGCGAGGCTTTTTAACGCAGCTGGAGGCAAAAAGAGTCCGTCAAAAATCACTTGGGGTGGCCGAGGGGAGTATAACTTACGGCTATTCCACTGCCGCTGTCATTGGGTATTTCAGGCCTTTGTAGGATTTCAGTACCGCCTTAACGCTACCGACACTTACCGGACTTTCGATCAGTACCGGGAGTTTGTTCTCGTCGTTACTGACGTAGATTTTCATTTCATCCCCTTCCTTGAACACTTCGCCTGCGATCAATTGCGGACTAAAGATATGGGTATCGAAGTACCCGACGCCCTTGACCTTTTTGCGCTCGTCGCTCCCGAGGTATTTCAGGGAGAGAGGGTGAATCTCCTGATCCATCAAAATCTTAATGGGTACTTCCTGACCTTTAGACATAGCCTGCGGGTTAAGGTTCCGGGCGTAGTAGACAATGGAGATCAGGTCGTGCATACACTCTCCGAGGTCCATGAATTTGTCTTTCAGGTCATCCCGGTTGGCTCCCCGGCTGCTGACGGCTTTGTGGTCAATCTGATCGAATACCGTTCGGTCAAAGCGGGTATATCCTCCCTCTTGCACATCTTTGATGTGGATCTCTGGCAACAGCGTTTTTTTATCCAGGTAACTCTCGTACTTATCGTCCACCTTGTAAAACCATTCGTAGCTGGGGTAGGTCTGTCCCCGAACCATGATGTGGTACTGATTCTTGAGGTCGTTAACCTGAAAAGTCACCTCGCCGGCAGCCAGCCAAACAAAATTCCAGTTGTAGAAAAGCTTATACACGATCTTCTCACCGGCAAGAAAAACGTTGTTTTCCGTCTCGCAGATATCGGGTGCAGCCATGGGGGGATGAAACGTGTTCTGGGGCGCGGTCGCAGGTGCCATGCCTGGTATCAGAGCAAGGAATTCCTGTGGCACCGCGCGGAGCGGTGCATTGGCCAGCAAAAGCAGGCACCAACTAAGCAGACTTAAACGCAAAAATAGCTTCATGGTCTATCATTTTTAACGATCAGCCAATATCCCGGCAGGGCAGGCAGCAGAACATTAACCGCAAACAGGGTGGTGAAGGCCGCCAGGACAGCTACGGAAGTTGCTGGCGAATCACCCCATAGTAACAACCCAAGCTCCGTTCGGGTTACAAGGTTGAGCCCCGGCGGGAGGGGAATTCCCGCCTGAACGAGGTAGATGCCAGCAATTCCTGCCAGCCCTGACAGCAAAGGAAGTTCGAGTCCGAAGAACCACAACAACAACCACAGCTGTGTACAATAGACGAGGAAACGTGCGCAAGCGTAAGCACCAGCACGTAAGATTAATGGAAATTTAACGCGTTCCAGCCCTGCAGCAAGCTCCGTTGTTGCCAAACCGAAGCGCCGGCCGGCCCAATTCATCAACTTCAGCAAGGTGGGTTTGCCTATCCACCAGCCAAGGAGCAGTACGCCCGGACCGAGCGGCCACAGCCAGGCCGGACCGAAAGCCAGTTGCTCCCGGAGGAGTGCGTCCGTTGTCCACATCAAGCCCGGCCAGGCGATTAACAGAAAGGCGATCCACTGGCAGGCGCTACCGAGCAGGCTACTGGTAAGCACTCCGGGCCATTCGGCCCGGGTAGCGACCATCATCCGCCCCCCAATCTCACCGATTCGGTTAGGGGTAGCAGCGCTCAGGCTCACACCGGCGAGGGTCGTCCGAAGGGTTCGGATAAAACTCCAGGGTAAAAATACTCCGAGGAGGAGATGCCACTTTCTCGCCTCCAGCAACCAGTTAATGGGCATAAGGCAGCTAGCCAATAACAGGTATTGCCAGTTACCAGGCCGACGTAAGGAGGCACCGAAGGCCACCCAGTTCATTTGCTCCGTTACCCGCCAGAACTGCCAGACAAATATGCCCAACACGACTATTGTCAGGAGCCGCCAGGCCCACTTTCGAATACCGGGTGAAAAAATGTTATTTTCTTTTTTATCCAAATCTTTTGTTGGGCAATGGCAAGGGTGACGTACTTTTGAGTATGCGGGAATTATTGAATTGTCCGTATGCTCAAAACTACAACAATGCCCGCCCTCAAGTCCGATAAGCCAGCGCCAAAAGTCTACCGTATTCTTGGAGTAGACCCGGGAACAGTCGTTTTGGGCTTTGCTATTGTAGAAATACACCCCAAAAGCAAGCGCATTATTGAGCTAGGCACCCTGAAGCTGGCCAAATTCCCTGATCATTCAGAACGCCTGGCGGCGATTCATCGCCGCCTTTCGCAGGTAATTGCCACGCACAAGCCTGCAGTGATGGCCATCGAGAGTCCCTTTTTCGGCAAAAACCCGCAGTCAATGCTCAAGCTTGGAAGAGCACAGGGCGTCTGTATGGCTGCAGCAATGGGGCTGGAAGTTCCCGTAACAGAGTATGCTCCGCGTAAAATCAAGCAGTCCATCACTGGCAACGGAAATGCCAGCAAAGAACAGGTGGCCGCCATGCTGCAAAATGAGTTTACGCTGGACATTTCGCGTGCCCTGGCAGACGCAACTGATGCCTTAGGAGCAGCCATGTGCTATTACTACCAGAACCGTGGCCCGCTTGGAGGCGGTAAAAAATTTAGCGGATGGGAGGGTTTTATCGCCGCTAACGCTAATCGGATAAAGAAGTAGTAGCACCTTGAGGTACTGCGGAGGTTGCCGACTAACAACCAATCTGACGTGCGGCGTGTTGTCCGCGGTATGAAGAACATCACACTAAACAATGGGTTAAGCATGCCCCAACTTGGTTTGGGCGTCTGGCAAATGGACAACGGCACCCAAGCTGTCAATGCTATTCACTGGGCCATCGATGCCGGCTACCGGCATATTGATACGGCGATGATCTACAAAAACGAAGAAGCCGTTGGTCAGGCACTGGCAACAGCGAGTGTGCCCCGCTCAGACATCTGGCTCACCACCAAAATCTGGAATACAGACATACGTGAGGGGCGAACGACTGCAGCCCTGGACGAAGCACTCGCGCGCCTTCAGGTAGACTACGTTGACCTGCTATTGCTTCACTGGCCGGTCGACGGCTACGTTGCGGCCTGGAAAGAACTGGAGGCAGCCCTGAGCGCGGGCAAAGCCCGCGCCATCGGCTTATCTAACTTCATGGAACCACATCTGAAAGACATTCTGGAGGTTGCCACCGTTACCCCCGCCGTCAATCAAATCGAATATCACCCCTACCTCGTCCAGGCGGAAGCGATCAGCTTGTGCGATCAGCACAATATTGCCATCACGGCATGGAGCCCGCTGATGCAGGGCAACTTTAAAAACGAGCCCCTCTTCCAGGAGATAGCGGCAGCCTACGGAAAAACACCGGCCCAGATTGTACTCCGCTGGTGTATCCAGAATGATATCATTGTTATTCCCAAGTCCGCCAATCAGCATCGTATTGCTGAGAACGGCGACCTGTTCGACTTTGAATTATCCGAAGAACACATGATCTTAGTTGACAATCTTGAGCGCGGTCAACGCTTTGGTCCTGACCCCATGAATTTTGATTTCTAAAGCAAATTCTACGGTTCTTATCGCCGAAAAATTTACCGCTAGCAGTAGTGGATATCGAGAATTGGCGACCTACTAGCCACTAAGCCTTTATATTCACGCCCGTTTTCAAGCAATCTTCATCTGCACCACAATCATCAGATGCGGCCTATTGCTTACCAACTAGTTACTTATGTCCTTAACCTTCCGCCCCCTCGAAAATACTACCACAGCTATTTTCCACGAGCTATTCCACTCTTCCTTTTTCTCTCCTCCCGGAGAGCCCCCCATTCCATTTGAGACCACCCGGTCTCCCGAAATGCGCCGTTACTACGAGTACTGGGGAAGAGAAGGTGATCTTGGTTTTGAAGTGCTTAGAGACGGAGAGATAATTGGCGCCATCTGGTCACGCCGCTTCCTCGAAACAGAGCCAGGATATGGTTTCGTTAGCGCGAACGTTCCCGAACTGGGCATCGCTATTAAAAAGGGATTACGGGGAGACGGCGTCGGCCAAAAGTTGATGGATCATTTCCTCGATGCGCTCCGTAAAAGAGGGGACAAACAGGTGTCTCTTTCTGTTCATGGCGACAACCACGCAGCTCAGTGGTACCAGCGTATGGGCTTCCGTACCGTTGCCTTCGACGGGAAGACGATGACTATGGTGCTTGACCTTTAGTCCAAGGGGCTCAAGTAAGGTTGCGTAAGGCGCGTACTGGCGACCAAATGGTTTGCCGGAGTTACAGGTTTTTTGTGGCGTTACCTACCAATAACTGATTTTACCGCGTTATTGAAGCAAACCTGTTGCTATGCGCACCCTTTACACGAGCCTGATCATTGCAGTTTTAGCCTTTTTACTCGGGATAGCGGCATTCTGGGGCTTTACTCATAACAGCCAGACCATCATCGAGCAAAACGCTACGGTTTTGCTTGAGCAGGTTCGTAAAGTAACCAAGCTCGTAACCGTTGAAGGGGACGTCAGCGAAGTTTTCAACTCTACCAACAACCGGGAAGTAACTCTTTACTTGCCCTTACCCGCCCGTTTCTCCTTCCGTAAAGAAGCTATGGTTCAAGTCCAGGGCACCGTACTTGTAGGCTATAACCTCGAAGAAATGGCACTGGACGTAGATGAAGCCACCCGCACCCTGCGCCTTAGCAACCTCCCGGAACCAGAGATTCTGGCAATTGACCAGGACCTCACATTCAAAAACCTTGAGGAAAGCTGGTTTAATACGTTCACTGCAGAGGACTACAGCGCTATGAGCAGGGAAGCCAAACGGGCCATGGAGGAAAAAGTAATGAGCAGTGGCCTGATGGATGCTGCCAGGCTGGAGGGTAATAACCTAATAGAAACCATAAATATCATAGCCAAAGGCATGGGTTATACGGTCGAATTAGAAGGTGTTGCTTTTGATCTCACCCCGGAAGAGTAGGCAAGGAAGCTTACACCAGGAAAATCAAACAGCGCTACCTTTGGGGCATGAAACACCTGCATACACTAGCCATCTGCTTGTTCCTGTTTTCTTGTTCAACAACTGACCAAAAGGTGCAACCAGCCACTACTCCCAAGCTTAGTCAGGCACCGGATTTCAGTGATCCCAACGGGCAAGTATACAACGTAGCGTTACTCATCATGGACGGTGTTTACAACACCGAATTGACGGCGCCCTACGATATCTTTCAGCACACCATTTTTCGTGAAGGGATTCGCCCCATGAAAACCTTTACCATAGCCGCTGACCGCAACCCCGTCACGACTTTTGAAGGGATGCGCATTCTACCAGACCTTGGCTACCTCACTGACACCCTACCACGTATAGACATCCTTGTTGTCCCCAGTGCAGAGCACCATCTGGATACAGACCTCCAGAATGAAGCCCTTTTAGATTTCGTCCGGCAGGTTGACCGACAGGCACAATTTGTAACCAGCCACTGTGACGGCGCATTCTTGCTTGCTGCCGCAGGCCTGCTTGACGGGAAGGTCTCAACGACCTTCCCTACTGACATCGATAAGATGCGCGAAATGTTTCCTGATCTGGACATTCGCAAAGAGGTCCTTTTTGTGCATGACGGCAAATACATCACCAGTGCCGGCGGGGCAAAATCATTCGAAGCGGCCCTTTATTTGGCCGAACACCTCTACGGAGACAGTATTGCTCGGTCGTTGGCTGGTGGACTCGTAATTGACTGGGATCTAAGCAGCGTACCACACCTCGTTATCGAGTAAGTGGAAGACCTGGTCGCTCACGGATTATTTTCAGCACTTTCCCGAATAAAAAATCGAAGTATGAAAATAAGCCTACCCGTTTGCAACCAATTGAAAATGAGCAGCTAACCACTTTTTCAACGTCAGATTAGTGTAAAGGCGGACTTGGTGGGCTTTTTCCACCTGAACTTGCCAATTTAGACTAAAACCAAATGGGAACACGTGTGTTACTTAAACGCTCCATTACTCAATAGCAAAGCATTTATACATTATGGGCCAACGTCTCATCTACCTCGATAATAACGCAACTACGCCAACTGACCCCCGGGTAGTTGAAACCATGTTGCCATTTTTCTACGAAAACCCAGGCAACGCTGCGAGCCGCAATCACCCCGCAGGCTGGGTAGCTGAAGGTGCAGTTGACACTGCCCGTGAGCAATTAGCGGACCTCATTAATGTAGACCCTCGTGAAATTATCTTCACCAGCGGAGCTACTGAGTCTGACAACCTCGCGTTGAAAGGTGTTTTTGAAATGTATGCCCGTAAAGGCAATCACATCATTACGGCTAAGACCGAGCACAAAGCAGTGCTGGATGCCTGTAAGAAGATTGAAAAGATGGGCGGTGAGGTGACTTACCTGGACGTCAACAACGAGGGACTTATTGACCTCGCTGAGCTCGAAGCTGCCATTACGGACAAGACCATCCTGGTATCTATCATGTGGGCCAACAATGAAACTGGTGTTATCCAGCCCATGAAGGCTATTGGAGACATCTGTGCCAAGCACGGTGTACTCTTTATGTCTGATGCGACGCAGGCTGTTGGTAAGATTCCCGTTGACCCTAAAGCAACCGGCGTCCACCTCATGGCATGGACCAGTCACAAAATGTACGGACCTAAAGGTGTAGGTGCACTCTTCGTGAACCGTAAGAACCCCCGGGTTAAGGTAACCAGCCAGATGGACGGTGGTGGCCACGAGCGCGGCATGCGCTCCGGCACGTTGAATGTTCCAGGTATTGTCGGTTTCGGCAAAGCCGCAGCAATTGCTAAAGAGCAAATGGCTGAAGACAACGCCCGCCTGTCTAAGCTCCGCGATAAGCTTGAGTCAGCACTCCTGGCCAACCTTGAGGAAGCTTACGTTAACGGAAGCGTAGAGCATCGGATGCCTCACGTAACCAACATCAGCTTTAAGCACGTAGAGGGAGAAGGTCTCATGATGACCTTCAACCAAAATATTGCCCTGAGTTCCGGTTCAGCCTGTACCTCAGCCAGCCTTGAGCCAAGCTACGTACTTGTTGCACTCGGACTTGGAGATGACCTGGCGCACTCCAGCCTCCGGTTCAGCCTCGGTCGTTTTACGACTGAAGAAGATATTGATGCTGCCATTGAGCAGGTAACAGAAGGCGTTAACCACATGCGGGAGTTAAGCCCGATCTGGGAAATGTACAAAGAAGGCGTCGACCTCGAGTCAATCGAATGGTCCGCTCACTAATGACAGGCGGGAGGCTCAACCGATATTTACTTCCCGATGTTTATTAATTCAATTAGTAACTAGAAAAAACCCAATCATGGCTTACAGCGATAAACTTCTCGATCATTTCAAGCACCCACGTAACGTCGGTACCCTCGATAAAAACAATGCGGGTGTAGGAACAGGTCTCGTTGGAGCACCAGAGTGTGGTGACGTGATGCGTCTCCAGATTCAGGTTGACCCTGAAACGCAGAAGATTACGGACGCTAAGTTCAAGACCTTCGGTTGTGGCTCTGCCATCGCCAGCTCCAGCCTTGCCACTGAGTGGCTGAAAGGTAAGAGTGTTGATGAGGCACTTGCAATTGACAACATGGCAATTGTTGAAGAGCTTGCCCTTCCTCCAGTAAAGATTCACTGTTCTGTATTGGCAGAAGATGCCATCAAGAGTGCAATCAAGGATTACCAGGAGAAGAACGGCCTTGAGGTTACGGTAACCGAAAGCGCACACTAAGCACCAGATTAGCTCAGGTGGACCTCCCAGAGGGACTTCTGAACACCTGGCATTTGATTACTAACAAAATCCACCATCATGCTTTACGTTGCTGATAGTGCCAAAGATCGCTTACGGTCCATCCGGGAGGCTAAAGGCCTGACGGAGGATTATTTCCTGCGGGCAACCATCACCAGTGGTGGCTGTTCGGGCTTATCCTACCAACTTGATTTCGACAATGAGATCAAGGACAAGGATCAGGTTTTTGAAGACAACGGTGAGACCGTTGTGTGTGACCTGAAGTCATTCCTCTACCTGCACAATTCCACCCTGGAATTTAGTGGAGGCTTAAGTGGCAGTGGCTTTGCGTTCAACAACCCGAACGCAAGTCGTGAATGTGGTTGTGGAGAGAGCTTCGCGATCTAAGAACGTGTTTGGTTTCTTAAGCTTTAACAATCCAAACAAGCGTCAATCAACAGGATTAATAAATAGTAACCGTAAAGGGTTTCCGGCCGATGGCCGGAAACCCTTTTTTCTTGCCCTATACACAGCCTTCCAACCTTCACTATGCACCGGCGGTCGCGCCCCGCTATTGCTCCCCGATGTAAATAAACATCCCCAATCCCAACAACAGTAGAAGCCCATTGAATACTCCTGCCACCAGTAAAATATGGTCACCAACTCCTAGCTTACGATCGCTACGCCAGTAGAAAAAAGCATTGCGTATTCCCCAAACAACACCGGTCAGCAACAACAACCCGAGTATTGCTACAATAATAGTCCCCCCAATAAATGACGAAACGACGGTCAAGATTACAGGCAGGATCACGATCAGAAGGATCAGGAAGAAGATGTTGACGAAGCCAACAAGGCGATGCAGTAGATTCATATCCGAAAAATAGTAAATTCTTTATCCTTTCCGCTCCTTACGTGTTACTAACGGGCAACCAATAGCAAGAATACTATGGCTGATGGCCCTCAAATTCGGTTTGATCATTTCCTGGAGCAGTTCCCGGAACTAGAGCTCCCCTTTACGTTCAGCGAAGAGGCTGTCCGAACAATCAGCAAGGAGACTCCCCCACTCTCTCCAAGGGTGATCGAGCAATTCCTCATCCCTATCGAGCCAGGACGGGTGGATGAGCTCACGGAGTTCATTGCCTGCCTACGATTACCCGAGGCAGATGACTATGCCGGGGTTGTCTACTGGCGCGCAGATCTTGCCCAATACCACTACACCATCGCCACCTTCAATTTGAAGACGCAGGAGCTTATTGAGCGTATGGTGATTGCGGGTACGAGTTTCGATGGTCAGGAATTAATCCAGACTCAAGCGATCCTGACGGAAGCTTTGATGATTTACCAGGTGAGCGGACAAGGTACCGGACAAGACTATGACTACAGCGCCTCCACCAGTACGGCACGGCGGTTTCAAATAACTGATTCGGGAAAAATTGTTGAACTGTAATAACTACCTGACACCATAAAACGTAAGGCTTAGCCATTATTACCAGGTTAACTTTTTACCGGATTATCTCCACCCTTTCACCTCCACTTCCAGTGAGGTTATTCCCGTATCCAACCACCTTGTATAAGGCTTTGGGAATACCATTTTCCTCCAAGTGGTTACGGATAGTTGTTGCCCGTTCCTCACTCAGGACCTGAGCGATCCGCCGGTCAAGTTTGGCATCAGTGTGCACCCTTATTTCCAGGGTAACTTTGGTATTTTTCAACTGACGGACAAGTTGGTCCAGCCCAGTGTAGCCAGCACCATTCGGATAAGCAGTATTAGGAATAAAGCTGATCCCCGCCGTAATCCCCGGGCGCTCATCGTTGCCCAGGGCGGGAGCCCCTGGCGACGGCATCCGCGGCGTAGCAGGTTGGGCGTAGGTAGTCGGAGACGGACTCGCAGGTGTCCCTTTTGCAGTCCATTGTTGCCTCGCAGGAGCCTCGGGAGATGGCGGATCACTATTCAGTCGTTGCAGCTCCGCTTTAAGGGCCGCAAGTTCCTCCTGTTTTTTCTGGTATTCTTTGTCTAACTGAGTAGCCTCCTCCGGGCTTAAAGGAGTAGTCCTTGGCAGGGTCTCCCGCAGGTCGTTTTCCCAGCCCTGCCGCTCGTAAGCTTTGGGCTCACGGTCGCCATAAAGTCCTGAGCGAATCTGAGCGTCCAACCTGAGGCTATCAAGGAAAGCCTGCTGCTGCGCAGCAGCGGGATCCGTGGGGGGTAATGGGGTATAACTCTTACCGATACTCGGGATTGAGTCTTGCACCATAGGAGCTTTTACGGTGGCAGGGGCGGCCGACTTATCGGTCCACTGGTGCTTCTCATAGCCGCGGTCTCCACGCAGTTTTTCTTCCTGCTGTTTACGAAACTTGGCCTTCATCCTTTCCAGTTCGGCTAGCTCTGGTGCGTACCGATCTTTTACTTTACTCCCCTTGGCTGTGGTCCCCTTCGGGAGGGTATCCGTAGCGATTCCGGTGGAGCGCCTCAGGCGGTCACGTAAGACTTCGAGCTCCAGGTCTGTGGTCTTCGGTGCTGCCTGGTCATAGCGGCGGCGCTCCGCATCCAGCTGCTGTAGAGCACGCTCCCGTGCAGCGATGCCTTCTTCGAGCAATTGCCGATCTTCCTGTTCCGTCATAACTCCCGGAGTCATAACCGCAAGGCTCCCTGCAGCTACTCCGGTATCCGATAGATTTACCGAGGCCCCGGCACTACTCTTGCTGAGCGCTTCTCCGTCCCGGAGAAACAGCGCATAACGCTCCATTGCGTCTGGCCAGACGCTAAGCCGGCTACCATCTTCCAGGGGAACAGTGGCCGTTCGCTCTCCGGGTGCCAGAGGTACTGCAAGGTATCCTCTCGCCAGAATGGCAGGTGCTGGCAGGGCGGACTGCGGCAAACGATGTAGGCGCAAGCGTTCTTCCTCCCCCAGGTCGTTCAGGGTTAAGACCGCTTCTTCGGAGTTCGGTGATACGGCTATTTGTTGATACCGTGATTCCAGCGGCAGCGCCCGGGCAGGTGAAGCCGGGCGCTCGCGCAACATCCATTTTTCACCACTGCGAAAATACAGCGAGCGGCCATCGGCCGCCATTTGCGGGGAGGTCTCATTCTCAAAACCGTTCAGTAGTGAAAGGGGCGTACTTACCGTCCAGGCGCCGTTACTACGCGCAAAGCACTCATACAGGTCAAGCCGGCCAGCACCGCCGTAGGCGCTGTAGATGAGGGCTTGCCGGTTCAGATCAAAAGTAAGATCAAAGCGGGGAGCAACGCCTTCTGGCAGGGGCCAGGTAGCGGTTACCCGCCAATTACGTTCATTCCGCTCAAGTAGCTCGATATAGTTAGTAAAGCCATTACGCAGTACCGCAAGGCGGGTCCCATCAGCGCTCAGGGCCAACGCCCGATCGTGCGCGAATGAGTTAACGGGGGTACCCGGGTTAAGCGCCCTTCCCCAAGTACCATCGGCATTACGCAAACGCACCCAGATGTCTGCGGCATTGTCTTTGCCTTTATTGCTGGGGTGGTCAGGTCGGGTAAAAAATAATTCCTGTCCGTCAGCTCGTAAGATGGGGTCTTTTTCTCTGATATTTCCAGTCTCAACTACTAAAGGTTGTTGCCCCACAAGTGATGCAGAGAAAGCAAAGACGACCAGCAAAGACGCAATCACGTTGCGGATAGCGGGAAACATGGTTTGACGTTTAGGCAATCATAGGACGTACATAATACGGGAAAGTCAGGTTTTCTGCATCAGAAAACCACCTTCCACACCAGTAAAACGTTCCGGATCCCCCTCAGAGTTGTCCTGCAGCTGTTATAAAAGCCTAAACATCAAAGGTTACTTCTACCTCTTCAGTTGTTGGCTGCGCCTGACAGGCCAGAATGTAGCCTTCGGCGATTTCGTCGTCATCGATGGCAAAACATACTTCCATTTTCACGCCACCTTTACTCACTTTCGCCATACAGGTACTGCAGGCGCCGGCCAGACAGCTGTAGGGAGGAGCGGCACCGCTTTCCAGCAACCCGTCCAGAATGGTTTGCCCGGCTTTAAGTTCAACCGTAGTGACTTTGCCGCCAATGGTAGCCGTCACTTTAGCACCGCTTACGGTTCCGGTTCCAGTGCTTTTCTTCTTTACGTCGTTGGCAGACACGAAACGCTCACTGTAGATAGTCTCCGGATCAAAGCCCAAACCGAGTAGCGCCTGCTCTACGTTATCAATCATCTGCCCGGGGCCACAGATATAGTACTCCTGCTCGGAAGCCGTGCCAGGATTGGCCGCCAGGAATCGTTGGACAGCGGGGATATCTACCCGGCCTACCTGGCCCGTCCAGCTGATCTTACCTTTAGAGAATAACCCGCGCAGCCCTCCGCTTTTCTCGCGTATGGGACGCGAAAGGGTATGCTCAACGACCAACTGTCCTTCGTAGCGTTTCTGGATTTCACTGAGCTGTTGCTCGAAGATAATGTTCTGCTCATCCCGGTTACCGTACAGCAGGTGCACTTTTGACTTGGGTTCTTCCTCAAGTACCGTCCGCAAAATAGACATGAGTGGCGTAATACCGCTTCCTGCACCAAACAGGTAGTAATCCTTACGCGCAGCAGCATCCGGCTTGACCAGGAAACGCCCTTGCGGCGCCATAACTTCCACAGTATCCCCTACCTTAAGGCTATCGGGGATATGGTTACTGACGATTCCGCCCTGGACGCGCTTAACGGTCACCGCCAAGGTGGCATCATGCGGTGCAGAGCACATACTGTATGCTCTGCGCTCTTCCTTACCATTGATCACGAACCGTAGGGTGAGGTATTGCCCGGCCTGGTAGGCAAAATCTTGCTTCTGGGCTTCATCAATCTGAAAGGCAACCGTAACCGCCTGGTCCGTTTCCGGCGTAATGGAGGAGATGGTGAGGGGGTGAAAATCTACTTGGCTCATGCTCTTTACTTAATCGGGGACGAATGTCGGCATTTTGAATGTCATTATCAGGTTTTGGTTCGTGAGCAAACGGGTTTTTACTTACGAAAGACGGTTCCGAAGGGCTGTGGCTTTCATATAACGCTCAGAAAGCCCTCTATCTTCGTCGGGAAGTCATTTTTGGGGGCGCGGACGCAGGATGCAGGGCAGCGTTAAAAAAGCGAGGAACTAAAATGACGTTACTCCGTTAGTCTGGCATGAAGCAAAAGCATAAGATAGTGGTGGCCATTGGGGGCAGTAGTGGCAGTCTGTACGCGAAGCTGTTACTGGACCGCCTTGCCCAGCTATCCGATCAGTGGGAAGCCGTCGGCGTAGTAATGACCGACAACGCCAAATACAATTGGGAGCTTGAAATCGGAGACTTCGACCCTTCGGTATATCCTTTCGATTTTTACGAAAAAAACAACTTCCACGCCCCCTTCGCCTCCGGCTCAGCGAAGTACGGAACCATGATAGTCTGCCCCTGCAGTATGGGGCTATTGGCCCGGATAACCACTGGTGTAAGCCAGGACCTAATCACCCGCGCAGCTGATGTCATCCTCAAGGAACGCCGCCGCCTGATCCTTGTTCCCCGTGAGACCCCCCTGAGTCTGATTCACCTGCGTAACATGACCAGCCTTACCGAAGCTGGTGGTATCATCTGCCCCGCTATCCCGAGTTTTTACGGCGGAGCCGAAACGAAAGAGGAAATTATCGCTACGGTTGTTGACCGGGTGCTTGATCTCGCCGGTCTGCAGCTGGAGACCTACCGCTGGGGAGAAGAAGGATAGTGCTCCAGGGAGTAGTGGCTCACCACTCCATTTCGTCGTCGGTAAAAAACATCCGTTCGTCGATAAAAACGAGACATTCATCGCCTGAGCGCCAAACTGTGCAACCCGGAGGACATAGAGACGGTCGTTAGTAGTGCATTGTGATTACCCCGTTTTGTCTTTGATTTTCAACCCAATATCCCCATATCCAAATGAAAACATTAATCTTTGCAGCTGTTCTGCTTTCCTCCTTTGTGTCCGTTCCGCTCGAATCTGGTAATCACAGCAACCCTGATGAGCCGCTGATCGTACGAAGCCAGACCGGTATTACCGGACTGGAAGTTATTTTGGCCAACCTCGAACAAGAGGTTACCAAGATTTCACTGACCGACCTCGATAAAGACGAGGAGTACTTTTCAGAGACCATCCGTAAGCACAACGGTTATAGCATGAACCTCAAGCTGGACAATCTTCCCGAAGGCCGCTACCTGCTCTCCGTAAAAAAGGGAGAAACCTTACGCCGCCAGGTGCTGCTTAAATCAGCAGACGGACTGATGTGTTCCGCCTGGAAGTAGCCTTCGGCTAATCGCCTTAATGATAAAGGCCCATCCCGACGATGTCGTGGATGGGCCTTTTGTTTTTCTACCAACACGCTATTGTTAGCGTAAAGTTTGACCTTCAATGCCAGGCGGACTATTCTTCTACCGTTCGTTCAGCGCGAGCCACGGCCGCAACGTTAAAGAAGCCCTGAATAGGTTCCTCAGTAGCAACGTTGAACACGTTGCCAGGGCTATTAGCCACGGGTAGGGCAAAGATGCCCGCATCACCGTTGGCGATCTGTTCGCTGGCAATGTTGAGGAAGAGGTAAGCCTGTTGGCTTAGTGACCATACTTCCACCTTAATGTTATCTCCTGTCTCCAATGGTGTTGGAGCACCATTCTCATCCACTTTATTGATGCTAAAGCGAATGGGGAAAATGAAGGTAATGCCATCAGCATCTGTACCGGGGTCAAAGACTGCATCGTAGGCCGTCGAGATTTCGAAAGGGCGGAGTAACAGGGTATCGTTGAAGGTAGTTCGGATCCAGTACGCATCACCGATGCCAACTTGATCACGGGCGTACAACTGCGCATACAAGCCCTCTTCCAGGCCAAGGGCTTCCTCTTCAAACTGGAAGCTGATTGAGTCAATATTTGCCGTCCGGTTCATCGTGGTTTGGGCAAGGTATTGCTCCTCCCCGCGCTGGATACCCAGCGCATATTCCGTACCGAAAGTGCCCAGACTATCATCCGGGGCAGGCTCCCAGACGTATTTGCCGTCCGTAGTATGCTCAAAGACGATACAGGCCGCAGGGTCATTATCGGGGCAAACCACCACCTGAGCATCGGTGACCGGAGTAGGCAGGCGGTTATCGAAAAAGTCCTGGGTTTCCGTCAGGATAACCGTTTGGGGTTCCGACAGATTAGTTAGCCAGGCGTCAACTACCAGCTCGGGTTCCTGAAAGCGGGACTCCAGTTCAATGGGGTCCTCGCAGGCGAAGAAAGCGGCGGATAAAAGGAAGAAAAAGAGTATTGATCGGTAGGAAAACATAGTTATTCTTTTGATTGGGGTGGTGCTTGGCTTCATTTCCGGGAAAACTCGGCCAGGTATCAGAACTGATTAAAGAACAGTCCCTGCACCTGCGGCCGCGCCCCGGTGTTTATTTGAAGCGGAAATTATAGCTGATGCTGGGAATCGGAGCTCCGACGACGCTTAGCTGCGTAGCGTCGGTACTGACGGGCTGGCCAATGATTGGACGGGCGCTGCTTTGTCCGCCAAAGACACTGAACGCATTGCGGCGACCGTAGATATTGTAAACCCCAAACACCCATTGTCCCTTCCAGCGCTTACCGGCTTTTTCCTTACGCGGATCGAGGGTAATCGAAATGTCCAGTCGGTGATAATCAGGAACCCGGAAGTTGTTGCGGCCATTGCCTTCGTAGAAGAGAATAAAGAAACCCTGCTGGTAGTAACCGGCGCTTGCCAGTATCAAAGGTGTACCCGTATTGTAGACAATAGTGGCACTCAGGGTAGTGCGGTAATTCAATTCGTAAAAACCCGTCAGGTTGAAGTTATGCGTCTGATCAAAGCGGTTGGGGTACCACTCGTTATTGTTGATGCCCTCCGTGAGGCGT
>CAZTTF010000206.1:0-6167 GCA_964616365.1 uncultured Lewinella sp. | reverse complement strand
AGAGGCTGATAATTATATGGCTGTTGTAGAAATCAATGCAGGGTTAAGCGGTGATGGAATAAAGCACTTCACGTCTGAGGACATTGCTGAATTTTCAAGTAAAGATCGATGGGATATTCAATATCGACAGGGTGGAGCTGGGGACTGGAAAGCTTCAAAGAAAGAAGGGGCTGATGGTCGTTTTCTAGTAACTCTAGACGACAACCCCGTATGGGCTGATGCTATAGGACAGATTCCCTTTGCTGCAGATAATGTTAGAGATGAGCTAGGGAGTAAAAAATCAGGCAATGCAAAAAACAATGCGGTAATGAGCACACTCGAAGCTGGTCGAAAATGGGGGGAGGGTAAGCTTATTGGAGGGACTACAGATAATACAAACACATACGATAACTATTGGCTTTTACGCGGAGCACTTTGGGCAGCTGAAGGGCGAGATTTTACTCAGCCAATAACAAAAGACGAGGCAACTCGATATAATCCTAGCGGGCAATGATTTTGAAAATAAAGAAGATTCTAAGTGTCTTATTACTATCTGTAATTCAAGTAGTGCTATACATCTCAATTTATAAGTTAGGTTGGTCTTTACTTGACCTTTCTATAGGTTTAGATTATAGGCTTTCTTGGAACATCTTATTTACCTATTCAATCTATATTTGTTTTTTCGTGTCATTGCTACAGTTTATTGTCTTGAAATACTTTAGTAAGAATTTACTGTTGACAATACTTATTGGCCTAATAGTCTTTGTTTTATTAATTCTACCTAGCATAAATTTATCTCCGTATAGATCAGCCTTTCTTTTGAGCTCTTTTGTTGTCGCTCATTTGATTGTTGCGAAACGTATATATAAATCGCCTCCCCACCCCCCCAATGACTTAGCCCACGCAATGCGTCAGCATTGTAGTGGGCTGTTAAATTGGGTAGCTTTGCTTTTAGATGTTGGACTTTTTTGTACGAGAATAGATGTGTACTATTGGGAACAAACATGCCACATAAGTAACATATGCGTATTCCGGAGTTACTGTCTACCTACCACGAAAGGGACCGCGAAACGGGCTACGATAACCGCGGTGCGCGGTTGTATGATTCGGAAATTGGTAGGTTTTTGGGGGTGGATCCAATGGCGGGGAAGTTCCAAAACCATAGTCCGTATAATTATGTGCTGGGCAACCCGGTGAGATTGGTGGATCCGGATGGAGCTGTGCCACAAGACCCTATACCTTCCGAACATTATTCATTTTTAACAGGAGCAGGCTTAGATGTTTATTCTCATGTAAGAGCAAATGGGTTAAGTATTTCTGGAGCACTTACAGCTTTAGCCCATGCCTCATTTGAAAGTGAATACGGTAGAGGGAAAGGAGCAGCCATCAATAATTACTTTGGCTTTTTGTACGGAAGTTCAGATGGTACATATTCTGCACACCCCACAATAAAAACAAGTCATGGGCCTATGCGAAATTATCTTACTCTAAAAGACGGAGTTGATGATTATTTAGGCACTTTGGGGAGAAATTGGCCTGATGCAATTACATTATTTGAATCTTCTGAAGTTACTGCTGAAGGTATAGATGAAGCATTCAAAATTGGATTGAAAGGTGGATACACTAATACTAAAGGATACGGTAAAACGCTCTTAGGAACACGTAGATCTGTACAACGAAGAATAATCAATGATCTAACGATCTATTCAGATTTATTGTCACAACAAATTTCAGCTCAGTCTGCTTACTTGAACTCAGGAACTCGAGAGATCGAAGAGCTATCTGGCTGGTCAAGGCTTTTTGCAAATGAAAACAGGAATTCCGTCCTGGGAGGCCTTAATCGGAATGTTGAAGAAAAAGCTCAAGCTGATAAAGCTAAAGACGAAATTGAAACTACAATCGAATGAAGTTATTCCTTCTAATCATAACAGTACTTATCTTTTTGTTCTGTTCTCAAAAAGAAAAATCAGATGACCAACTGCTAAGTATGCACTTGAAGAGCAGTGAAGTCTTGCCGGATACAATAAAAATATCTTCTGCAGAACTAGAAGATATTGGTCGTGTAGAGATTCTATCAGTAGAGAATGATATTCTTCTTAAGACTAAAGCAGGTACTAAAGTATTTGAGAATCTATTTGAAAAAGATGTTCGCTTGCAAGAATACTCCTTAGATTTAATCTACACTCAAAAAAATAATGATTTATGGACCAGTGAGCCTATTATACAAATTGGTAACTGCCATGTTGGATTTGTCGTAAGGGGTGTAGATCACTATCCGCACTTCTTTGTTGCGTATCAAAATATGGGTGATTGGAAATTGCTTTGTGTCGAACAATCTAAAACTTGTAGTTTCTTTGGAATATCTCCATTTTGTGTAATTGCAGATAAAGGAAATGCCCGCTTACTTATACAGTATAATGGTTTAGCATATGATGAAGAACTGGATGAAAATTATAAGACCGTTGTTTTGGTTCAATATGATACGTTGTCAGCAAAAATAATTGGAGAACTTCGGTTGCCAGATGCCGTCGGTCTAGAGTGTGGGCCTAAAGGGTATAAGGAGTGGTATTCAAAATACTTGAAAATAGCAAAACAAACATCATTTAGTGGTTATTTGAATTAGTAGACTTTCTAGTTGCTAGAACTCAACCTAGTCCCTTATTGATCCTGATCAGGCAGGCTGACAAACCGCAGCAGTAGACTCTTATCCACAACTGCTAGGGTGTTCCGTTAGTAATTCCCCTAGGAATTACGGCGTCTTCAGGCGAATATGGTATAGGCAGGACATATCCTGCCTATACAAATCTGGTCGGTTTACGTCAGAATCCCTCCGGGATTCCTTATAAAGACTGGCGGAATACCCTAGGGCTTGCCTCTACGTAATCGATACAGTCATTGCGTCCCCCTCCCCCCCACATTGCACCCGCGTCCGCGCCTCAATCCTCCGGCACTAACCCAGCCTTTCCGTATTTCCCTTATCTTCCTCTCATGCCGCAAGCCACCACCATTGACGGAGTTCTTCAGCAGTTGGATGCGATTATTGAGACTGCACGAGCAGAGAATAGCGCTCTTGGTTATTTCGCCTACGTTTACCGGCGGACAACCGCCGCCATTAAACAGGCCATTGATGCCGGCCGCTTCGTGGATAATGGCCGTATGGAAGTGTTTGATGTCTCATTCGCCAACCTGTACTTGGAGGCTTACGAACAATACCACTGCGGTGACCCATGTGCTGCTTCCTGGCAACTTGCCTTTGCTGCAGCGCTGGAAAGAAAGGCATTTCTCCAACACGTTATGCTGGGGATGAATGCACACATTAACCTGGACCTCGGCGTTGCCGCGGGCAGCTTGATGAAGGGCAAAGATCTGAATGATTTGGAGGAGGACTTCCGCCGCGTCAACGATATTCTATAAGAGATTACCGAAGAGCTGCAAGAACGGGTGGCACGCGTGAGTCCGGTATTTTCCTGGTTAGACCGATTGGGCAAAGACCGGGATGAGCACCTGCTGGATTTCAGTATGCGTGCAGCGCGGGAGCAGGCCTGGGTGGTGGCGCATCAGGTATGGGGTGCCGCTGAGAACGAAGCCGAAGTCATTAACCGTATTGACCGCAATGTTGCACGCCTCGGAGAAAGGGTTGGCCGGCCCCGTACGCGGGTAGCACGTTGGATCTGGCGGGGGATGGCCCTGACGGAAGGAAACCGTGTTGCTGAGAACATTGACCGGTTGAGTAGTGGGTAGTTTGTTGTAGGGTGTGCGTGAGGGACTACCTACTCCAAACTACCCACTTAAAATAGGCCGCAGGAATCAAGCACCATTGAGTTTAGGAAACCTCGACAGCACATTAATTTGCCAACCAACCGCCTTCACCATCGTCTGGCCCTGATCGTTTGGTTGCTCTGCGGTGGCAAGGTAACCGAGTAGTGCCCAATCTGTCACTCTAATGGTAGCTACGGCCTCGTTCGCTGACATCCGCCACGGCCAATCCTGAATAGTAGCTCCTGAATTGTACATTGTAAATCTCTTACAGCCCAGCCCCCCGTTAACCAACGTTAATAACTGTTAACCCAACCAACCAACGGTAAACGGCGGTTGTCTTACTGACAACATCGCGGACTTTTGCCGCGTTACCAAGTAAATCAGTGAGCAATGAAGAAAATACTGTTTATCGTTCTGGCTGCCGTTGTCGGCGGCCTCGCCGCCCTCGGCGGCGCGCAATACCTCGGTTGGCACAACCAGCCGGTTAAGTACGTTGAAGTAGCCCCTCAGCCCTCCACCAAATACGCCAACTTCGCCGAAACGGCGAACACCACCAATGTTACCCCCGCACCCTCAGTAGGCTTTGCGACGGCTGCCGAAAAAGCCCTGCCGGCCGTAGTACACATCAAGGCCAGCAAGCAAGCCACGCGCGGCGGAAACGGCATGGGGATTGACCCCGATCAAATTCCGGATGCTTTCCGAGACCTCTTCGGTAACCCCAACCGGGGCGGCCGCCCCGGCGGGGAGGCGCCGCTGCAGCAAGGCTCGGGCTCGGGTGTGGTGATCAGCCCCGATGGCTACATCGTCACCAATAACCACGTTGTCGAAGATGCGGAGAACCTCGAGGTGGTCCTGAACGACCAGCAAACCTACGATGCCGAAATTATCGGTGTTGATCCCACGACCGACATCGCCCTGATCAAAATCGACGCCAGCGACCTGCCCACCGTGCAGTTCGCCGATAGCGATAAGCTCCGGATCGGAGAATGGGTGGTTGCCGTGGGCAACCCGTTCAGCCTGACGAGTACCGTTACTGCTGGTATCGTCTCCGCTAAAGGCCGCAGCATCGACATCCTGCGTCGCAACAGCGAGCTGGCCATTGAATCGTTCATCCAGACGGATGCCGTGGTCAACCCCGGCAACTCCGGAGGCGCACTGGTCGACATCAACGGCGACCTCGTTGGCATCAACACCGCGATCAGCAGCCCGACCGGCGTCTTTGCCGGCTACAGCTTCGCCGTCCCTTCGGCTATCGTCAGAAAAGTAGCTCAGGACCTGCGCGAGTTCGGCGTTGTCCAGCGCGGCCTGTTGGGCGCGCGTATCCAGGAACTGAATACCAAGTTCGCCGAAGAGCTGGGTATTGATCGTGACAATGGCGTCTACGTCAATGAAGTAACGGAAAACAGTGCTGCTGAAGAAGCTGGTCTGCAAAAAGGTGATGTGATTACGGCTGTCGACGGTGTCACCACCCTGCGCAATAGCGAATTGCTTGAGCAGCTGGGCCGCCGCCGTCCCGGCGATGAGGTAACCCTCACTTTTGAGCGCGACGGCGACATCATGACCGCTTCCGCTAAATTGCGTAATGCTAACGGCGACACGGAACCCATCCTGCCGGAGCCAACCCCCGAAACGGAGGAACACGAGGAATTGGGTGCCGAATTCGTCTCCATTGACGCTGCCACGGCTAAGGAGCTCGACATCCCCGGCGGACTCAAGGTGACCGACCTGAACCGTGGCTTACTCGCCGATCAGACGCGCATCCGTCCCGGCTTCATCATCACCCGCGTAGACGGCCGCCTGGTTAACGACTACAAAACCCTTAAAAAGGTAATTGACGGTAAGGAAGGTGCTATCTCCATCGAGGGTATCTATCCCAACAATCCCACGGAAGTCCTGAAGGACGCTATCGTGAAGTAAGACTTACTGGGCGCCAATCCACTTGGCGCTTACTTCTCAAATGGAATTTGAAACGGCTCCGCCTTTGGTGGGGCCGTTTTTTTGTGGGCGCGGCCGCAGGTGCAGGGTAGGGGCGAGGAGCCCCTCGTCTGACGACCTCCGCCGCTGCTCTCTTCCTTTCAAGCCGCTCGTCTGACGAATCCTTTTGCGTATTTCGGCTGCGCAGCAGACGCTATACGCAAAAGTTCGTCCGATGAGTTCGGCGTGCTCTAGGATATGGCTTTGAGTTGTCCGACGAGTTTGACGTTTACCGTTCCGTAGCTTCGAGTCGTCAGACGAGGTTTTGGGCGACGTTGTCGCCACAAAACGACTCGTCGGACGACCTCCGCCGCTGCGCTCTTCCCCTCAAGCTGCTCGTCTGACGAATCCTTTTGCTTATTTCGGCTGCGCAGCAGACGCTATACGAAAAAGTTCGTCCGACGAGTTAGGCGTACTCTAGGGGGATTGCTTTGAGTTGTCCGACGAGTTCGTCG
>CAZTTF010000205.1:0-10097 GCA_964616365.1 uncultured Lewinella sp. | reverse complement strand
TAATCTACCTAATACCTTTTATTAGAGATTGGGTATTAAATAAGTTGTTAGAGTAATAACATTCCGCATTAAAACGCGGGCTAACAGTCGCTAAAAAACAACCCTCACGGGTCGCTTCGCTTGTTTTTAGCTTCGTGTTAGCAAACATTAGTTACCGATACTTTTTATTACTTCAATCATTCTTTTAAACTCCTTCTCCTTATCTTCAATCAACTTATATTTTTCACTAAACATAAATTTCATCATTTCCATAAATTGGTCGCTCGTTTTTAACCTTATTTCTGCGTAATCATGAGTTGCGTTTACTAATAAATCTACTCTTTCTCCTACTGTCATAATTTAACATTTGCTAACACAATCTATACACCATAAAGCAATATAGTATTGTGCTAAGATTAAACATTGTGCTACGCTTTACGGTGCATAGCCAAACCGTTGTGTGTAATATTAAAAAAGGCTCATCGTTGTAGCAAATAATCGCTCACGTGCTACCTTGCAATAATCTTCTTCAATTTCAAAGCAAACACAATTACGTTCTATTTGCCTACTTGCTATTGCAGTTCCACAACTACCTCCAAAAGTATCCAAAACTAAATCACCTTTGTTGCTACTTTTTTCTATAAAGTATTTAATCAAGTTTATTGGTTTTTCGGTTGGGTGGTTATCGTTAGCTGTTTTTGCTGTTTTAAATATATTAGCATCACGCCCACCATTTAATTTTTTTTGTCCGTTACTACAAAATAGTATCATTTCATATTTCGGTGCGTAATCACCAAGCAAATCACCACTACCGTGGTTGTTCTTTTCCCATATCAATATATTCTTAACATTAAACAACGCACCTACTTGTTGCTTAAATTGGTCTATGTGATGCCAAGAACAAAAAATATAAAGGTGTGCTTCATCTTTACAAACTCGCTTTAGTTCTTTAACCCACTCACCCAACCAGTCAAGGTTGTCATCGTTTTGAATACTTTTGTGTTTGGTCTTTCTAAAATTGCTTTGAAATTCCATTCCGTAAGGCGGGTCTGTTACTACTAAGTCCACGCTATTATTTGCAATTTGCTTTATTGCTATTTGCCAATCTTCGTTTATTATCTCTTGTTTCATCTATCTAATCTTTTTTAAAACTACACACAACATTGTTTATAGGGCATTAAAACGCCCCATACACTCAGCGTTATATACAATACTAAAAAAGGGTAGGTGCGTTTTTATGTTGGCTTACCCTTTGTTCAACTATTTTAAAATACTTTTCGTTTAATTCACAACCTATAAAGTTTCGCCCTTCCATTATTGCTGCTATTGCAGTACTTCCACTGCCCATAAAAGGGTCAAATATAGTATCGCCTTCTTTTGTGTTTTCTAGCACTAATTTACGCATCAATGCCAACGGCTTTTGGCTTGGGTGGTCATAAAAAGTATCTTTTGCAAAACTTGCAGCAACAGTACTATTTATTAGATAATAGTTGTAAACTTTATAGGCTTTACCACCATTTCTTTCTAATATAATTTCATACATAGAGCCAACACCACATTTCTTATCCCAAATATGTTTTGCTGTATAATCCAAAGGAAAATCAACTTTTGCAGACCAAAAAATAATCTGTCGGCAATTATAATTTTTAACCCAATCTAATAACCCATCGTAGTAATGATATTCTTCTGCCATATAATCAGGATATGGTGGGTCTGTTATAATTGCATCAAATTTTATATTAGGCAAAACATCTTCAAAACGCTTATTAAATAACTGTATTTCCATAAATATTTTTTAGTACAGTATATAACACTGTATATAGTTAATTGGCTTTAATTCTCGTTATGGTTAGAAGCCAACTAACCATATACTTTTACGTTGTAAGCTATACTGGAAACACTTTATCACAGTCATTGCACACATAGGTTACTTTACCAACTATCGCTTTAGTATTAGCACTATTACAACAAGTACAGCGTACAACATCAGGTATAGCAAATAATTTTACTATCTGTTCTGCTGTCTTGTATGTTGTTGTTTCAAAATCCTTTCCTTCTCCTAACTCTCTTGCATATCCGCTAAGTATTAGTATCACTTTCATTTCTGGGTCATCCCATGCCTCTTGCTCTGTCATCTTTGTAGTTTTTAAATCGTAAAATTAAATGCCATACCCATAGCGTTAGGCTTCATGCATTTTACTGTGTAGCCATTTGTCAAACTCTTCATTATCTAATTCGCACCACTTTTGCCAAACTTCCTTAAAGCACGAAAGCCTAACACGGGCTATATTTAATGCCGAGCGTTCGCCAGCTTTCGCAAATTTTCCTTTTAATCTTGCTTTTTCTTTACTCATAATTTTTGCTCTTTAAATTCGACACTAATCATAGCCAAGTACGTTATGTTTCATTTTTAATTACAGTAGTCATCGTAAAGTGTGGGGTAAAATAGCCCTTACCTCTAACTAATTTTAGTGCGTCCTTTAACTTATCGTGTTCTTTTTCACCAGGTATGTAAGTAGTGCAGTGCAAGTCGTTTTCTTCATCTGTTTCTTCAGCCAAATAGAATTGAGCCAAAATATTAATTCCTTCTTCCTTACACACCTTAATAACCTCTTTCATTAAAGGGGCTATTTTTTCATCGTAAATTTCTTCTTTATCGTACATATTTATCTTTTAATCCATTAAAAACGAAAACATAACAAAGGCTATAAAACATTAAAACGATTTATAGCCAAACCGTTGCTAGTGAAGCCATTGAGGCTCGTATTACTTCACAATTCATAAAATATTACTCATCCAATTTATCTTTGTCAAGTGCTAACAGAGCCTCCCAACCAAAGACTTGTCTAGTAGCATCCATACTATCCTCTTTTACGTTCGCTTCAAGATTTAGGCTAAAACTACTCCCGTAACAGTTCACAATTTTTCGATCATTTCTGATAGAGCAAAACCCTGCGCTTATAACCCCTAAATACTTAAAGCTAGAGTGTTGAATCGTCCCCGGAAAAATAATAACCTCCCCTTCTTTGGTTTTTACATACTTCAATTTCTGGTGCATAATATTTTCTTTTTGTTCTCGTAATACTTTCACTAGCAACTGCCAAGCATTAATACCTCAATTGCTGACATACTGCATCTTTCAATCTTATTTACTAGCCTTGTCGACCTACACGACAACATACATATAAGGCCAATTTCGGCATTAAAGGCTATTCGTTTGGGTGTGCTATTAGCGATCTCAGATGATACGGACATTGATGTCTTTACCATATCTCAATCATGCCCAAACTCGCCTTATATGCTTGGCAGTTACCCACCATTTAAGTAACGTTTAGCATATTCAACGCCCATTTGAAAAGCGTCTGTTAATTTTCTTCTTTCGAGCCATTTAGAATTACAAGGGTCTATTACTATTTCACGAGCGTAATTTAATGCAGCTAATCTTTCACCCCTTATGTCTGTTGGCTCAAAAGGTGCAGTTCCATCTCTATCATTTCCAAGGCTAAAATCAAACTCATAGCTCTTTTCTTCAAATGGTCTATAATCAGTTATATGTTCCCATTCAGGTATTTCTTTTCGCTTCATCATAAAAAACGGTGGGTAACAATGTATAAAAACAAAAGCTATTATTACCCATTTTATAAGGCTTCTGTCTGTTTATTAATTAATTCGGTATTTCCGAACTTGTGTATTTTTTGCACCGCTTCAATTTTTATACTAACCGTTAGCCGCAATTAGCCCACGCGCTTTGGGTACGGCTCTATTTTGTACTTTAGTTTCTTTAATAATTCACGTTTGCGCCTTTTATCCGCATTCAAATACACGTATCTGTGTTTTCGGGGGCGGTCAACTAATTTAAACTTATCTCCGTATTTCTCCCTTATCTCTTTGGCTGTGTATTTGTCTGCTATCGTTTGGCAGTGCTTATCTACTCCCTCAATAGTCCAATTGGTACGTTTTGCGCTTAATCCCGTATAAAGCCAATTGGTAGCTTGGTACACTATACCCAAATGCCCTTGTTGTATTTCTGCATAGCTAACAATTATCTCTTTATCAACCAGCTTTAATGTGTTTCCTATAAGGTAGCTTTCTGTGTTTTTTGGCGTTCCATCTTCTATCCAAAGCCGTGTAAGTTCAGCAACATTAAAGCTTTCCTCCACTCCGCAAATACCTTTTCTTAGGCTGCTACTGCTTGGTGTTCCATACACTACTACGCCAACCAATCTTTCATTATCAAATAAGCTGGTATTTGCTTCGCTCTGTTCATATAATCCAAATGCCTGTGAGCAAGGGCATTTTCGATGTAGGTAGTGGTTTTCAACTACCGTTTCCATTGCCAACTTATAACTAATTGGCTTTATACTATATCGGTCTTTTAATCCCATCGCACTATAAAAGCGGCTAACACCATATAAAATTAATACGGGTGTTTGTGCCTAATTATGCAGTTGTGCCTTTATTTAAGTTTAGTTAGTATCGGGTGGCTACTGCGTTTAAATCCCGTACTAATCTTATATTTTCCGTTGTAAACAATTAGATAAAATGGATTGAGCATTTTTAAGTTCTTCAATCTCTCTGTTCCATCCTTTTATAACAACCTTTTTAGATATTTCTGCAATATCTTCTTTTTGTATTAATACTATTTGACCTGTTAAGTAAATTATTCTGTCTTGTAATGTTTCTATTGCTGTTTCCATTTTATCAAAAGTTTATAACATTATGTATGTAATCATTCCGCTATCGCTCCACGCTTCATACACCTACCATTAGAGAAAATAACGCTGCGCTACAATCCCTTCATGGGCTTGCAACAAAGCCTATCACAGTGCATATTGCAAGGGTCATCCATTAAACCATGTTCATAATCTTTACATATAAGCCCATTCTCGGTATTGGTTATTTTACTTTCGTGTTCAGTTTCTCCGTATCCCGTAAAGTTTACGGAATAATGCCCCATACTATCCGCACCATCATCTCTTATTTCAGCCTCCCAACTTTGGTATCTTTCCTTATTATCATTTTTAGTTTCAATCATATCTCTTTGTTTATCCGTAAATTAAAAATACATAACATTATATAACAAGCCATTAAAACGGCTGTTATATGGGCGTTGTGATTAATGCCCTTCGAGGGTCATTCACTCTCATTTAACCAAAAAACCTTAAACCTAGACGTAGGTGATTTTTCCCATCTATCTACAATTTTCAACCCTTCTTTCCTTAGTATCTCTACGTAGCGCGAAAGCCTGGTAATGTGATACCTTTGTATCGCTTCCCACGTGCTAATCTCTTTACCAGATCTTAAATGATTTAGAATAATCTCTCTTTGTGTTTCGAATTGCGTTTCCATGTTATTTGTTTTCAGTTTCAATCCACCCCATTATTAACGGGGCTATTTCTCTTAACCTTGATTCAGCATCAACTACTTTTGGTTTCACTTGTGGAACTTGATTGAATGAAAAGCAAACACCGTTAAAACAGTCGCATTCTTTTCTTTCAAAATGTTCACACTTATTTTTCATCCTTGTCTTTAAAGTAGTCATGCTTTATAGCTTCATACGTAGCAGAAGAAAAAGAGTTGCGATTCTTTTCGTTTTCCTTTTGAGCCTTTAGGAACTTAGCCCCTATTTCATAAAACCTTTTTGCATCAAAATTTTCAACGTCCGAAACATTAACTTTCTGTTTTTCTATTTCCTTTTCTCTTATTTGTGCTTTCTGATCTAAGTGCTTACCCATCCATTCACGAAGTAATAGCATAGTAACATATCCGCGCTTGTGATGACCAAAGCCATATTCACCCCTACGGCCTTTTTTAAGGCACTCCCTTATATCTTCTAGGCTGTCATAATAGTAAGTCTCGATCAAGTCCTCAGAAAGTGTCTCTAATCGATTCTTGTTATCAATTAGGTTATCCCCTATTGACTCGGAAAGTTTAAGTAACCAGGCTTTCACTATTTGTGAAACTCCATCGCTTCCAAACTCATTACATTGCAGCATGATAGGCTTTGCATAAAGAAGTTCATGCTCCTTTCCATGCGTCAGTTTGAGCAAGCTGGTCGATAAAGTCTCTGTTTCTTTCTTTTGTATTGCCATTATGATTTGATTTTGTTATTAGTTGGTCAAATTTTTCCCTTAGCTTTTTTGTGCTTTGAATGTTTGGCTTCCAAAAGTTATCAACTTTCAAGAAGTTCCAAACTTTTCTAAGTTCTTCAACCGTTCTTTTATCTTGTTCAATTAAAAGCCGAATAGGGCTTATAAATGTTTCCGCTTTTGCTTTTTCTAAATGATGCCACCTAACCCCCAAACTTTTAGAGTTAGCTAAAAATAAATCATACCAAGCTTTTGAAATTTCAAAATACTCTTTGTTGATTTCTGATATGTCTGATTGCGAAGCATCTGACATAAGAGGTTTTTTGTTTTCACTAACACTAACACTATCACTAACACTATCACTATCACTAACACTATCACTATCAGGTTTTCTGGGTTCTTCTGGGTTATCTAAAAACCCACTAGGTTTTCTGGGTTCTTGTTTTGGTGGTCTACCTCCTAGCTTTCCGTTTTCCCTGCTTCTAATTGCTCTTTCCTCATACTTTACTAAATCTCTTTTAAGTGATTGTTTTATGGGAATGAACATAACCTTAGTGATTCTATCTGGTGCTTCTGGGTTTAAATCATTTACGTATCTAAACAAGTGTTTAGCAAGCCTCCCAGCTTCTTCGTCTGTTAGTTCTTCAAATGATTCTATCCAGCTGCAATAAGCTACAAATGATTTTTTACCCTCTGCCATTACTAGCCTCCTTTGCTTCTGCAATTGACTTTCTTAATGTTATTTCATTAAAAATATCAATAGCCCTGTCTAGACTCATTACACTCCATGCCCATTTTCCGAATGACTTAGATTTAGGATAAGATATGCAATTATATCTTTGGTTTTCTTTTCTTTCAAAAACCTCATATCTTTTTGATATACTGCTTCCGTAAAAATTTATAACGGAATAGATATATGCGTATTGGTTTTTTTTTAATTGGGTAAACTCAAACCCTTTAACTTCACCTTTTCCGATGAATCTATCTTGTAGTTCTTTCATTTTCTTGTAAATAAAAAACCGCTATGCGTTCAGAGGCTTCGACTTCTCCTAATAACATAACGGTCTATATCGTTTCTTACGTTCCTATAATATCGAAGCGGAACTATACAAATATACCACTTTGAACGGTCTTATCAAACTATCTCCTAATCTTTGGCCTCGATATAATTCTAAGAAAGATAGTGAAAAGACTACCCCTTTTAGATACCCTCCACGGCCTCCACTTGATTTGTAACCTACTCGCAATTAGCACCGCCAAAAACAGCATGGGCGCGATCATTATAATAGTTATAGCCTCTTTCATTTCATTTTGTTTAAGCTGTCATTCCCTATTTCTTGTATTGACTTAGCCAGGACCTTAGACCGGTACAAAACATCTTCTTTGCTTTCTGTTTCCGTTCCTTTGACCATCATAGCATAAGCCACGGGGCAACCTTGCAACTTACCGGAAAATGATATTTGCAATTCCCATATCCCGTTTTCATGCTCTATTGAATTATTCACTTTCATTTCTCTATTAGGTTTTCTTCGCACTCAGGACAAATACCATCACATAGGCTTTCTTCTGACTTATCAAATGCCTCTTCACATTCCGGGCATTGATAAACAACTTTCTCTTCATCTGTGTTAGGCTCGAAACTTTCACTATTGTAATAGTCATCGGCCATCTTATCGTAATAATTATCTGTATTTAAGTGCATGCTATATTTTACGTTAACCAGGGTTAAAAGGTTGCTATTCGTCTCTCATTTTTATTCCAAGTTGTACGCGCTCGGTAAGAAAATCAATATCCTCTTTAGGAACTTCAAACTCAAATGAATTGAGATTTTTGTAATAGCTGTCATCTGGTAGTACTGAAAGTTCCCACCATTCCGACTCATAGATAAACCTATACTTCCACATATCAAGACCATCGTAATTAGCGGCCATTTCTTGAATTTCTTCAAGTTCTGATTTATATGGCATATAAAGTATTGCCTCCGCTTTTGGTACTTCATTGATTATAGCATTAGATACTAGCTGCCAGTATTCCTTTGCAAAGTCTTTTTTAAATAGTTCAGGATCTTTCTTCTCTAAACATTCAGCGTATAGGGCAAAGTTTTTAGGCTCATAACATTTAATGTCAGATACCTTTACTTTTGGAACGATAGTATCCGGACTACCAGCCCACCCATCAATGGTAGGGTGATGTACTGTTTCGTCTGATCTCATTTTATGTTCAAAGCCTATCAAGTCAAAAACTCTTTGCTCCATGAAATTACCCCATGCAATAGACCGCGAATAAGCCCCTGTATCTAACGATCTACCTAGTCGCTTCTCTATACGCTTCTCTTTAATGTACGTTAAACCAGGCGCGCCAAAACTATCGCCTTTTCGGTTTGAAGTACAAAGCTTATAGATGTTTGAACTTGTAAAGTTTCCAACCCTCTTTTTGTTGGTTATAATGCTAATCATATTTCGCTTCGATTTGTTTTAAGAGTTTGTACGCTTTAGTAAAAGACTTTGTTTCATTGTCTTTAATTATTTGCTCAATGTGATTTCTAGTATTCGCATCTAAATCGCTTGCGTAACTATCAAACAATAATTCTAAATCTGCTTTAGTTATTTTCGACTTAGATACTGCGACCCCGTTTTCTTCCGCAAAGTCATATTCAACTTGAAGTCCGGATATACCAAATGCCTTTTTTAGCGCATGGGATTCAGCTACCTTTTTAATCATTTCAGCTGGATGCGTTTTCCATGTGTTATACCCTTTATTGTAGGTCTTAAAGTCTGACCATTCAATAGTCGGTTCACCGTTTAATCTAAACGCAATAGCATAAGCACCAATAATAGCACCCCTATCTTTTACGTTTGGTTTATGGACTATTTCAGCATTTGCAATATCCATTTCAAACTTGTCGTTTTCGCACACCTCGCACGACCTTATGCCGTTATACTTTGGATGCCTTTGAGCCTTAGAAAGAAAACCATCGCGACCCGCAAATATTAGCAAGTTGTTACGGTTGTCTTTATAACACCAAACCTCCTTATTAAATGGATTTAATTCCATTGTCTTACACACGTTTAAAAAGTATGCAAGTTCAGCCCCGTTAGTGTTTTTGGCTACGTTCTTTTGAATCACCCCTATTTGTTCAGGGGTGTAAGCATTTGCCACCTGGTCAGATACTATTTGCAATGCCTCTAATCTTGAATTGTCGCTCATTCTGCTATTTCGTCTAGTTGATTGTAAGTTTCTAAAACTATAAGCTTCGCGCTCATTAGTCCTTCTATTTTCCCATTGATGTTATTAACAGATCCGCCAACAGAGACTATCTCGTTTATCCCATTCGCTTCGGTTAGCTTTTTCAAAAGCACTTCTTTGTCAAGTTTAAGACTTTCGATTTGATTGTCAATCTTTGATATGTATAAATGTTTCATATACTAGTTTACGTAGTTGGTTAAAATTAGTTGCACAAAAAAAGCCCCCTATTGCTAGGAGGCCGAAACTAAACACACATAGAAACTCACTTAGTCTTTAATGCTTTTAGGATTAAGTTGAAAAGGTACAAAGCCACTCCAACCGATACCGCTATTTCTGTGATTGTAATTACTAATTCATTCATTTGTGATTATACGTTAGCTTTCAAAAAAGGTTTAAAATAAATCAATTTGATTCGTATTAATTTGCTCGGCATTTGCTCGGAGTATCTTACAAGCGTATCTAAGCGCCTCTATTGGCTTATCGTACTTGGCCGCATCTTTACTCGTTATTGCCTTATCCTTTGCTCTAACATACTTTGAAAGGATATCAGATATTTCATTATGCGCTTCGTTGTTGGTCATAAGAATAAAGTCGTTTTTTTTAAAAAAAAGGGGATAGGCTTTCACGCTCCGATAACACGTATACTATCTGACGGCCTAATACATACGCCCCCTTTTTGCTTACTAAATCTAATCAGAGATTAAATATTAGCGATTCACTCGAACCGCCTTTCTTTTCTTGTTTACGAAAGCAATTTGAATAGGTTGCATCCGAATAACATTA
>CAZTTF010000204.1:0-18274 GCA_964616365.1 uncultured Lewinella sp. | reverse complement strand
GGGAACTTCGGGGAACTTCGGGGAACTTCGGGGAACTTCGGGGAACTTCGGGGAACTTCGGGGAACTTCGGGGAACTTCGGGGAACTTGAAATTTGCTTGCCCATAATTTGGACGTGATAAAAGACATCATTGCGTCTAATTTGTAATGGCCCAGTGCCTGATCAGGGAATTATCAGGCCAAATTATTAATTATGAAAAAGTCGTTTTTTTCTAGCGTTCTGGCATTCTGCCTAGTATTGTCATCGTTTAACGTATTTGCGGGTTACGAAAGAATTAACTGCATGTATTACTCTGAAGGGTTTGGTATGTGGATTGCTGCTTCCGAATGTGACAACCCCGGAACTGCGTGTTCCGTACAACGCTGCGACTGTAGTGCAAATGGCGCCTGGGATCCTGCGGAACAGTAACATGGGGTAATGCTCTGGGAGGTAAGTCGTCTCCCAGAGCATTACACAACTCCAGTTATTTAGGTCGTAAGGTTTCCACCTCCTTGTATGGGGGTCGAAGCGAAGAACTTAATAAACTTAAATGATGAAGGTAAATTCATCTAAAGCCTGATAAAACCTATGTCAAAGAATGAAATACTTGTTTGTCGTTTTCGCTGCCGTTCTCTGTTCCTGCCAAGTAGATCATTTGGATACATTATCCATTACTGATATTAGTGATTCGAACAATTACAGAATCGAAGTTAACAGTGGCCTAATTGACGGAGGTCAACTCACTAGTCTTAAGACTGAGGAAAATGGCTCCGACTATTTATATAGGACAAGGCCTTTTGCGGGAGCTATCCAATCCATCGACCTAAAAGATGGAACTGTTAGAACTTTAAATTTTCCGGAGGACGGGCCTGATGGAGTCAGAAGGCTGCAATCGTTTCTCGTTAATGAAAATGGTGGGTACTTCGTTGCCGCCGACGAACGCCTTCTAGTATTAGACGTAGAAGGACAAATTCAGCAAGACCTTAAGCTGTATCCAAACAATGTAGACTTGAAATTAAATGGGCCGTACATAATCCGAGCAACCCATGAGTATCCTCCGCAACAGTATAAGGATAAACTAATTGTCCATTTAGAAAGAGATGATTCAGATGATCACAGCTTTCCGTACCACTATGAAGGACCATTTCTGGGAGCCCTAAGTGTAATGAATAGGGAAACTACGCCATTGCCGGTAGAATGGCCGGAGCAAAATGAATACTATGGATTTATTCACCAGCCA
The DNA here is from genome assembly GCA_964616365.1 of uncultured Lewinella sp. Lineage (GTDB taxonomy): Bacteria > Bacteroidota > Bacteroidia > Chitinophagales > Saprospiraceae > Neolewinella. Next base: position 17,055 of record CAZTTF010000204.1, on the reverse strand, counting down.
TTTTTCAGCGTAGTAGGAGACGATGTGATTTATGGATTTAGCTTTTCTCCTGATTTGTATAGGCTTTCCCTGACAAGAGGAACGAAAGAAACAATCCCTCAGCCAGCGTTTAATGGCCATAGAAACGTGTCGTTTACGGGAAGTTTCGATGAATCAGAATTGCTGATGCATAAGTCAAAGAGCGTTGTGTACGGCAGACTTATCTATGACGAACAGAGTAAGAAATATTGTCAAATTTTGTTTGTGCCTCCCGACTCCTCCCACCCCATGTATGGGATAGCGCAATTCATAGGAGTCAGATATTTCGATGAAAGCTTGAATTTGCTGGGAGAGATGACTCTTCCAAGAGGAATGGCTCCGGAAGCTTATTTTATCGATGGTCACCTGTATGTTAGGCATGTAGAAGGAGTTTCGGAAAATACCATTTTTTTGAGGGAAATACTTACAAAAACGTAGTCGGAGGTGTACGCTTCCCATTCAGGGCAAGGGGGTGTATCAGATGTAAGGATAGGAATCTAAGTTTCTCTGCCACAGAAAATACTTGATAGCAGCTATGTGGTTATCAAAGTCTTTAGAGAAACTGAGTGCCTTTCGGACGAGCCTGCTCACTCTTGCTCTTACACCTGCAAAGTAGCCTTCTATGTAATACGTAAACTCTTTTCCGGGGCGATGCTGGTTCTCAGGAATCAACTGATAGTAGCTCTCGAAATGATCGGTAGCAAACTTACAATTACGGCGTAAGCGGTCGGGGAGTAGGTCCAAAATCGCGGCTAAACTGGCTTTGCTTCGACTACCAATATGGATAGCCAATACTTGTCGAGTGGCTGGGCAATAGACAACCCAAATCCACTTTTTGTTCTTCTTGAAATCAACGAATGACCACATTTCATCTATCTGTAATTCAACGGTTTGTAGCTGTTTATCGGTGAGTGTGTCTAGCCAGGTATAGTTTGCGCCTAAGTCTTCTGGTATCTGATCCCAAACCGTCATGGCATACGGTAACAACCAAGTAAAACTAACACCCATGGAACGACAAATCCCTCGCAGACTGATTCGCTCCAGTAATAGAGCTGACACGTCATGTCGTCGTTGTTCGGTGATGGTGTGTTGGTTATTGGCTACGAACTGTCGGTTACAATCCTTGTATTTGTGATTCTGCTTTCCGTAGTAGGTTTTGCCATTCTTGACTACCTTACTACTCGTGCAGCTGGGGCAGATGAGCATATTTTAATGGTTTCGTCACTATCAAGATAGCAACTCTGCTCCACTGCCATTTTTAGCTCAGACCATCCTTACATTTGATACACCCCCTTAAATTAAGGTTAAACTCCATAGCGCAACTGATCTGTAGTTTAACCAATGGCAGCTGTGTTACAGCATTATGTAAACAAAGCTGCCAACAAAAAACTATCGATGAAATTGCATAAACTTATTTCCGCTATTATATTTTTTTTGGTTTGTTTTCTAGGGGCTGCATGTGGTGAGATCGATTACGAGGAAAAGACACTGCCCTTTGTCAAAGGTGAATTGTCGTTTGAACCTTTAAATCTGCCAGTGACAGTATACAAGCCTAAGGCTGTATCCTCAAGCTTAAATCAGGACCTTTTATTGGTCTACGATGATATTAAGGTTAGAGCCTTTAAAGTTTACGAGCTCTCTAGTTTTGAGTATCTCTTTCAATATCCGGAAGAAGGTGACATAAAACGGAATTTGTCATTTATAGACGGTTATTCATTAGACTTCAATGGTAGGAAATTTAATTATTTGGACTACCCATTTTACCGTGAGGTAGTTGTAGATAAAGAAATGAAGACTTTTGATCATAAGGGATATTTTGATACGTCATTAATTAATTTTGACATTAATTCTTTCTCTAAGATAGATGAAGAAAGGTTTATGGTTCGCAATAACTTGCCTTCGAATCCAGAAAAGCTGCATCTATTTCTAACGAGAGGAAATCCTGACGAGTCCGTTGCATTTGGGGATTTTCCAGTGTCTGGTAGATCTTTCTCATCGCTAGATAAAGAAAGATCATTCCATAGGTATAGAGTTGTTGCAAATAAAGAGAAAAATAGGATTCTGGTTTTTTTCGTACATACTCCAACGGTTCACGTATATGATTATGATGGAAAATTAGTTGCTAAGCGGAATTTTGAAAAAGCAGGTGTTTCGATAGAAGCCGATGATAAAATCATTTATTTCGAGTCTCCAGTTGTTATAGGTGATGAGGTTTATGTCGTGTATTACGGAAGATCATTTAATGGTTTAAATAATTTTTCTACAAGCCTGATTCCTGATCTTAAAGTTTTTGACTGGGAAGGAAAGTCGACTAAAGAGTACAAAGTAAATTATCCTATTTTCAAGATTACTGAGGCTAGCAATAATAGTATCCTTGCAATTACTTACGACGACGATAATCCAACGGTAATATGCACGTTGCCAAGTGATATTCAGTTGCAGAAGTGATTCGGGAGTCTACGGGAGTAAGCCCTTCGCTGATCAGGTCCAAATAAAACAGCTAGGCCTAACAGCCATATTATTTAATGCTACCTTAGTGTTTTGCGTGTTCTCTCGTTTTTTTGAGAATCACAATAATCTCTATTAACATCCTCCACTCCCTCCTCCACCGCCCCGTAGCCGTCCTCCTCACCACCGTCGCGGCCATTCTCCTCGGCCTGCTGGCCGCAGGCCAGCTGCCCGTATCCCCGTCTATCTTCTTCCCGAGGTTGGCTTCCCCCTTCAAGTACGATACCAGTGCAAAGGGTGATCTCGGATTGCCTGGGCTATCCAGAGGGGGTAGAGGAAGAAGATTACGAAGGCGTCGAAATACCGGAAAAAGAGGAAGAATAATGCTCTCTAAATTTACTTTTATCAACCACTGTCTTAATTTTCGGGGAACTTCGGGGAACTTCGGGGAACTTCGGGGAACTTCGGGGAACTTCGGGGAACTTGATGCATACTTTTATTTCGATGACGGATTTTACCACGTCCAATTTTGTGGTGACCCAGGGCCGGAGTGGGTTAAAGATGGCTTAAGTGAATTGTTATGAAAAACTTTATAAAGAGACTCACAGTATGTGTTCTAGCCTTTTTGTTTGCCGCTTCACCAATGGCGTTTGCTGCTGCTGGTGGGGGTGATGGCGGTATAGGGGGTGGAGGGGGGATCCCCACGTGGAAGTGGGAATACACCATGTGCTGGAGTGAATTCTACGGAATGTTTATTACCTACAATGAATGTGACGAAGCAAACGGATCCTGTAATGATCAGGTGTGTCCTTGTTAAGCGACTTATTGGGGATTAGTGGAATCGCCTCAAGTGATTCTGCTAATCCCTCTATCATGCAAATTAACCGATTATTAAGAGTAAATAATTTTTTATGAGATGTTTGTTTTTTGCGATGTTAAGCATATTAGTGTTTTCATGTGAGGAGGATCAGGTAAGGTCGGGTTCTAAAGTTGATATGCTGACTACCAAAAAGTTAGATAAATCAAAAATCTTTACAGTAGTGAGTGGCATGGTAAATCCTCCACTACAACAGTCGTATAAATCGTCTCAGTTTGTATCAGTAAAAACAACAGGTTATGCTGGTTTCGTAGGGTATAATGAAGCTAATCACAGCTTAGATTGGTTTCAAATGAGTGGAAAGGAAGTCCAATTGAGGCAAATAACTAAACTTGAACTCGAAGGGTCAGAAAAGATTGAGGTAGTTCGGGCATTTTACGTACATACACCGGATTCTATTTTTATCAAAAGCCGAAATTTTGTGTATATAGTCAATCAAAAGGGTAGCGCTTTTTATAAAGTGAATACAGCAACAGAAGCTAATAATAGCATTGCCGGAATTAATTTAGATCAGTACCAACCTACGGCTAATCAAAAAGAGGGAAGAGGAATATGTTTCAAAAATGGAAAGCTTTACATGCCTTTAAACTACTATGTTGTGAAGGAGTGGGTAGACCCTGCTGGCTTTGCCAGCGATGTAGTCTTATTGAGTGCTTTTGATGTTGAAAACAAGCAGTTTAAACAACTTCCAATTTTCTATCCCGAAATTTTTAGATCAAATTTGTACGGGTTTCTTTCCAAGATGATAGTCAATTATGGGGGCGACAATATTTATTACAGTTTTGTAGGCTTTCCTGAGCTTTATATATACAATATTGTGACGGAAAAAACCCGTATGCTTCAAAGTATGTCATTCGGTATGCCTGATATCATTAAGGGGGAAGAATTAGGAGCTCATCTTAATCAGAATATTCGGTTTGATTACAGTTTTTCCTCCGAAGATGGAAGCTTTGTTGCTCAGTATGTATTTTATCCATTTGATCCTGCAAATCCTAAAAGTCCTGACCTTAGAGTAATTAACGTAAATGCAGGTGAGGAGACTTTGATCGAATTACCAAAGAGAACCAATGTGTATGGAGCATTTATTGATGGGAATGAACTTTATTTGCCTCGGGTATCCGAAACAGAAGATTTGCTGGAACTTTATAAGTTGGATTTGTGAGTATGCCGTACTCAATGTATGATCGTTTACACTGATTAAAGAGTGGCTTTGCTGCACGAAGTACTGCTAATTAAAACTGCTTTAGTTTGGGTATAGGTATCTGGCGATTATTGTATGAAAGGAAATATTAATAGATAATTACTATGTTGTGAATTGTGTGTAACTTAAATCTAGGTGTAAGCTTTTCTGGATCGCCTTGTTTTAAGTCTGGGTTTACTTAATTACGGGGATCTCTGCTTCTGCTACATATGCTGCATGATTCGCTTAATTTACAGCGGTAAAGCACTATCTTACACAATGCCTAAATCTTAGTTTTAACATCCTCCACTCCCTCCTCTCCCGCCCCGTAGCCGTCCTGCTCACCACCGTCGCGGCCATTCTCCTCGGCTTGCTGGCCGCAGGCCAGCTACCGATATCCCTGCTCCCCGAGGTGGGCATCCCCCGGGTCAGCGTGCAGGTCAGCTATCCGAATGCGGCTGCGCGCACGGTGGAGTCGGCCGTAGTGGCGCCGCTGCGGAACACCCTGTTGCAGGTCAACGGACTGGAGGACCTCCAATCGCGCGCCCGCGACGAATCTGCCGTCCTTTACCTCGACTTCCCATTCGGCACCGACCCTGACCTCGCCTTCATCGAGGTCAACGAGAAGATAGACCAGGCCATGAACCAGCTGCCCCGCGAGCTGGCCCGCCCCCGGGTGCTGGCCACCGACGTCAGTGACATCCCCATCGTTCAACTCAGCGTCACGCTGCGGGACACGGCCGCTGGCAACGGCCTGTTGGAGCTCAGTGAGCTCGCCCGGCAGGTGCTCCGCCGCCGGCTGGAGCAGCAACCCGAGATCGCCTTCGCTGACCTCAGCGGTCAGCTGGCACCCCGGCTGGCGGTGCGGCCCCAACGGGCCGCGCTCCGGTCCCTCGGCCTCGCCGAGGCGGACCTCGGCCGCCTGCTCCGCGCGGCCAACGTCGAGCTCGGCGGGCTGCTGCTCAACGATGGCCAGTACCAATACGCCGTCCGCTTCACCGGGAACCTCCGCACCGCCGAAGACCTCCGCCAGCTCTACCTCACCGTCAGGGAGGGCCGCATCGTCCCCCTCGGCGATCTCGCCACCATCACCTACGAGGCCATCCCGCCGCGTGGCGCCTACTTCCACAACGGCAACCCCGGCGTCGTTTTCACCATTCGCAAGCGGGCAGATGCCCGCCTGTTCGACCTGCGGGAGAACCTCCAAATCCTCCTCTCCGACCTCGAAAAGGAATACCCGCGCCTCGCCTTCCAGCTCGACAACGACCAGACGGCCGTCCTCCGCGCCAGCATCGACAACCTGCGCGGCGGCTTGCTCTACGGCGCGGGCTTCGCTATCCTGGTGCTCTTTGCCTTTTTCCGGCAGTGGCGGCGGCCACTGCTCATCGGCCTCGCCGTACCGATCGCCCTGCTGGTCGCCATCATCGGTTTTTATCTCACCGGACTGTCCATCAACGTCATCTCGCTGGCAGGACTCATCCTGGGGCTGGGGCTGATGATCGATAATTCGATCATTGTGCTGGATAACATTGCTGGGTTTAAGTTGACCACCGACCTTGTTAACCTCACCCCCGCTCCGGAGGAGAGGGGAACCGAGGAATCGCTTAGCGATTCAAAAGCTCCTCTCTCCAGCGACGCAAGAGTGACCGGACCTCAAAAGGAACGCAAAGCAGCTCCTGGAGAAGACGCGAAGCGAGAGGGGCTGGGGGTGAGGTTGAAAATCGCCGCCGCCACCAACGAAGTCATCCGCCCCCTCATCTCCAGCGCGCTGACGACCGTAGCGGTGTTTCTGCCGTTGGTTTTACTTAGCGGGGTCGCAGGTGCATTGTTTAGGGACCAGGCAGTGGCCGTCACGCTGGCTTTAGGTGCTTCGCTATTGGTGGCTTATTTCCTGCTGCCCATGTTGAGCCTCCTGATTGACCGCAGCGGAGGTCGTCCGGCCAATGCTTTTGCTGCGGCACAGCCGCGCAAAAGTTGGTCTGATGACTCGAAGCGAGAAGAATCGACTGTAAAATCTCAAAATCGCATCTCGCAGACCCCATCTCGCATCTTGCATATCCTCTTTCTCCTCCTCTGGATCGCCGCCGGCTACCTCCTCACTACCAACCTTCCCGTTCGGGGCTTCCCTGAGCTCAGCCGGACCGATTTCCGGCTGGAAATCGACTGGAACGAACCCTTGCCCCTCAACGTCCACCGCACCCGCGTCCGCGCCCTCAACAACGACTGGCAACGCACCTTCGGCGGCACTACCGCCGCCTTCGTCGGCGAAGATCAATTCCTACTTAACGCCGAAAATCGCGCCGTCAACGCCGCCGAACTTCAGTACTACCTCCCCGCCGCGCCAGCCCCCAACTTCGCCGCCGACTGGCTCGCCCGCCAGCAAGCTGAATACCCCGCCGCGAGCTTCCGCTTCACGCCTGTCGGGAACCTCTTCGACCGGATTTTCCTCAACGACGCGCCCTACCTCGAACTGCGGCTCCGCCGCACCGATAGCCGCGAAGTTCCCGACTGGAACTCCCTTCAACCCCTCCTTACTGACCTCCGCAACGCCGGCTTCGCTCCCGCCACGCCCGCCCGCCAGGAGGCGGTCGCCCTCTCCATCGATTACCCCCAACTCGCCGTCAGCCAGGTCACCTCTGCCGCCCTGCGTGACCGGCTGTTAACCCTCTTCAACGAAAACGAAGTCACCCGCCTCCAGGCCAATGACCGCCAGCTGCCCGTCCTCCTGGCCAGCACCGACGCGCTCACCTCTCAACGCCTGCTTAATGCTACGGTCACCAACCGCCAGGGCGATGAAATCCCCCTGCGCTACCTCCTCCAAACTACCCGTACGCCTGAGTACCGTGTCCTCTCCGCCGACCGCGCCGGCACCTACCTCCCGCTCACCTTCCCCGGCGAACCGGACGCCGCGGCCATTGCACGCGTTCGGTCGATTACCGCCGCTCATCCCCAATTCGCGGCCCAGCTTACGGGCCGCTTCGCCACCGATGAGGGCCGGGTGACCGAGCTGGGCTTCGTTCTTCTCATCAGTTTGCTGCTGCTCTACCTGATCCTCGCGGCTCAGTTTGAAGGGCTGCGCCTTCCCTTCGTCGTTTTACTCGTCGTCCCCGTTAGCCTCGTTGGCTCCGTTATCGCCCTCCACCTGACCGGTGGTAGCCTCAACTTACTTAGCCTCATCGGCATGGTGGTTACCGGCGGCATCGTCGTCAACGATGCCATCATCAAAGTCGACATGATGGAGCGCGCCCGCCTTGCTGGGATGGATATCTCCGCCGCCATCAAGGAGGCCAGCCGACGGCGGCTGCGCGCCATCGTGATGACTTCGCTGACAACGATACTGGCACTGGCACCGGTTCTTTTTACTGCGGGGCTCGGGGCCGAGCTCCAGCAGCCCCTTGCCATTACCGTGATTGGCGGTTTGTTTGTTGGCACCCTTGGCAGTCTGTACGTGGTGCCGCTCTTGTACCGGTTACTTTCCGGAACGAAGCCGTCGTCACATTACTCCGGTAATCCAAACGCCACGTAAGCGTCTCCTGCCCGTGTGCCCAGCTTTCCGCCACCGCAGGCAATGACAAGGAATTGTTTTCCGTCGACTTCGTACATGGAGGGAGTAGCAAACCCGGCAGCAGGCAGATCGGTTTCCCAGAGGAGTTCACCAGTTAGTTTGTCGAAAGCCCGGAACTTGGCGTCTACCGTCGCGGCAATGAACAGTAAGCCACCAGCTGTAACGACCGGACCTCCATAGTTCTCTGTTCCGGTAGCTGGGATGCCACGGGCTGCGTATTCAGGGTATTCTCCGAGGGGGAGTTGCCAGCGGTGTTCACCGGTGTTAAGATCGATCGCTGTTAATGTTCCCCAGGGGGGAGAGATGGCAGGCTTACCGTCCGGAGCCAGAAATTTGTTGTAGCCTACTAGTTTGTAGGGGACTTCGTGCGGCTTATTCGCTTCGGAGGCGGGAAGCAGCGTAAACGGCTTTTTCCCTTCCTCCTCCTGGTCGAGTACAAAACTTGCCAGTGCCGCTACTTCCTCATCTTCCAGCTGGCCGAAGGCCGGCATCATACGCCGGCCATTCCGGATCAAGTCGCCCATTTCTTCCGTGTTGTACCGGTCTCCGATGTTAACTAAAGACGGAATGCTATTGGAAAGACCTTTGCGTTTTTCTCCGTGGCAAGTCTGGCAGTAAGTACCGTAAATGCGTTTGCCCGCAGCCATCCAGTTTTCTGGCCCCGTTGCGCCCTGCACGACCTGCTTCATCTGCATGATCCAGGCCATGTTGTTTGCATTGATGTAAATAAGATTGGTGGTAGGATCGAAAGCCGGACCTCCCCATTCTGCTCCACCATCAAAGCCTGGAAAAAAAATGTGTGGTTCCAGTGAAGGGGGAATGTAAGGCTCGCCCAACGCGTAGTTATTCAGGATGGCTTTAACGCTGTCCAGGTGATCCTGACTTAGATAGGGATTGAAGTCGTCCTGCGTAAGCGTCTGGCGCGAGAATGGTTTGGGTAGGGTAGGCTTAGGCTGTGTTGGGTGTACTTCCTCGCCCGGCAGGCCGACGGTAGAAGGCACAGGGAGTTCCTGGATCGGAAAAAGTGGCTTGCCGGTCTCCCGGTCAAGGACAAAAAGGTTGCCTCCTTTCGTGGCCTGGGCAACGGCATCAATTTTTTTCCCTTTGTGGTTAACAGTTACCAGGACGGGTGGGGTAGGATGGTCGGTGTCCCAAAGATCGTGGTGAACCGTTTGGTAGTGCCATACCCGCTCGCCGGTAGTGGCATCGAGGGCCAGGATACAATTGGCATAAAGGTTTTCACCTTTCCGATTTCCACCCCAGAAATCGTAGGACGCTGAACCAGTTCCGCAATAAACGATGCCGCGCTTTTCGTCGAGACTAAAGCCAGCCCAGGGGTTAGCGCCTCCCACAAACTCCCAGGCATCCTGATCTTTCCAGGTCTCATAGCCCGCTTCGCCGGGCTGGGGAATGGTATGAAAGATCCAGCGTTGCTTGCCTGTCCGGACGTCATAGGCTCGGATATGTCCTGGGGCAGCAGGCAGCGTCTCATCTACCCGGGTGCCCATGATTAGGAGGTCCTGATACACCACACCGGGGGAGGTGGAGACCACAAAGTTGTCGTCTACTCTTCGTCCCAGTCCTGCGTGCAGGTCAATTTTACCCTTGTCTCCGAAAGATGGAATGGCCTTGCCGGTGGCTGCGTCGATGGCGTAGGTGTAGGAACCAGCGGTGAAAAATAGCCGGGTTTGCCCGTCGCCGGACCAATGCGTCGCGCCTCGGCTGTTGATCATGATGTGCTTGAAAACGGAACCGTTTTCATCGAGTGCTTCGTCTTCAGGCTTGAAAACCCACTTCTCTTCACCGGTTGTTGCGTCTACGGCGAATAGTCTCATCTGGGGAGTTGCGCCGTAGAGGACCCCGTCAAGTACGATGGGGTTAAACTGAATCTGACTATGAGCGGCGGTGTCTGCATCGCCAGTTTTGTAAGTCCAGACCGGAACGAGTTGATCTACATTATCGGTGTTAATCTGGGTGCTTGCCGAGTAGTGCGTTCTGCCGTTGTCCCCACCATAGTGGGCCCATGTTTTCGTTTGGGGCGAAACGGTTTCGCTGTTCTGAGAACAGCTGAAAAACAACAAAAGAACTAGTAGAGATAGGAGGTAACGCATAGTGGGATAAAAATAGGCATCTTACCCAAACAAGTTGTATCCGTTTTAAAGTTTTGGGGCATTAGGTGGAAGAGCTCCGCTCCGACCAGCCGAAACTTTGGTGAGCATTCTACGACCAATACTTTTCCTATTTGGTCTTGAGCGCTTACACCAGAGCTTGTTTTGGCAATTAATCCTGCACAAAGATGCCTTCACCCATGCTAATCTAATTGTTTTTTCCGTGAGACTGATTGCTCGGCCTGGTCTATACCTAAGTCAAAGTGGTTTGGGACTTTATCACTTGCTATCGCGGCTGCTGATTTCGTTAAAAAGCCTCGCCGAAACTAAGGCTTTGCCTACGGTTTTTGCCTCATCAACAACCACGCTAGCCGCGCGCTAATTGTCCCAAAACACTCCGGCTCAGGTTTAGCAATCAGTCTTTTTAAGAATTCCTTTGTCAAGAAAGCGCATCTGCTCCCGCCTCAGTAACGGGTATTTGTCAATTATCTCCCTATATCCGTCCGGTTCAGAGCTTGTTTTGGCCCTATTCTTTTCCCTTTCACGCCACCTTTTGTATTTTCGCCCCCAACAGGGCATTTGCGCCCAACTTACTGTATGGCCAAAGCAAAGAAAAAGAATACCAACCAACTCGGGCTTAAGTTCGGGTTGAAAGACGAGCGTATCCCTAAGCTCTTCGGGATATTGCTGTGCTTCTTTGCCGTCTACCTATTCGTTGCCTTCTTCAGTTATTTGTTCACCTGGCAGGTGGATCAGGACCGGGTATTACGCTTCAGCTGGAAGTTGTTGCTCAACGATGGGCCTACCGTAGATAACTGGCTCGGACGACTGGGAGCTTTTTTGGCAAATTTCTACTTCTACTTCCTGTTTGGTGTGCCGAGCTTTTTTATTGCCTACTTGCTCTGGCAGCTAGGGCTTAATCGCCTGCGTCGGCAGTCAATTAAGCCGATGGGGAACCTCTTCGTTAAGGTGATGCTCGCCGTCATCGGTCTCTCGGTTTTACTAGAATTCCTTTTCGGTGGCCTGACCCGCTTTCCGCTCGGCGGAGGTGTCGGATCCTATTTGGTTTCTCACCTGACGGGTGTACTGGGAGGATTCGGTGTTCTATTATTATTGGTTGCCCTGCTTGGATTATACATCGTTTTTGAGGTTCGTATTGATTTCAACGGCTCTGCGCGGCAGATCCAGGGAGAGATCGTTGACCACTTCTCCGAGCGGATGCGTTTTCGCGGTAAGGCCAAGCCTCCCCGTTTTGAGCCGAAGGCGAAAGCAGCGACTGATGATGCTTTGACCCCCGTCCTTGCACCTGCGTCTGCGCCCACTACCGGGCGTACCCGTCCGGCGTCCTTGTCGCCCGGAGATGGCTCTGCTTTCGAGGTAGAAGGGCCTTCTACCTTATCAGAGAAAGGAATTGAACAAATCCCTGGCGAGCAAACTGAACTCCCTCTGGAGTCCGTTGGTGACCTGACCCTCGTCAGCCCTGATCCCCTCGCGGTTGGCGATGCCAACCTGACCATTGCCGACGGTGATACCGGTATCGATACCTCACTCGCTGTGACCGCGGAAAATCAGGACCACACGGAACCTTACGATCCGACGCTGGACTTGCCAAATTACGCTAGTCCCCACCTCGAACTCCTCCTTGATCGGGAGTCCGGTAAAGCTGAAGTGGACCGCTCTGAGCTGGAGGCTAATAAGGATCAGATCATCGAGACCTTGTTGAACTACAAGATCGAGATCACCAAGATCAGGGCTACTATCGGACCAACGGTAACACTGTACGAAATTGTGCCAGCCCCTGGTGTCCGTATCTCCAAAATCAAGAACCTGGAAGACGATATCGCCCTGTCGCTGGCGGCACTCGGTATCCGGATCATTGCACCTATTCCTGGGCGGGGTACGATCGGTATTGAAGTGCCGAATAAGAACCCGCAAATGGTCTCCATGCGGGAAGTGATCGAGTCCGATAAGTTCCGTAACGCTAAAATGGACTTGCCGCTTGCCCTGGGTAAGACAATCAAAAACGAAGTACTGATAGCCGACCTGGCCAAAATGCCGCACTTGCTGGTGGCGGGTGCTACCGGTCAGGGTAAGTCTGTCGGTATCAACTCGATCATCATGTCGATCCTGTATAAGAAGCACCCTTCGCAGGTGAAGCTTGTCATGATTGACCCGAAAAAAGTAGAGCTTTTCCCCTACGCTAAGCTGGAGAGCCATTTTCTGGCCTTCCTGCCCGGACAGACGGAACCAATTACCACTGAGACGACTAAGGTGATCCACATCCTTAATTCGTTGTGTATTGAGATGGATCAGCGCTATGACCTGCTCAAGAAAGCTTCGGCACGTAACATCAAGGAGTACAACGAGAAGTTTGTCGCCCGGCGCCTTAACCCGGAAAAGGGGCATAAATTCCTGCCGTTTATCGTGCTGATCATCGACGAGTTTGCCGACCTGATAATGACCGCCGGCAAGGAGGTAGAGATGCCAATCGCCCGTTTGGCGCAGCTATCGCGTGCGGTAGGTATTCACCTCGTTATTGCCACCCAGCGTCCTTCGGTAAATATCATCACCGGGGTGATCAAGGCTAACTTCCCCGCACGGATTGCTTACAAAGTAACCGCCAAAGTTGACTCCCGCACCATTCTCGACGCAGGTGGTGCCGATCAACTGATTGGTCGGGGAGACATGCTGCTCAGTAACGGTGGTGATGTAGTGCGCCTACAAGGTGCTTTCGTCGATACGCCGGAAGTAGAGGAGGTGATTGACTTCATTGGCAACCAGCGCGGTTACGTTGAGCCATACCTTTTACCGGAGTACAATACTGACGAGGAGCTGGCCGGCGCCGGAGGACTCAGCTACGCTGACCTTGACGACATTTTTGAAGACGCTGCTCGCCTCATCATTTCGCAGCAACACGGCTCCACTTCGATGATCCAGCGTCGCTTGAAACTGGGCTACAACCGTGCCGGTCGTATTATGGATCAAATGGAGCAGCTAGGTATCGTTGGCCCAGCCCAGGGGTCAAAACCCCGGGAAGTTTTGGTCTACGACGAGAACGAGCTTACCCGCTTTATTGATGATCTGCGTAACCGCGGTTAAGCACCTTTGATTTCCGGTTGACAATTGAAACCCGGTAATCAAATACTTTTGCAGGATGGAACAAACATCTGCGGGTTCACTACGCAACTTTCGTTGGCTGGCCTTTGCTGAAGGCGTCTCTTTTCTGCTAATCCTCTTCGTGACGATGCCGCTCAAATATCTCTTTGATACTCCCGAGCCTAATCAATTCATTGGATATGCCCACGGCGTTCTTTTTATAGCTTACTGTGGCTACGCCCTGATGCTTTACTGGGAGCGTAGCTGGCCAACCATGAAGCTCCTCTGGCTTTGGTTGGCCGCCATTGTGCCCTTCGGAACGTTTATTGCCGACTGGAAACTGCTACGGCAGGAGTGATATTCTGTTGGCAAGCGACAGTCTGCAATCTGTCTGCCAACTTTATCAGCGCTGCCGTGTGTTGTAAGTAATAAAATCACTTATTGCTATGCGGCTATCCGTTTTTGTGGGCTTAATTTTTTCGTTGCTACTCACCTCCTGCGGGCGCTACCAAGCCAGCGAGGAATGGCCCCCCGTTAATTATTCTGGTCCCATGCCGGTGGCCTTGAGTCAGGAGATTCTCCTTACGTTGAAACACGGCCAGGACGCCACCGGGCTTGTTGAACAGCTAGCCGCCTATGCCCCCGAAGACCTGGCTGCTGCCCTGGACACCCGCAATAAGCAACTTGCTTTTTGGGTCAATACCTACAACGCGATGGTACAGTACCTATTGACCCGTAACCCCGAACTGTATGATAATCGGGACTCTTTCTTCGGTACCCGAGCTTTTACGGTGGCCGGTAAAACGATGAGTCCGAATGAAATAGAGCATGCCATTATTCGGGGCGGGGAGAACCGCTTGGGTTTAGGGTATGTGCCACAGTTCTTTCCTAATAAGTTTGAGCGGACTTTTAAGATTTCCGGAGGAGACTCCCGCGTTCACTTTGCCCTCAACTGTGGGGCAGCTGACTGTCCTCCCGTAGCGATTTATGATCCGGAGCAATTCGATGAGCAGGTAGAGAAACGGATCAAGAATTACCTGTCAGAGCACAGTGAAATCAAGACGGAAGATGGTCAACAGGTCGTGTACACCTCGCCGCTGTTTTCCTGGTTCAGGGGCGACTTCCGTGACCACGATGGCATCAATAGTTTTCTGGTGCAATACGGTATCCTTTCTTCCGAACAGCAGGACATTAAGCGCAAGTACACCGATTATGACTGGACGTTAAAAACGGGTATTTGGGCGGAAGACTAATCGTACATGCTTCCAACTATGGAGGTGGCGCGCACGCAGGTGCAGGGTGGGGGAGACTGGCAGAGATGCGGTGCTTCAACATACGCTGAGTTTGCCTCGTCTGACGAATGCTTTGCATTTGGGTGCATAGCACCCCAAAGATGTAAAGTTCGTCCTACGAGTTGTAGCTGAGGGCTACTCAATACTGTTTTCAATCAGGCAAACCCAAAAGCGATTGCCCTCCGGGAACTTCCTTGCTGTTCGTTAGTGTTTGTACCTTTGCATTCCCCAAGGGGCTTCCCTCGGATACTAATTGCCTGCTTCCACAGGATGCATGCATATTTGACTGCAACCTCAAGCAATTTATCAGACAAAACTCTCCCCAATGAACACTCCTGAGCCAGATAACTTTATTGAAGAATTCATCGTTGAGGACCTCAATAATGGAAAGCATGGTGGTCGCATTCATACGCGTTTCCCCCCGGAGCCGAATGGGTACTTGCATATTGGTCATGCCAAAGCAATTGTGATCAATTTTGAGATCGGCAAGAAGTTTGGCGGCAGAACCAATCTGCGGATGGATGATACTAACCCGACTACGGAGGAAACACATTTTGTTGAGTCCATTGCCAATGATATCAACTGGTTGGGGTATGATTGGGAAGGCAATATCCTGTATGCGTCTGATTACTTCGGAGAGCTTTATGCGTTGGCACTGAAGCTTATTGACAAAGGCTTGGCCTACGTCGATGAGTCGACGGCAGAAGAGATTGCTGCGCAAAAGGGAGATATTGATGCCCCTGGAACGAACTCTCCGTTCCGCGACCGCCCTGTTGCGGAAAACCGGGACCTCTTTGAACGGATGAAAGCCGGGGAGTTTCCCGACGGGAGCAAAGTACTTCGGGCCAAGATTGATATGGCGCACCCTAACCTGCTGCTGCGTGACCCTGTCTTGTACCGGATCAAGCACGAAAAGCATCATCGGACGGGAGACGACTGGTGTATCTACCCCTTGTACGACTTCGCCCACGGGCAAAGTGACTCGATCGAAAAGATCACACATTCACTCTGCAGCCTTGAGTTTCGGCACCACCGGGACCTCTACAACTGGCTGATCGAAGCCCTGGAGATATTCCCGAGTCGGCAAATTGAATTTGCCCGCATGAATGTGGATTACCTCATTACCTCTAAGCGCAGGCTGAAGATATTGGTAGAGCAAGGTATTGTAGCTGGTTGGGATGACCCCCGTATGGGTACCCTCGCGGGTATGCGGCGGAAGGGATACCCCGCCGAAGCCATCCGAAACTTCTGTCTGCGGACAGGCGTGACCAAGCGAGACAACCAGCAGGAGTTCGACTTCCTCGAACACTGTGTGCGGGAGGTGCTGAACGAAAAAGCGGATCGCTTTATGGCTGTTCTGGATCCAGTTAAGTTGGTCATCACCAACTATCCGGAAACAGGAGAAACGCTGCCTCCGCTGAACAATAACCCCGAGGATGAAAGTCGGGGCAGTCGGGAAATCCCCTTCAGCCGCGAATTGTGGGTAGAGCGGGAGGATTACCGTAAAGAACCCCAGAACCGGAAGTACTTCCGGATGGCTCCCGGTAAGGATGTTCGCCTCAAAGGAGCTTACATTTTACACATCGAGGGGCACGAGGAAGATGCTGAGGGTAAGGTAACCCAGATCAATGCTACCTACTACCCCGATAGCCGTTCCGGGTCTGATACTTCGGGCGTAAAAGCAAAAGGTACCTTGCACTGGGTTGATGCCGCTACGGGTATTGACCTCGAAGTAAGACAGTACGATAAGCTCTTCACTGATCCCACACCGATGGATCATGAGGATCGTGATTTTCTCGAGTTTGTCAATCCCGATAGCCTGCAGGTCATTACTGCAAAAGGGGAGCCCGCGTTGGCTGCTGCTGCCGGAGGCAGCACTTACCAGTTCTTGCGCAAGGGATACTACACGGTAGATTTGGATAGCACTCCGGAAAAAATGGTGTTCAACCGTACTTGCGGACTAAAGTCTAGTTGGAAGGGCTAAGCCTTATGGTGAGCAGGAGAGGATCCCTGCGGACTACGGTGTACATTTCTGACTCGGTGGTCAGAGTGGTGCGACGACCTGAACGGTAGGAGGATGGCTCCCTTGTTTCTGGAGCAAAGAATAAAGCCCGTCTTACTATTCGCCTTGTGGTTATCCACCCGCTTTTTTGGTCGACTTATAGCCTTCCTTGAGCAATAGCTCAAGCACTTTTTCGCGTTTATTACCCTGGATAATGATCTCACCTTCTTTCACGGAGCCGCCAACACCACATTTGGTTTTGAGCATTTTACCGAGGGCTTGTAACGCGTCTTCCGGGCCGGTGAAACCGGCCACGATGGTTGCTTCCTTACCACGGCGTTGCTTGCGGTCGAGGTACAGCCTTAGGGGCATCCTAGCTTTCTCGCTGCTATCCATTGCACCTGCATCCGTGCCCTCGTCCTCCTCATGTACATTGCCCTCTGGGGCTTCAGGCAGGCTGCCGCTCAAA
>CAZTTF010000203.1:0-9183 GCA_964616365.1 uncultured Lewinella sp. | reverse complement strand
TGATTTTCGCGGAGCGCGAATGTTAACCTCTTTTTCCTCGCTACTACTCGCCTCTGGTGTGCTGTATTTGCTAAGCCACCCCGCCCTGCGGGCGGGTTTCCGGGTGCCACAAAGCTGGATCCGGCGCTGTATTACGCTGGGAGGGCTGCTAGGCACAGGCTTTGGCGTATGGCTGCTCTACCTGACTGGATTATTCGGCCGGCTCTAAAGTTACACTCTCTCTGGTGACCGCGGGGAGTAAACTAACGCGAGGTTTGCCAACGATGCTTGGTTTCTTCTTGTTGAAGTGGACTGAACACTTAGTTTTGGTTTATTTCGTCTGTTGGTCTTTTAGGCTGTTATGACTGCCTAACAGCCTAAAGGACTAACAGACTTGATGATCACGGGAATTAGAACATGATCGTCAGCAACTTGCATTATTGTCTCGTCCAAACCTGACGTTAAATTATTTCCCGTCAGGCAGTACGACAAACGGGCCAGAGGATAGAAAAAATCCCCGGACCAGGGCGTGGTAATGCCGCGCCATCATCCGGGGATCAGGTAAACGAATGCCATTGACATTCGGGAGTAAGGAGTACCTTAGCCGCGTGCCCGTTCCAGGAGCACCATCATCATCGTACCAAGCACGATGCGTGTTTCTTCGCCTTCTTCAAAGCTGGCTTTTTTATCTAGCGTAAAAGCACGACTGACCAGGTCAGGTTTCTTGGAGAGTACGGCGACGAGGGTTCCGTCAGGGCGGGTGATGTTGTACTTTGGGTTGAGGAAGTAGCCCGTGAACAAGCCGAGTACAGGAATCTCGCCGAGCAAACCATCAAGCACCTTGACCCAGGCATTGTCTTCCTGCAGGAGTAGGTCTTGTTTACCGTTTTCGTCGTACAGTTCGTAAGCAGCCTTCCAGATGGAGCGGCGGCCCTTACGGACGAGACGTCCGACATCATTACCGTTGGCATCACGGAAGGCGTAGCTCGCGTTAAAATCGAGCCAGCGGTCAGCCTTGATTTTGTATTGGAGGTTGGTCTGTGCTTCGCTGGTGAAGACCGAAATGTCTTCTTTGAGTTTGAACGCCTTTTGCTTAACGTAGGCAACTGCTTTGCCGTTGGCGTCCGTCAGGCTGAATTGCGGATTGATCACCGCAAGTTTGAATTTTAGGTTAAGGGGGTAACTAAGGTCTAACATTCGTTTGGTGGTTGTGTATTTGTGCGTAAGGTAATAAAGCGGGCGCGGACGCAGGTGCATTGTTAGGTAAAAGGCTTGGGATTAACGCATGTTTAACCTTGTAATAGTAAGGGCTTCTTTGTGCCGCAGGCTTCAGCAAGCCATTAAGTCGTTTGACCTGCTGCATTTTTTCGTCTCACCCTATCTTAACGGCATGATCCGTAGTTTGCCCATACTTTGCTTTCTAGTTCTTTCCCTTAGCACCTGCGACCGCGCCCCCGGTGAGGAACCTTCCGGCCTGTCATCGTCTGCAGCTGGTGAGCGCCCCAATATCTTGTGGCTTACCTGCGAGGACATCAGTCCGATGCTGGCCATGTTTGGAGACAGTACGGCGAAGACCCCGAACCTGGACCGCCTTGCCGCCCGCGGTGTTAGGTTCCCGAACACCTTCTCGGTGGCAGGCGTCTGTGCGCCCAGCCGTAACAGCATTGCAACGGGGATGTACCCCATCAGCATTGGGGGCCATAATATGCGAACACAATGGAATGTAGAGGGGCTCAAAGCGATCGGCTTACCCGGAGCCTACGGTGCTTTGCCGCCTCCTGAGGTAAAAATGATGTCACAACTGTTACGCGAAGAGGGGTATTTCTGTACCAATAACCAAAAAACAGATTACCAGTTTGTTCCCCCGAAAACGGCCTGGGATGAGCTTGGGCCACGAGCACACTGGAGACATCGTCAGGACAAGGACCAGCCTTTTTTCAGCATCTTCAACATGGAGATCACCCATGAGAGTCAGATATGGATGACCGGTAAGGGGAACCTGCGGTTCCGCCCCGGATTTGAAAATGACACGGCAACGGTTTATCAGTGGGGAGATGTTTGGCGGGGCGATGATCGTCCTGCTTTAACCGTTGCTCCTGAGGACGTTCCCCTACCTCCCTATCTCGTTGATGATGCTGCCACCCGTACGGATGCCGCCCGGGTATATTCCAACATTGAAATCATGGACCAACAGGTTGGCTTTTTACTCGATCAGCTTGAAGCTGACGGGGAACTGGACAATACCATCATCTTTTTCTACAGCGACCACGGCGGGCCCCTTCCGCGGCAAAAGCGCCTGCTTTATGATAGTGGGCTGAAGGTTCCGATGGTGGTTGCCTGGCCGGACAACCGTAGGGCCGGAACGATTGATTCGACCCTGTTTAGTTTCGTGGACTTGGCGCCCACCGTACTGAGCCTTGCCGGAGCCCCCTTGCCGGATTACCTCCAGGGGCAGCCAATACTGGGGCCGGCCGCCGCAGCGCCGCGGCAGTATATCCATGCAGCCTCCGACCGACTGGATGGTTTTTACGACCGTATTCGCGCTACCCGGGACCAGCGTTTCAAGTATCTGCGTAACTACTATCCCGAACGGGCATATTACCTGCCGGTTGTTTACCGGGAACAAATGGGGGCCATGCAATCCTTGCTCGCGGGGCGCGATGCAGGTAAGCTCACGGATGCGCAGGCGCAGTGGTTTCGTAGTGCCAAGCCTGCGGAAGAGTTGTTTGACCTCCGAAATGACCCCCATGAACTTGTCAACCTGGCGGGGGATCCTCGCTACGCTGCAAAACTGGAAACATTACGGGCGGCGACTGATCAGTGGTTGGACGAAGTCGGAGACCTGGGGGCAGTCGATGAACTTGAGCTGGTGCAGCAGTTTTGGGGTGGTGCCGATACGATGCCTGTGACGGGCAGGCCTTTACTCCGTCGGGACAGTCTGGGCCGTTTTCTGCTGGAGAGTAAAACTCCCGGCGCACAGATTGCCTACCGCATTACGCCTCCGGGTACAAAGCCAGGCCCCTGGCAAGTGTATACAGGACCTTTACAGTACACCCGGGGAGATACCCTGCGGGCCGTCGCACAACGGATCGGCTACCAGGAAAGCGGAGAGAGTGTGGGGTGGTGAGGTGTTGGCGGTTGACGGTTGACGGTTGACAGTTGGCGGTTGACAGTTGGCGGTTGGCAGTTGATGGTTGACGGTTGGCAGGGCGATGGGCTCTGGCCCGAGAGAACAAACAGTTGACAGTTGGTACTAGAACATCCTCTCCGGGAATACGACTAACTGGATAAAATTGAATTCTACGGCTCCGAAGGAGATGGTCTGATCATTATTGAGGTCGAGCTTCAGGTTGGGGTAGTAGCGGAGATTGGTCCGCAGCATGAAAGATTGAATGCGGTTTGGGCGGATGTCCCAGCCGAAAGTGATACCAGCAGCCCATTTATCTTCGGTGATGTTGTAGGTGGTGTTGCCTTCTACATTTTCGATAAAGGTTAGTCGTTCCCGGCTGAGTACCGGGCCAACAAAAGGAACGAAACCATGGTAGTCAAAAAGGCTTTTCGTTGCTTCGAGGCCGACAGACCGCCGGTTTAAGCTTTGGCTCGTGCCATAGGCACGCGCACTTGCTCCCATGCTGCGGTAGGTGATGTTGACGGTTATATCGGGCTGATGGAAATAGTAGCCTGCGCCAAACTCAAGCATTATGGAGGTAGGATAGGCTTCAATGGCGGGCTGGTTGACGGTGTTGTGGGAAGATTCCCCTGTCCACCAGGCGGAGGAGGGAGCAACCGCCAGGAAGAAGTTGTTAAGCTTTCCAGCAGCGGCCAGCCGGTCGGTGTATTCTGCAGCCTTGCCGTTTTCCCAGCTTTTCTCCGCACCAACGGTGGTGTCCAATTGATAGCGGTAAGTAAGTGCGGCGTAGATGGGGGGCAGGCTTACAGCAGCAGTATTTAGAGCGTCGATAAAGTAATCGCGTTTGTTCGCGTAATTCCAGGTGATTCCGGCTTCAATAAGGTGATTACCCTGATTGAACGTGAGGCCGGTTTTGAATGGGGCAAGCACCCAGGTTTTGGCTGGGCCACGACCAAACTCCCGGGCTGTGTCCTCCTGGCGATAGAAGTAAGAGAGGATGGCGGTGCCCAGGTATGGACTTACTTTCCCGGACTCAATGCGCCAGGGATACCACTTGGCGATGGTTTCAACTCCTGGCACTGCCAGCACTTCACGGCTTCCTTCCCGGAAGGTTGGGGAGCCTAGCGGAAAGGTTACCTGAAAATCTGCGTGCCCCCAGAAGTGCGTCCCCCCGATAGAGAGTTGAGGTGTGAAATTGTTACCGAGGCGCATTGTCTCCAGCCCATTTGCTCCCGAGAAAACTGCTTCTCCGGCAAAATTTGTCTGTATCCCGGTGCCGAAGTTCAGCTGCGCAAAGCGGTGCCGGCTTTGCTTGTTCAGGTAGACCTGGGCGGACAGTCCTCCGTAGCCGATAATGAGGATAAGTCCAATGAGTGCTGTTTTTGAAACCAGGGGGCTACTCCGAGCTGGTTTTGAAGGGCCTGTTAGCTTCAGCTTCCACTTGTAGTAGCGAATAACGGCTACCCCGATGATAGTCGGCGCGATCCAGGTGGCGAGTTGCAGGTTACCGGTGAAGGTATCGCCGAAAATTCTGTTGCCGCCAAAGGAAAAGAAAGCAGTAAAGGCCGCGATGGCGCTGATTAGCAGGCCGCTGATGTGCTCTTCGAGCCAATTGTAAGGTTTTTGCTGGCCAGTGAAATCACGTACGACACTACGGATAGTCGTCAGGAACCCCAGCGCGCCGAATACAACTAGCAAGGGATGACTGCCAGAGGGGCCCCACCAATTCAATCCGATGCCGATAAGGAGGGGACCCGCGACCACCAGCGCCGTACGTAGCGCCCGGTCAATTAACCGTAACCGACGCGAATGGCCTTGTTTGTTGCGGAGAATGGCAACTCCGTAGTACAGCGGGCGCGCGGTAAGCAGCGCCAGGAATCCTAAGAATAAGGCTTGACTGTAATTGCCCTGTAGGTAGCGAAAACAGCAGAGAACAATTGCAGAGAGTACTACTCCCCACATACCGTAGGTGTACCAACGGCCAACGGTATTGTGAAGCTGCCCTCCTTTTTGGGCAAAAATGGGGATGAAAAACAGACCCAGGCTAAAGAAGCCACAGCAGATATGAAGCATTAAAAAGGCGCGGAATAGGAAGTCCATGATGTTTGCGTTTGTCCAAATATCATAGGGGAAGCCTAGTGTTTACAAGGGCTAGGGATGAATGACAAGCCATCAGGGACATTTGAAAAAGAGCGGGACGAATAACAAACCATTCATGGTGTGCCCGCAGCAGCTTTTCTTAAGAGGTAATGCGACACGCATCTTTAACCAGGCGTAAGTTGCCTGCTTTCAGATGAGTATGTGCCGGCATTCAAGTATAACTACCTGTTCATGAGAAACGATCGGAAGGTCTTAACATAAGCTCTGGAAACGGGAATGACTTCTTCTGTATGGTGTACTTCTAGACGAAGCCCCTGCGCATTGCCGTATGCTTTTCCGATGTGTTCGGAATTGACCAGAAAAGAACGGTGGCAACGAACCAACTGACTGTCGTCGAGCTGCTCTTCCAAACCACTCAACGTAGCTCGGATGATTTGCTCGGTTAACTGTCCTTGCTGGAGGTAGCAACAGCGAACATAATTTTGCCGGGCTTCGCAGAAAAGGAGGTCGCTGGGAGTTACCGATAATGCCCCGTCTCCCAATAAAACTAGGCTCTCCTGGTTGGTAGCTGTATGCAAAGTGAAGGTCTGTTCAACTTCCACGGCAGTTTTTTGATGTTCCCGCTCGGCACGCATTTGTACGGCCATCCCGCTAAGGGTGATCGGGAAGAGACCCACTAATACGGTGGGGATGGCTACACTGATAAGGACAATGGGAGAGAAGGCCGTCCAACCTACGAGAGCATTATAATAAATGAAATTGGCCAGGGCGATCATGGCTAATAGAAGAGCGGCGTCAAGAATCCATTTCCCCAGGGTCCAGTGATCGCCGGATTTGCGCCAGCCCAGAAGTCTGGTCGTGATAAAACTATAGCCAACACCTATTAAGAAAGTTACCAAGCCATAGCCGATGCAAATTAGCAAGGGGGAGCCCGGGAAATGAATGCCTGCCGGACGTAAAAAGTACAGGGCAGTAAAGACAAAAATGCTTACCCTGCCTATTCCAATGACGACCTCTTTACCAAATTCTCTGTCGGGAAAGGGGCGTTTTAAGGGGTTGTTGCTTGGGGTCATGGTGTTTAGCTCTACTCCCCAAAGATGCGGTCCTGAGCGTTTTTGTCGGTTAGTAGCTTGTAAATTTCCAGTCCGCGCTGGTAAAACTGCTCGATCTGTGCGGAAGGTATGAGTTGTCCTTTACGGTAGAAGATCAGGTAGAAGCCAAGGCCTTCCATCGACCAACCCTTATTGAGGGTAAAGTAATTGAGTACTTCATCCGTAAAGTGATGACGGACGTAAACTTCGTCCTCTCCGGTGAGCCGATACTGACCGGAAAACTTGGGGAACCGAACAAAGTCAATATCCGTAAAGCCCAGAAGTTCGCCCAGCTTATGCGCCAGGGTTTCAGGCTTCATCTGCAGCTGCGGTAGGCCAAGATTCGCGCTTTGCAGGAAAAAAACAGTCTGGTATTGCGTACTGTTGCTGGAGGATGCGGCCCAGGGTTTGTAGGTGTAGTCGAAAATGGAGATGTCGAATTCCATCAAGCCATCCTGACGGCGTAGTATCCGTTCAATCTTACGTTTGCGCCCTTCTTTGAAGAGCTTGAAATCCTCCAGTTGCCCCAATAAGCCGTAATCGTCATCTTCGTGAAAGGTGAAGTTCAGTTTGTGCGCGAGCGCTATCAGGTTACGTTGGCGGTAGGGGTGGACCATGATTGTATTGTTGGTTGACAGTTGTCGGTTTTCCTGTGTCTGGCCGGAGCTGAGGATTGGCAGAACAGGGAAAGCAGGAACAAGGTACCAAAAAATGTAAGGGAGACTAAAATGAAAAGCCCTCCTTCCGCAGAGCGGAAGGAGGGCTTTAAAGTATGGTCAGGAGCTGCTTATTTGCCGCCGCCGTTGTTGAACATACCCTGGTCGCCAGAAGGAACGGCTTCTGGTTCTGGAGCTGGTGTCTTTACTACTCCTTTAATGGTAAGGATCGTAGGATCACCTGCATTAGTAGTGAGGGTAACGCGCTTACGGAACTGACCGATACGGTGCGTGTCGTAACGAACACGCAGCTCGCGAACTTCACCGGGGGCAATCGGTGGAGTCCAGTCACTACGCTCAGGTACGGTACAGCCACAGCTACCCCGTGCATTGGTAATCAGGAGGGGTTCAGTACCGGTGTTCTTGATTTTGAAGATGCGGTAAGGCTCTGAGTCCTGGTCAATGGTACCGTAATCGATAGTTGCGTTCAAGACCTCAATCTGAGGACCATCTGCCGCAGGAGCTTCTTCCTCCATTTTTTCTTTTGCGGGAGCAGCGGTGGTGGTTTGCGCTTGTACTCCGGCCGTTAAGCAAAAGGCCAGTAGTAAAAAGAATAGTTGCTTCATGTGGATTAATTTTATGGTACAAATATAGTAATTACCGAGTCGATCCAGGTTAACGGGCTGTTAATGCAAATGCCAGCGGTATTTACCATAGGGATAACGGTTTTAGGACGTCTTTTTGCTTAAAAGGCACGCCCCAAAAGTGTTAATCCTATGCAAAAAGAAAATCTGTGAAACTTTAGGAAGGGGTTTGCTCATTTAGATTGCGCCGTATATCTTTGCGTCCGCTTCGCAGCCCAGCTGTCGAAGCGTCTCTAGTTGGGGGATTAGCTCAGCTGGCTAGAGCGCTTGCATGGCATGCAAGAGGTCACCGGTTCGACTCCGGTATTCTCCACATCTAAGGCTTATCCGTATCGCACGGGTAAGCCTTTTTGATTTTCTGAGGCTAACAAAAAGAGATGCTTGCTGCTTGCTACACATATATTATGTATTCCGAGACTAAGGATCGTTATTATGTAGGCTACAGTTGTCAGCTTGCTGATCGAATAGCGCGCCACCAGCTGGGATATTCGAAAAGTACGAAGTCTGGACGGCCGTGGTTATTGGTCTACCTGGAGCCTTTTCCTAATTCCTCGTTGGCGTATCAGCGGGAGCAATGGATCAAAGGGCGTAAATCCCGAAAATACCTGGCATCATTGGCTGCGAGTTATGCAGCCAATCCCTACCCGCTCCCAGAATAAAGCGAAGGCAGGCAGCGCGTCCCGCTGAGGCGGGAAGGTCACCGGTTCGACTCCGGTATTCTCCACATCTAAGGCTTATCCGTATCGCACGGGTAAGCCTTTCTGATTTTCTGAGGCTAACAAAAAGAGATGCTTGCTGCTTGCTACACATATATTCTGTATTCCGAGACTAAGGATCGTTACTATGTAGGCTACAGTTGTCAGCTTGCTGATCGCAAAGCGCGCCACCAGCTGGGATATTCGAAAAGTACGAAGTCTGGACGGCCGTGGTTAGTTGTCTACCTGGAGCCTTTTCCTAATTCCTCTTTGTAAGTGTGGCTACCCAAACAGTTATGCGGCGCTTAAGAAACTACGTGAAGGCTTTGTAATGCAAGCCTGCATGGTCTTGCGATACTTGTAACTGTTAAGGTATTTCTGGCGTCTCCCCTAAAAACGCTTCAATAAAAAAATGTGTGTCTAAAGATGATGTACGCTAATCTTACTACGAATCCTAAGACTCCGTTCACTTAAGCGTAGAAAATTTTCAATACTGGTGCAAGTAGTGAAACAAATCAAATTGAAAATGTCATCAGTGGAATGAAGTGGTATTGGTGGCTGTCTAACCGACTTTGAGGGAAGGAGGCTGAATATTCCTCCATGGTCGCCGGCATCGCAGCAGGGTTATAAAATTTTTAGCTGAATGACTAGCAAAACCTAGCGCAACAACTCTAGAAAATATGTCATACTGATTATAATTGTTAGTTTTAGACAAATTTAAGCACGCTTCGTGCGGCTAACAATAATTATTAAAGCGACGAAAATGCCCAGCAATATAGACACGATTAAAACCCTTGGTAAATTGATTGTTTCTCTGGGGGGAGATGCCGGCGATCAACAAAAAATGTTGACCGCCTTCCAGGCAGACGTTAGCGTTTTGGAAAAAGC
>CAZTTF010000202.1:0-4865 GCA_964616365.1 uncultured Lewinella sp. | reverse complement strand
CCTGCCTGATCATCTTTGAAGAGTTAGGTAACCATCAGCTCCTTTCTCCTCCTACCCGGGTTTTGCTGGCAAAATGCTACCTCAAGGATGGAGATCAGGCCAGGGCCGCAGAGCTCTACCAAGCAGCCGTGCTGGAGGATGCGACCATTGCAGACGCGACGCTTGACCAGCAATTCCGGCTGGCCGTTTCCGTTGAAGACGACGACGAGGACCTGGATGAACGGATAATGTCTAAGCCAGATATGTCCTTTTCGGATGTGGGAGGAATGGAATCCGTCAAACGGGAGATAGACTTAAAAATCATCAAACCGCTGGAGCACGCTGAGCTGTACAAGAGCTACGGAAAGAAGGTCGGCGGCGGTATTCTCCTGTATGGCCCTCCCGGCTGTGGCAAGACCTTCATCGCCCGGGCTACCGCCGGGCAAATCAACGCCAATTTCATCAATGTCGGCCTGAACGATATTCTGGACATGTGGGTTGGGAACAGCGAAAAACAACTGGCTGAGTATTTTGACCTGGCGCGCAGGAGTAAACCTTGTGTATTGTTTTTCGATGAGGTAGATGCGCTGGGCGCTAAGCGCAGTGATATGCGGCAAAGTGCCGGCCGGAATGTGATCAATCAATTCCTGGCAGAGCTCGATGGTATCGAAGCTGATAATGACGGCATCTTAATCATCGGTGCTACCAACGTTCCGTGGCACCTGGATACCGCCTTTCGCCGTCCGGGACGGTTTGACCGCATCATTTTTGTGCCACCACCGGACGCAAGTGGACGGGAAGCCATTTTCCGGCTTAAGCTGGAAGGTAAGCCACAAGAAAAGATCGACTTCGCCAAGCTGGCGAAGAAAAGCAAGGACTTTTCCGGAGCGGATATCAATGCCGTAGTTGATATTGCCATAGAAAACATTCTCGAGCAGGCCATGGAAACGGGAATCCCTAAACCAATTACAACGGAGGCCTTACTTAAGGGTATTGCCCAGCATGCACCATCTACCGCAGAATGGTTTACTACGGCGCGTAACTACGCCATGTTTGCCAACAAAGGTGGATTGTATGATGACATCCTGAAGTACCTAAAATAAAGCCCACCTGACATGAACCTTGAAGCATTGCTCGAACGACTTCAAATCCTGCAATCCCAGCATCGTTGGCAGGAAAGTAAAGACCTTCTCGAGGCCTACCTGGAAAACCAACCGAATGACTGGGTCGCCCGACTGTTCTACGTGAACACGATGCTCAACCTAGGAGATAAAAAGCTGGCCAGAGATCTTATTGGTCCGCTGCTCGAAGAGCACCCGGATAATGGGTCAATTATCCGGATGGCGGCAATGGTTGAGCTTGCCGACGATAAGCCGGTTGCTGCAGAGCGGCTCGCCAGAATGCTCACGGAGATGAACGCGGAAGATGACGATGCTCACTTACTGCTGGGTAAAACAAAATTAGAGCAACGGAATTATGATGCTGCCCTGAAGGCCGTAGAACAGGCACTTTCCCTTAATCCTGAGAATCAGGAGGCGCTAAACCTCAGAATCTACCTTAGTGGTTTCCTGAATACCGGAGATACTAATCAAACGATTAGCGAAGCATTGCATCTTAACCCTGAAGACAGTAGCACCATTGCTAACCATGGCTACCAGTTGCTCAGAGAAGGGAAGGTTGACGAGGCGCTCGAGCGCCTCAAGTATGCCCTGAGTATCAACCCGAACAATCAACTCGGGCGATATGCGCTGCTTGAAGCCCTCAAAGCCAGGTTCTGGCCCTACCGACTCTACTTCAAGTACCAGCAAGCCATGGCCAAACTTTCGGGAGGTGCGGGGCTGGGGGTAGTCTTTGGATTATGGATTCTGGTACAACTGCTTAGTAAAGTGGGCCGGGACAATCCCGGCCTGGCGGTATTTACGGAACCTTTGGTCTATCTGTTAGTAGCACTCTTCCTCCTGAGCTGGATCATTGATCCAATCATGAATTTCTATCTGCTGACCAATAAATACGGTCGTTTGCTGCTGGATGAAGATGATAAGCTAATGGCCAGGCTGGTAGGTGGCGCATTAGGGCTTTCCGTCCTAAACCTCCTGGCCTGGGTCCTGCTTGACGTTGAAATGCTGCTATTGCTTGCATTAGCATTTTTAATGCTGACTATCCCGCTTGGAAGTTTCCTCAGGCCCATCAAAAAGTCGCAGCGACAAATGACCACCATTGCAACGATTGGCATCACGGTTGTAGCCCTGAGTGCCATTCTGTTTAACCTCCCGGGGCTGATTAACATCGCCCTTTTCGGATTACTCGGCTACCAAGTTTTCCTCAATACTATGATGGCGCGAGAAGGTGGCAGGACTTTTGGGGAGTAGTGTAAGGCGTAACGTCTGCATAGAGCTCCAAGCAAGACGTACTAATAATCAGGTTAACTTGAGGTTTAGCAACAACGCTTGGTCTCTTCTTGAACCGTGCCAAACACATATTTTTGGTCTATTTCGTCAGTAGGTATTTTTGTCTGTTAGACTATCATGATTGCCTAACAGCCAAAAATGCCTACAGCCTTGACTATAAAGGGAGATTAGAGCATGATTGTCAGCAACTTGCATTATTGCCCCGTCAAACCGGAAGTCGGTTTACTAGTCTGGTAACAAGCCCACTACTGTTTTCCGTAGGTCTGCCCGATACTCAGTTGGTGTTCTACCCATGTGCTTTTTAAAAGCACGGTTAAACTGGCTGACTGAATTGAAGCCTGCATCGTAGGCTACCTCCGAAATGGTAGAATGATCGTCGCCCAGTAACTTACAAGCGTAAACGACCCGGTAGTTGGTGAGATAGGTGACAAATGTTTTTCCAGTAACCTTTTTGAAGTACCTACAGAAGGCAGGGACAGTCATTGCAGCCGTTTCCGCAACTTCCGTCAGTGCAACATCCTGGCGGAAGTTATCGCTGATAAATTGCTGGACGTCATTAAATCGATCATAGCCGTGGGTGGCAACCTGGAGATGAAAGCCATCGGCATTTAACGGCTCGTATTCTTCAGAAACAGCGAGTTGCTGGAGAACGTCAATGAGTAATAGCATCCGACTGAGCGGATCCAGGTCAAGTAATCGTTCGAGGCGCGAACCCTGTACGGTTTTCGTCAACCCCGTAAAGGACAGCCCCACGCGTGCACGATCCATTAAATCGCTAACGTTGCGCATTTCCGGCAGATTAAGAAAATCTGAAGAGGGGAAAGTTGGTGCGAACTGAACAACGGTTTCAGCTTTGTTGCCTGTAGACCTGTCTGTGAAGCCCCAGTGGGGAAGATTGCTTCCCATTAGGATTAATTCACCTTCACGAAAGTGGGAAACGTGACTTCCAACATGACGCCGGCCATGCCCGCCACGGACATACACTAACTCAAGTTCAGGGTGGTAATGCCACTGAGGAAGCTTATTGGCTCTTTCCTCAGGGTTGGGATAATGCTTGACCAGAAATGACGCACCAGGTAAGGGACTGATACGCTCTAAAACCGGACTATGGTTAACACTACTAAAATTTTCCATGGGGATAAGTCTACTACTACCCGTAAGGGCAACTAAAGATAAGTAACAACTCAGCGGAAAAAAGGCCGAGTCTTACCTTAAAAAATAAATTAAGTGCGCAATTATTACCCTTGCTGACGCACAAATTACCCCGCCCTACCCTTTCTGGTAAAATTTGCGCGACGTACGCCAAAATATGCGTCAGACTCAGCGAATATTCGCCCCAACTTTGCAGTGCAAGCAACGGTCGAACATGTTTTCGTTCTTTACCAAAGCAATGCGATATGAAAGTATTCACAATATTGATGGTTATGCTACTTTGCTCCCTGGGGTTGAGTGCTACCGTTGATCCCTACGACATAGTCGTGCTCCAGGATCCAACGAACAATACCATCGTGTTTCGGAGTACTATTCCCCTACCAGAGATAACAGAGATGTTAATTCTCAATGCTAGCGACCAGCCAGCTTTTAGTCAGCAGCTTCCTGCTAATGCTTTTCTAAATAAGCGGTTTACTGCTCGCTCTTTGCCCAACGGAGCATACACTTTGGTGTTTAAAGCAGCAACGGGTAAAACTGAAATACCACTGAACATCAGTGATAAGGAATTCGATGTAAACAGGATAGCAGCACGTCGCATCTCCTATCCCGTAGTACAACTCCGGCAGGATCGTCTACTGGTAGTCAACTATAAAAATGAAACCGGAAAGCGCGTAAACGTACGCCTTACCGACGCGGAAGGGAATGAATTGTTCTCAGAGAAAATCGAGGGTGCTCAGATAAGACGCTCTTACTTACTTGAGCAACTTGAAGCCGGGGATTACTTGGTCACAGTCTCTTCCAAAAGCGTTAAAAATTATACGGCAGCCATTGCGCTCGACTAAGAATTTTGCATGATCGACTTTAGGTTTAGTGCCCCGCCGGTTTATCCGGCGGGGGACTTTTATAGCCAGCCGACCACGCACCAAGAGTTTTGCATGATCGACTTTAAGTTCTGTCTCCCACCGGCTTATCCGGTGGGAGACTTTTTAAAGCTTAACCGGCCACGCACCAAGAATTTTGCATGATCGACTTTAAGTTCTGTCTCCCGCCGGCTTATCCGGTGGGAGACTTTTTAAAACTTAACCGACCACGCACCAAGAATTTTGCATGATCGACTTTAGTATTGCTCCCCGCTGATAAAACTATTAGCGGGGAGCTTTTTATTATCTCCAACCCTTGTAGGGATTGATCAGGCCATTGGTGCTGCTGTCATGACTGGCTACAGCCTCTGCTCCGTCCAATTCAGGTAAGATAGCTTTGGCAAGCTGTTTTCCTAACTCCACACCCCACTGATCAAAACTGTAGATATTCCAGATCACTCCCTGT
>CAZTTF010000201.1:0-2674 GCA_964616365.1 uncultured Lewinella sp. | reverse complement strand
ACAAGTCGGAGGTCACCACATCGATTCGCTTGCGATCGAACGTAAGTCTGCTCGCCAAAGTTAAGGCTTCCCAGCCTATCTTCTAAAACGCTCCAACTGAGCCCCTGTCTACGCATGGCGGGAGGAGCAAAATGGGCTTAGCTTAATGGTGTTGGCCATAAGCTATATGCGTTGTTGTAGTACGTTTTTTATTTTTTATTGTTCCATTTCTTCTTCTGCCCATGCAGAATCAAGGAAATATTTATTATTCTCTTCTTTAAAACTTCCAAACATCAAAGTCGTGTCTGGTGAACTTACTGTAAACCAAGCACCACTATTAATTGAATATTCAAATTCATTTGTACCTTGAAGTAATTTTCCGTGAATTCTGCACGGGTAATGTTCAAATAAATGATGCCATTCAGGTCCACTAATTGGTTTCGATTGCTGAATTATCTTTTGTATCTCCAATTTGTCTAAAGTCCAATTTATGCAAGCTGTGGTGTTCTTGTCAGAGGACGGATAGTCATTCGATTTTTCAAGCTCCAAAATTTCAAAGCCTTTGCTAAAGTCAAATAATGCAGCTTGTTGTTTGGTCGTAGGTTGCAGCAAAATCGTATCAGTTGAGTTATTTGGGAAAATGATTTTTTGTGTTTCGTAACCGTCTTTAGAAAAGAACATTGTTATTTCATTGCATCTTCCTGCAATCCCATAAATTTCGTAGTATCCATTTTCCCGTGTCATTGTTTTTCTGTTGAATGGGTTGTCCAAGTCAGTCGTGTCCGTTTTCCCAATAGCAACATTTTCAATAGGTTTCTTTGTCAATTTGTCCAAAACAACTCCCGATAAATGGTATTGACAGTCGCAAGAAGCCAAAGTCACGAAGAGAATAAATATTATCGGAAATTTTCGTCTCATTGTTTTTTTTAATGTGCATACAACGGTTAGGCTAAAAAGCGTTGCTGTCCCGCAGGGCAGCTATGATTTTTTAGCCATTGTTGTGTGTTCGTTTTATTGATAATTAATATTTTCCCAAACTAGCAAATCTTCAATCCTTTCCAAGTTCAAGTTTTCAGATTGGTTAATTGCTTGAATTCGTTCTGCAAATTTTTCCAAGTTCAATTCCGCTTCTTTAATTGCTCTTATTAATTCCTCTTTATTAAATCTAAAAAGTCTTCTTTTAGGAATTGGTGTAAATTCTTCATCAAACTCCTGAACATTTAAGTCAAACACAATTTCATTCTTTTCAAATTTCACTAGCGGAGCAGGATGTCCTTCGTAAAAAGACTCTTTTCCATTTGATATATTTCTCCAAAACTGGATGTCGCCTAAATCTCCACAACATTGAGGATAGAAAAGTCTTTCTTTATTAATTTCGAGAACATATCCACCAAACAAAGGACTTGATTGTTCTCTGTCATACTCTCCTTTTCGTAGCTCCTCGGTATGGTCAACAACAATTTTTTTCAAGTTGTCATCACTAATTATCTCAATTTCATATAGTGATGATCCTGGATCAAATGGCTTAAAAGGGTCTTTAAATCCTGCTTTTTTATATGACTTATTATTGAAATCATCCCATTCATTTGGATATTCCCAATACGGTCCATGTTCAGGAGTTTCAATCCCCTGATTTGCATATCCGATTTCTATTACTGGTATTAATTTCATTTTTTTTTAATGACACACAACGGTCTCGGCTATGATTTCGTTGCGGGTTGAAAATCGGGAGATTTTCAGTCGTCGAAATCAGCCGTTTTAAAGTTAGTTATTTTGTTTTAGTTTGTTCATAGCAATGAATTATAGCCATTGTTGTAGGTAGTTTTTTATTCAATATTTTCTTTTTCAATTATCAGGTCTACAAATTCAGCATTTCGTAGTAGTCCGATTATAAAGTCAAAATCTTCTTTCCCAAATACTTTTTCAAGTTTTTCAGTACCAATAATTTCAATTATACAATCTCCAGGAAATCCTGGTCCTTCTGCTGTTATTGCGTCATTAAAAGCGTCAAGATTCTTTCCGAATAATTTTCCAGATTCAGAGTCAATTTCCGCTACATATTTATTCCAAAAGTCTTCTTTAGTTTCGCAAAATTCTCCGTTTATGAAAATCTTTCTTCGATGTCGAATCTTTCCATTTTCATCTTCGATAATACTAACGAAAGTGTCTTTTCCATAAGCCATTTTGTCAAACACTTTGGAATATCCACAATTCAACCATCTTTTGTAAATCAGTTTGTCATTGAAATACAAATACAGTTCATTATTGTCCTTAATTTCTTTTCGTATTATCACGGTTTCCAAAATTACCTACAACGTTCCGCATAAATGGCGTGAGGGCGCATAGCCCTCATGAACATTTTATGCTTTGTTCGGTGCAGCTTTCATTTTTTTCTTCATTTTTCTTCTCCACCAAAACATTTTCCATTTATATTCAAATGTTCCTATTTGCCAATTGATGTCAAATTTATCTTTCTTGTCAAAGTTACTGTAAGGAGGTATTGCCACTTTACAATGAAGCATTGGAGAATCATTTAAAACCGTTTTTCTGTATTCTACATCTAATTCTGATTTCTCTAAAATTTCAATTTCCACAATTGTTTTCTTTTTACTGCTTTGAAAATATAAAGTTCGATTAGATAAATATTTTCAAATTCAGAATTTAGTTGTTTGATAGCAGACTCTAAATTTAACTT
>CAZTTF010000200.1:0-2671 GCA_964616365.1 uncultured Lewinella sp. | reverse complement strand
TGTATCGTTTTGACATTGGCAAAGATGCAATGATTTAATCATTCTGTGCAAGAGTTTTTAATTAAAAGCTTTAATTTATATGAAATTGTGATTAAAAATGTGATTTAATTAGTATTTTGTAAAAATTAATGTTGTGTTCAGTGGATTCATTCGCATTCCGGAAATTTTCCTTCGGTGTAGACCTTGATCCGTTTTTTGGGGGATGCCAAATGACGCGTTGATGCATGTCTGGGTAGGCCGCTGATGTGCCATCTGCGAGTAACTTAACGGGAGATTAGTGTGCTAGCGGATAAGACAGACGACGGGATATTTTATTCCCGGAACCAAAGCTGCATTCCGGGGGCTCCCTTACGGTAGTCAGTAGTAATTTCCTCTCCGGACTGAATCGTACGCAAGGCCGCAAACCGAATTTGGTTGAACTCATAGTCAAGTTCAAAATCAGCGTTTGCTTCCTCATGATGGTTGTACAGGGAGCCTAAGCCCAGGGCTATTGCCGCCTGATCTCCATCCCACTGAAAATAGTAGTCGTGTAAAAAAGTCTCGTGAATGATGGTACGGTCGGCAGCAGAGAGTAAAATCACCGGAGCTAATTCAATGATTGATCCGATAGGTATTTCGACAGAGGTGAAAACTCCGCGACCACCAATAGGACTGGGAGCAACGTACAGATGGGGAAGGTGAAGGATAGGCGGAGAGTTTGCGGGTGGGTTTCCCTCAAATTACGCATAATCTTTCTATCCGTGGGAGATCTACAGGGGTGCCGGGGGCTGTTCCTGTGGCTGTCCTACAGCCCGAGGCGATTGATCGCCTCCCAGGTTAGGTTAGACTCGTAGCCGCGCTGAAACATGTAGTCTGCCAGCTTGCGCCGCCGCAGGTAGGGGTGAAGCCCTTTTTTCTCCGAGCGATTTCTTCGCTCGAGTTCGTCTTCCAGCACCCGTAGGTAATCAGCTTCTTCAATCTCGGAAAGCCCTTTTTTGATGCAGTAGGCCGAAACGTCTTTTTGTTTCAATGCCCTGGTGATCTTCATTCGTCCCCAGCGTTTCATCTTGAACTTGCCCCGTGCGAAGGAACGGGCGAAGCGCTCTTCATCCAGAAATTTCTCCTGAATAAGGGCGCAGATTACCTCCTCAGCCAGTTCTCCGTGAAACTGTAGCTCCCGGAGTTTCTGACGTACTTCAAAATGACAACGGTCCTGATAAGCACAAAAATGCTGCAATGCCGCCAGGGCATCTTCATAGGTGTAGACCACTTTTTTATCAACCTTTCTGCCGGACTTGAGCATATTGTTGCAAATATATGTTTTTTAAACTAAAAATGGTTTAAATGCGCATTGGGGTGCATCACAGATTGCAGATTGTTCGTTGCATCATGAATGGGTTGAGCCGCTGTGCGGTGAATAGAAAAATGAGGGACTTTCACAGCATTCCTGTTGCGAGCATTTTCCACCTGCAAGCGGATGGAAGCTTTTCGTAAAAAGAATGTACTCAAGGTCTCTTGCTTTCATTCTCCGTGCAACCTTCTCCTAATGGATCCAGGGGACCAGTAGTTCGTTTGCCTTAAATACACTGCCGGGTCGGGCAAAGCGCTGGGCAAGAGCTAATGAGTTGGATTGCTTTTGTCTTGATAAAACCAAAAAAATAATATTCATTAAACATCTTCTGATGACCTTTTGGCTACATTGGCGTCCCTACCCAGTAGCCCTACTTTAGGACTGCCACATTACATCCTGGTATAACTCAGGTTGTCGTGTGCTAAGTTTTTGAAATCAACACATACCAAACATGGAAGAACTCTTGACTGAATACCTCGGGCCTGATTACAAGGCAACCCTTACGGAAATGGGCACAAGTGTAGTGATTGCCCTATTGATCCTCATTGTCGGCTTCTGGTTGGCCAACAGAATGGCCAAGACAATTGGTAAGCAGATGAAAAAAGGGGATGTAGACCCTACGGTCATCAACTTTGCCCGCTCAGTGGTAGGTACCGGCATTAAAATTTTGGTGTTGCTTGTGGCCGCCAGCCAGGTGGGTATAGAAGCAACCAGCTTTATTGCCATTCTTTCCGCAATGGCTTTTGCCATTGGCCTGGCACTTCAGGGCACACTAGGCCACTTCGCCAGTGGAGTTTTGCTTTTGTTCTTCCGTCCTTACAAAGTCGGAGACCTGGTTACTATTGGTGGCGGAGAAACTGGTACGGTAATGGAGATTGCCATCTTTAATACAGCGCTCCAAACGCTGGATAATAAAAAGATTATTGTCCCTAATGGTACCGTTACGAGTAATATCATTACCAATATTAGTGGACAGGGCATCATTGGCGTGGAGCTTACCTATGGTATTGGATACAATGATAGCATTGATAAGGCACGGGAAGTGATCCTTGCAGTCGGCAAAGAGTGTCCCTGGATCATCGAAGACCCCGCTCAGGGAGTCGTAGTTGCATCCCATGGAGACAGTGCAGTTAATCTGGCTACCCGTCCTTTCTGCAAAAGCGAACACTACTGGGATACTTTCTTTTACATGCAAGAGCATGTTAAAAAGGCTTTTGATCGTGAAGGGATCAGTATCCCATTCCCTCAGACAGATGTCCACCTGCATAAGGTAGGTTAACGTGAGGTTTGGCAAAAAATACTTGGTTTCCTTTTGTTGAAATGGGTCAAGTACTATGTTTC
>CAZTTF010000199.1:0-12783 GCA_964616365.1 uncultured Lewinella sp. | reverse complement strand
GGGAGATAGTTGAAACCGCCGGAGAAAATGGTGTCTACGGTAGCAGGAGTCACTTCAAACCAATCCACCAGAACTGACCCGAAAACATCGCGGTAATCATACTGCATCGGGACGCCCGTGAACTGATCTACTGCCGTGTCGATCTGGGGGTTATTCCCCAAGATGCCACTTTGGACACAATCACCAAACAGGAAGATAGGCGCGGCATCGCCGTGGTCGGTACCATTACTCTGGTTGGACCGGATCCTGCGCCCGAACTCGCTGTAAGTAAGGCCAAGAACGCGGTCGCTTAAGCCCAGCAACGCAAGATCGTCGCAGAAGGCCTTGATTGAATCACTAAGTTCCCTGACGAGATTGTTGTGCACGCCAATCGTAGTGTTATTAGCGAGCACCTGATCGGAGTGCGTATCGAAGCCTCCGAGGGTTGCGACGAATACTTTAGTCTGAAGACCGCCACTCAGCAGGGTGGCGATGTTACGCAATTGCTTGCTCAGCGGACCGTTGGTGTAGTTAGTGGCAAGCGAGTTTCCTGCTTCAGCGGCATCAAAGACCACACTTCCGTAGGCATTGTTCTGACCAATTAGGTTGCGGACAAAACTTACCTCCGTGCCGTATCGGTTGTCCGGTAGTGCCGTATTTCCTCCCGGAGCGATGTAGGTGAAATTGAGCGGGTTTTCCACACCAATGCTGAAATTGCTTGAATTTCCCTGGCAAGTTTCTGAAACGACAGTATCCATGGTGATCGCCAGGGGATAGTCGAACGTATCATTCGGATAGCCGACGGGAAACCCCGGATGGATCACATCAAGGTGTCGACCCAGCCAGCCAGAGGTCAGTACTTCGTCGGAGGCGGAGCCGGTGTTCCAGATGTCGGTGCTGCGGAAGTGAGAACGGTTTTGATTGGGGTAACCAACGCCCTGTACGGCTCCGAGTTTACCATCGTCAAAGAGGGACTTCATCCCGGTCATGGAACCATGTAGGCCTACGGTCGGGGTAAGCCCGATGATGTGGCCGGGAGGAAGGACGACGTTGGGACGAACATTGGTCAGGTTGTCTAACTGATCAAGACCGATGAGCGTGTTCAGTCCGTCATTGCCTCCGGCAAGATTAATCAGGACGAGGACGCGATCGCTGTCTGGATTGACGAAAGAGGAGAAGAACGAAAGGGGATTCGCTGCTATTCCAGAACTCAGTAAGCCCGATAGCGACAGACCTCCTGCTGTTTTTAGAAAATTGCGACGTTGCATGGAAGGCTATTTTGGGGTTAGGTGAGTTGGAATTCTGCGAGTTGGAATAGCCCGAATAACATTCTTTTGAGGCGGGAACTCACGGCCATCCTCAGGCTGTCGTCGAAGGGGTTCGAAAGGTAGTCACTGTATTCCCCTGACCAAACGAAGTCATCTAATCCGGGCAAGAGTAGTGCTTTCAGCTCCGTCAATTGCTCGGGAAGGGCAGGCTGGGGAAGGAATTGCTCCGTAAATTCCAGGATCATACCGTTGGGATCGGTCGGATTGGTGAAATTCTCGATGAAGCCAAGCCAGTCTATAGAGACTGCTGTACCATTGACGGTAAAGGCATCCAGAGAGGCATTCCTGAGGAATGCGGTCCGCTCCTGAATCGAGGCGACACTCAACCAAAGCCGGTAAAAGTTGGGGGCCTGGTAATAGGCGGTCCAACCCGCCACGGTAGGTGGATGACGGAGGTTCATGCCGGTTTCTCGCGCGTGGAGGAAAGCGTAGCGGGCAATACGATAGTTGTCGATGAAGTCAGCTTGCTCGTATAATCCTACGGGGCGGAGGATACTGTGTACAAACTCCAGTGGTGACTTAATGATGTTCCCCCTGGTACTTACTTCAAAGAAGTGCTCGCTTTCGAAAAGTGTTCGCAGCACGGGCTCAATGTGGTAGTTGGCATCGATGAGGATTTGCGCCAGCGGCGCAATGATGGCTGTTTCTGCCTCCGTACTGATTTCATAATCCACAAAATGCCGGTATAGCTTGGTAACCAGGTAAGTAGCCACTTCGTCCCGCTCCAGAATGATGTCGATTACGTCGGCATATTCATTGTTTGCAGTATTGGGGATTTCCCGGAAATTAAACCGTTCACTCAAAACCTTTGTGGAGGCATCGTGGTCGGGGTTCACGTAGTAACTCTGTGCTTCCCGTCCAGGAATCTGGGTGTCGAAGAAGCGGTTCTTCCACCCGGTAAAACACTTTGCTAGTTCCGTTACATCCAATTCTGTATAGGTGGTGTAGTCACCGGGGCCTACCTGCGGACCCTTACCGAGCGTGAATAATTCCAGTATTTCACGGGCGAAGTTTTCGTTAGGGTTGGCTGCTGTATTCGTATCGCCATTAAGGAATTTGAGCATTGTTGGCAACAGCGTGACATCCTTGAGTAGTTGTCTGAAGTCTCCCGTGCTAAACGCTCTTAACTTGGTTACATAGCGGTACAGCGCTCGTGGGTCTGTTTCCCCTTCATAGCCTACCCCAAAGTGGTTAACCCAGAAGAATAGCATCTTCTCCCGTACCCGAAAACCTGAAGCAGCAGTACTCAAGACCATCCAGGCTTCGTAACTACGCAGTCTGGCATCACGATCGGCACTATTGGCACCTGCTTGTATTTCGAGGTCTACCCAGGAGTCTCCGAGCGATGCACTTTGATGGGGCGCGAAATCATAGTACACCGGTGGATCGGGCAAAGGACTTGCAATAAAAAGCTGATCGATCGTTGCCGACAGTCCCAGGGCAATAGCGTCATCAATCTCACTGGCGGTAGGTGAAAAAGTAGCGCGCCTTAGCAAGTGGGCGGCTTGTTCGCGTCCCCATTCTCCGGAATAAGGAGTAAGAGACGATATAGTGGGCAGGGAAGTTGTCATAAGGCAAGCGTCAAGTAAAACGTAGGGCTAAAATAGGCTATTCCTGAAGATGTCTGGTTGAATATGCACCTCAGGTTCGTCTTAAAGCTTGCAGACTACATTTCCCGGAACCCCGTTGTTTCCCGAATGCTCCCTACCTCGCTTAAAGTACCAACCAGGTTTGTCAATTATAGTAGCCAGCGAGAAAATAAATACGGCAGCCATGAGGAATGGCTGCCGTAGATCAGAGGTGTCGTTCCGGGAAGTTTATTTGACAAACTTGCGGACGAATTGCTCTCCTTGCTCCGTCGTCAGACGCCAGGTGTAAGTTCCTACCGGCATCCTGTCAGCGTTGATCGGTATCTGGTTATCCATTCCTCCCGGCAATGCCTGGGAAGAAACGCGCATCCGCTGTCCCGAAATGCTGAAGATTTCAATGTTTACGCGGTTGTCAACTGGAGTATAAACATTTACGTAACTGTCGCTCCGGACGGGGTTGGGGCGAACCAGTCCTACGGCCCAATCGGCAAGTGCTGATCCTACTATCCGAGCCGTTTGGATCGGGCTGTATTCAAAGCCGCCGCTTAAATCTTCCTGCTTGAGACGATAGTAATAAAGTACGCCAAGTGTTACGTCACGGTCAACGAAGCGATATTCATTGAAGACATCATCTCCCTGAATACCTGCTGCCTGTCTGCCGACGGTGCGGAAATTCCGGCCATCGGTGCTGCGCTCGATAATAAATCCTGCGTTGTCAGTCTCCCTGCTGGTAGACCAGTCAAGCCAAATTTCCTTGTCCATGCCCCTCGCAACGAAGCTCATGAGGTCGACGTCGAGCGTCGTGTTACAGCCATTGGCTATCGGCAGGTAGTTGAAGCCTCCTGAAATCAGGTTGGAAACAGTAGCAGCTGGTACTTCAAACCAGTCGACCAGGACGGAGCCGTAAACATCACGGAAGTCATACTGGAAGGGGACGCCGACGTTCTGTGCTACTTCGGTGTCGATTTCAGGGTTATTTCCGAGTACGCCACCCTGTACGCAGTCTCCGAAGAGGAAAAGCGGTGCGGCGTCGCCATGATCAGTTCCATTGGATTGGTTAGACCGAATTCTACGACCGAACTCACTAAAGGTCATTCCCAATACCCGGTCACTTAGGCCAAGCAGAGCCAGGTCATCAGTGAAGGCCTTGATGGAGTCACTTAGTTCCGCCATTAATTGAGCATGATTACCGGTGGTATTATCTCCCGTAACTTGTACGGAGTGCGTATCAAAGCCACCAAGGGTGGCTACGAAAATTTTGGTGCCGATGCCCCCACTCAGCAGGTAGGCGATATTGCGTAACTGTCGGCTTAGCGGACCATCAGTATAGTTGGTCGCCAGACTGTTGCCGTTTTCGGCCGTTGACTGGACGATGTCCCCGTACTCGTTACTTTGGCCGATCAGGTTTCTTACGAAACCTACTTCGTCACCATAGTAGTTGTCCGGCAATGCCGTCATTCCTCCTGGTGCTATGTAAGTAAAGCTGAAGGGGTTGTTTACGGCAACGCTGAAGTTGCTGGATACGCCCTGGCAGGTTTCTGATACGACGTTCCCCATGGTCATTGCCAGGGGATAGTCGAATTCATCGTTCGGGTAGCCGTTTGGGAAGTCCGGGTGATCCCTGTCCAGGAAGCGGCCCATCCATCCGGTAGAAAGTACTTCGTCGGAGGCCGAGGCGGCTGTCCAGATATCCGTACTACGGAAGTGTGAGCGGTTTTGGTTGGGGTAGCCGACGGCTTGTATAATACCGAGTTGACCGTTGTCAAACAGGTCTTTCATTCCGGTCATGTTCTGGTGCAAACCTACGGTTTGCGTCAGGCCGATGATGCCGTTGTCTGGTAACGCAACGTTAGGGCGTACCTGGCGCAGGTTACTTATTTGATCGAGTCCGATAACAGAGTTGAGACCGTCGTTTCCGCCGGAAAGACGAATCAAAACAAGTACCCGGTCACTGTTTGGGTTGATGAACTGTGAAAACAGTTCCATGGGAGCAGCGGCAATACCGCCCTTGATCAGGGCTGGCAAACTCAAGGCGCCAGCTGTACGGAGGAAGTTTCTTCTCTTCATGATAATTGGTACTTAGGCGTTGAGTTAGTGTACTTGGAATTCAGCGAGTTGGAGCATGCCGTAGAGCATTTCTGTCAGGCGAGTGTTGACGCTATCGCGTAAGGCGTCATCGTTGGGGTTTGCCTCATAGTCAGCATATTCTCCCGTCCAGACAAAATCCTGTAAGCCAGGAAGTAATAACTCCTTGATCCCATCCAGCTGTTCAATTGTCAAGGGCTGAGGCATTAAGCGCTCTGCCATTTCTGCAATCATTTGGTTGGGGTCATACGGATTGGTGAACTCTAGTAATAATCCCAGCCAGTCCACGTAGAAGCGGTTGCCCGAAAGTGCATGCCAACGGATCGTACTATCGCGGATGAACCGGGTCCGGAACTGTATTGTCGTCGTATTGAGCCACAAGCGGAAGAAGCTAGGCTCCTGATAGTAGGCCGTCCAGCCTGCAACACTAGGAGGATTGCGCAGGTCCATCCCCGTATCCCGGCAGTGGATAAACGCCCGGCGCGCGGCCTGGTAACTTGCAATCGGAGTGTCCTGCTCATAGTATCCCGTTGGTCGTAGTAGGCTGTGGACAAACTCTAGAGGAGACTTGATGACGTCTCCCATAATGCGCATTTCGTAAAAGTGCTCGCTGCCCAGTAAGGCACGTAATGCAGGCTCGATCTCGTAGTCTGCATCAAGCAAAATCTGGGCCATGGGGGCAATCACATTTGCCTCGATGTCATCCGTAATGGTATAATAAACGAACTGACGGTACAGCTTTCGGCAGATGTAAGTAGCCACCTCGTCACGCGTAAAGATCAGGTCCACCACATTTGCGTACTCCTCCTCATCAGCGTTAACGATCTGAGCGAAGTTGAAACGCTCGCTGAGGGTCTTCGTTGACGTATCATGCCGGTTCGCCACGAATTCACTGTAGACGGTCTCTCCCGGTGTCCGCGTATTGTAATCGCGAACGACCCAGCCAGTAAAGGCTTTCGCCAATTCCGTCACGTCAAGCTCCGTATAGGTAGTATAGTCGCCTGGGGCAACTTGCGGGCCTTTGCCAATGGTAAACAGCTCAAGTATTTCGCGGGCAAAGTTCTCGTTGGGGTTTTGTCCCGTATTCGTATTGCCGTTCAGAAAACGCAGCA
This sequence comes from uncultured Lewinella sp., assembly GCA_964616365.1. Lineage (GTDB taxonomy): Bacteria > Bacteroidota > Bacteroidia > Chitinophagales > Saprospiraceae > Neolewinella. The sequence continues at coordinate 6,690 of CAZTTF010000199.1, read as the reverse complement.
TCAGGGGGTCGATGGTCATGTCCTTGACCAGTTGGCGGAAGTTACCGGTGCCGTTCTCCCGGAATCGGGTGATCATTTGGTAAAGGGCACGGTTTTCGCTCTCAAATCCGATCCCAAAATGGTTTAACCAGAAGAAGACCATCTTCTCCCTAACCCGAAAACCAGTGGCTGCTGTGCTGAGCATCAACCAGCTCTCGTAACTCCTTCGCCTGGCATTATTATCCCCATTCGCATCAGTATCGGTGGTGTGAAGATTAATCCAGGTTTCTCCGAGGCCGGCATCAGGGTGGCCATCGAAGTCAAAGTAAATAGGTGGTTCTGGCAGCGGGGCAGTGGCAAATAGTTGGTCTAATGCGCCAGTTAATCCCAATGCTGTAGCGTCGTCAATCTCCGCTTTGTTGGGAGCAAATGTTGCCCTTCGGAGTAAGTGGGCAGCCTGCTGAGCGCCCCACGTTCCCCCGTAGGGTGTCAACGTGGTAACGGCAGCTGTGCGTAATGGTGTGAGAGACATAGATATGATTGGTCGGTGTAATAAAAGGGTATCCGGATCAAATTGATCCGTTACGTTTGAATACGTCCTTTTATAGTGGGGAATAGCCTGAATGCAAGCTAAAAATACGGATAAATCAGAAAAGTTTCCAAGCCTTTTGCCATCCAGTTATAAAACGGAGTGTAGATCACAGGGAGTGTAGAGAGGTTAAGTCAGTAAAATAGTTTGTTGCCGCGGACGCAGGTGCAAAGTTTGGGGTTCGAATCTGACACTTTCTAACTGGGAGCGGAGTGATAGTGTCTGCCTACACTTTAATTTTTAACGCGAGGTTTGGCAATGAAGCTAGGTTTATTGCGTCTGTTGGTCACGGGAGATTAAAGCTTGATCGTCAGTAACTAGATTATTGCCTCTTCCAAACCTGACGTCTTTTCCAAGTGGAGCAGCGATTGATTTTAGTTTTGAATAAGGCGTCGGTTATTTATAGTGGACTGTAAATGAGTTGGTTAGGTTTTTATAGTCGTTTTTATACGTTTATAAACGAAAGTATACGTTTAAAATTCGTTTGTTGACCTGCTGGTCCATCACCTTGCGGAAAAACACAACTTATGTCTTTCACACATAATCAGGTGCAGTTGACTGGAAGAGTGGCTGCAGACCCGGAACTCTATTTTACGTCTGATGGGACACCAAAGGCTAGCATTGTCTTGCTGCAGGACAACCACTTGTCTACCGAAGGAAGAAAGCCGGAGCGCTTCCACCTCGTTGCCTGGGCGGCCATTGGCCGCCGGGCCCACGAAACTCTCCGCCAAAATGACCGGATATTCATCCAGGGAAAACTCCGCACCCGTAGGTTCGACCGCAACGGTACCACCCACGCCCGGGTTGAGGTCCATCTGGACCACTTTGCCCTGCTGAAGTCAGTGCGCTCTACCCGGAGACGTTTGTATACCCACCAAACAGCCACCAAAAGCCAGGAACAATGAATTGTATCACGCTGATAGGTACCCTGCAAAAGGAGGTCACTTACCACTGTACGGAGCAGGGGCAGGACCTCGTTCGACTGCAGCTGGGAACAATAAACGTCGAGGGGCTGACGGTCCATCATTGCCGGGCCTGGGGCCCGGCAGCTCTCGACTTACACCAGCACCTGAGTGTTGGAGACCAACTTCTGATTCGCGGAGAACTGAAGTACCGCCCCCGGAAACTAAAAGCAGAACAGATCTTTATGGTGCCTGCAATAGAGATCAAACGGTACACCTATTTAGGAAAGGGTGGAGGGGCTTCGAGTCGACCTCTTACCTACCGCTAACTTCCAACAAGACCGAGGAGGTACACAGCATTGATGAATTCACGGTTCGTTCCTTCAATTTCCGTTTGCCCCGCACTGCTGTAGAACCGTTGCCGCAGGTGACGAAGGCAGCCCTCCAGGTAGCGGAGACACAGGATTTGTACCCGTAAGTGTTCGTATAACTTAACGTCAGCCGTCTGGAGTTTTGCCAGCCTGGCACTCCGTAAGGCCTCGCCATTGATAAAATGGTCGTAGAGGTCAAAAAAGTCTTGGGCCGAATAACCCTGGAAATCGCGCAATCGCCGAAGGGCAACCTTAGCGGCTTCTTCTGGCCCCAGGATGGTCCGCTCCAGGGATTGATTCTCCAGTTGGAAAAACTGATTGATGTGGTGCCGAAGGTTGTCACGCTTCACCTTTTCGTCGGCTTTGGGTAACAATAGAAACTTGAGGAATTTCTCACTCAAGTAGCGGGCCCGGTGGTCGGGGTCTCCTGGCGCTTCGCGGTAGTCAAAGAAATCCCGGGCAAGGTCTTTCATGGTCAGGAAGCTGTTCTTACGTGGTTTGTGCAAGGCTTCGTAGTAGTCCCGGTCTATTTCGTGCGGAGAGTAGTCGTATTCGACGACCTCGATACGAGACCAAAAGTCTGCCGTAAATGGCTCGTCATCCTGCCGGTAAATAGCACCCAAGTTTGCCGCGGCGCACAACAAGATGTTTTCTCCGATCTTATAAGCTGTACCATCGGGGGCGACAAAGACATCACTTCCTGCAAAGAAGGGATTAAGGGATTTACGTAATGCCTCCGGCCATTCTTTGATCTCTTCAATATTCAGCAGGCTGTGCGGGGTAGTGATGGCTTTCGTGAAGCCAGCGGGGGTGGTGTAGGGCCCATTCTCACCGAATTTAATGGCCGTGACGAGGCTGTTTTTGGTTTGCCATTTATCGGAAGCATGTTCAAAGTATTCCCGATTCATTACGGCTGCCATAAATTTCAGGAAAGCACTTTTACCCGTGCTAGGTGGGCCGGAAAGTAGAATAACCCCTGCTCCGGTGGTGAGCTGGAGCTTTGCTTTAAGAATGAATTCTCTGAGCTTGTACTGGAAATAGGGCGTTTCATCAATGAACTCAGGAGTAATTACGGGGACATTCCTTTTCCGTTTCCGCTCTAAATCTTCACGGTATTTCTTCTCCCGGGCGCAGCCGAGTGCTTTGAGTTCAGCCGTTTCTTTGGGCAGTAAGCCGATGATGCTTGCTGGCTTATATTGAGGGTAATCCTCGGGGCTCCGCCGGGTATTTGCTACTTCCCAGAGTGCGTCCAGAAATTCATAGGTGTTTTCTCCGCTGATGAAAGCGGCATAATGCTTGAGGAAGTCTGCACTCTCGGATTCGGTAATCTGGAAGGCTCCGGCAGCTTCCAGGTTGTCTTTAGTTCCCGGACGCAGTACCTCCCGGTCTGTACTGCGGGTGAAGATGACCTGAAATGTGCCGGCCTGGCCTTTCTTTTCTTCCAGGTCCAGGTCCCAGTTGGGGAATTGCTGGATGGTGGAGTTCAGGTCGACGAATAGGTTGGGATCGTTTTGGATGAAGGCATATTTGCCTTCAAAAGCCACCATTTTTTCGAGATCCTCCCGGTTACGCTCCAGGATCCGACGCTCCAACAGTTGCCGCAATTCCCGGGCTAATCTTACGTCCGTAAACTGGTTCTCCAGTTTTCCGGTATCTCGCAGGATCTCCTGGTAGGCTGCTGTTTTGGCTAACTCCAGGTCTGAGAAGCCACCGCTGTGATTACTGACAAAGAAGTCGATGCTCTCCTTGATCATATTGGCCAGCTGAAGTTTTGCCGCATTTACTTCTGCTTCTCGTTGGGCCTGATCCTGGAGGAGTTGCTGCCGACGTTGCTCCACGGCTTTGTGGAGCCTCGATTGGATGCCAGCAGGCGAGAGCCGCTGCTCGCTGGCAATGCTCTGGAGGACAAATGGTTGCTTCAGCAAACTCAGTAACTCTACTGCCGCAGGATGAATGCTCAGGATGTTCTCCAGTTGACGCAACTCATGGGTATTGTCTATCGCTTTTTCAATTTGCTCGATCTCCTTGGTGATGAAGGCCTGGAGGTTGTTGCCATCCTCCGCAATCTGACGGGAAAAGGTGTCATTAAGCTCAAGCTGGATAGCCTTAAACTCAGATATGATTTCGGCAACATCGCCAGTAGTCATCGCCTCCAGTTCATTCGCGGCGGCTCGAACACTGTTTAAGATGTTGCGGTAGGCTAAAGGGTCTTGGAGGTTGGTGAGTTGCTCGCGATACTGGCGGGCTTCCGCAATAATTTGCTGAGCCCTGGTTACTTCCACTAAAGCCTTCACCCGCCGTTCTGAAGCCCGGACGATGTTGTTAATCGTGCTTTGAAGCCGTTGCCCTACTAAAAGTATATCCTCTTCTTCAGCAACCCTGGTAAGTTCTTCTCCGATGTTGGTGCGCGCAATGGCAATTTTTTGCTGCACGTCCAGCAACAGTTGGAAGTCTTGACCTGCATCGACCAGCATATGGTCAACACTCGTTTCAAAATCATAGCGTGCCGCCTCCACGGCTGAAGGTAGCTTTTTGGTAGATGCATCCTCCGTTACTTCCGGTAGTGGTTGGGCGAAGGTAGTTTTTGTGAAAAGGCTTTCTCCCTTGAAGAGGTGAGAGAGGTTTTTGAAGGCTTTGGTAAAGTTTTGCTGATCTCCAGGTATCTCAAGATCAGGGGCATTGGTCTTGATTTTAAGGAGTTCCCCGTTGTCCGCGTGTTTGACAATGACGCTGCCCTGAGCATCTAGCTCCATTCCTGGTGCAAAGGTGCCAAGCCGGGCGATTTCTTTCGCGGTTTGCTGCGTTGCATCATACACCAGAATGTCCCCTGAGTTAAGCTGGGCGAACAGCGTCGCCAGGTTCTCGTCGGCACGAATACGGGCTACACCACTGGGCAGCTTGATTTTTTGCGTCCACTTTCCCGGTACTACAGACCGGTGCGTATTGATGATCGATACTTCCCTGGGACCGGAGAGGGCAACGATAACGTTTCTGTCGCTGGCCAGGAGCTGATAACAACCATTTACAAGTTTAACACTGAGTAAGTTGTTGGTGTTATCGAGTAAGGAATCAAGCTCGAGGACGCTTTCCCTTTCAATCATGCGGTAGCGATCCGTACTGTAGATGGTCTCGTACCCATCTGCTTCGAAGAAGTCTTTGATGTCCTGACTGCGAAAGACTAAGGCTTGTTCCAGCTGCTGTTCATTTTGCGTTCGGGTGATTAGCCAACGGGAGGGAGGCAATAATTGCCCGTTTGTATCCTGCGTCTCAATGAGGACAGCAAGACCACTACGCTTATTTAAGGTAGTGATGATGATGTTGTCGTTCGGGGTGAAATGGATATACCCATTGCCTTCCGTCAGCTTATCATTCAGATAGGCGCGGAGGAAGGCTTTAAGGTTACCATATTTTGATACGAGGAGATCCTTAAGATCATCGGTCGTCCCTTCACTAAACCCAATTTTAGCTTTGAACTGAGCCTCGTCAGTAGCGGTGGATTCAAGACCGTATTGAAGTTGTAGCCCTCGGGCCAGGCTGCGGTTGCCAACTTCCAGAATGTCATCTAGTTCCGGGCGGAAGTCTGTGGCTGTGGAGAGAGTGGAAACGTCAGCATTCTTTAGGTTTCTAATGATCTGATCAGTACTGTCAGCATCTAAGTCAACATAGTGGTCCGGTAGATAATGGTCGACATCAATCAGGCGACCACGAGTATTATAAAAACTGAGGGCCGGGCTTCCGGGATAACTTACTACCAATATGTCGTCTGCAGCCGTCTCTCCATGCAGGATTTTTACCCCGTCGACCTGCAAGCCTTGTACCTCGTGATGGGGGTCAGCTTCAAAATGGCCAGATTGGATATGAAAAGAAAATTGATCCTGTAAAGAGGGCATAGGTTCACGGGTGTGCGTGGAGGTCGTATAAGAACGCTTATCTGATTACGACCCATTGAGGTAAGGCAAGCTGATGTGCAGGGTAAATATAAACTCTCCACCTAAATTTTTTGGATGGAATGTATTTCCGCAGGTAGACTGGCGTGAAAGCTTTTAAACTAGATGTCTGATCAATGCTGTAACCTGATTTTAAGATTGTAGTGCTAAGGTAGATTTACAGATTAAATGATTGAAGCCCCGGAAAACAGGGAGGCAATCAATGCAGGAAAAAGGAGGGGGCCTGCTCATTTTCAGGCTTTTTTATCCCTTCAGAAGGCCGATAGGTGTCACTATTTACAATGTGTTAACAACAATTCAAGTTCCATTAGATGGTTAACTGGTTGAGTTGTCTCATCTTTGTGACTACAAGCAAGGACCAGCAATGGACCGCGCTGAAGACCAATTATTTTATCACGGATCAATATATCCAACATGACTAAGTCTATTCTTTCCCTCGTAGCCGTGTTCGCACTGGCTTTCACTATGTCTAGCTGCCAGCAAGGCTCTGACGACGTACGCGCTGCTGCACGTGAAACTGTACAGACGACTACGCCAACGAACCCAGCTCCTGCTACTCCAAGTGTTGCAGTTCCAACCGGCCCTGTAACCACTATGTCTTTCGCTAACAACGGCACTTACGACTTCGGTACTGTTACTGAAGGTGAGATCGTAAGCAAGACGTTCACTTTCACGAACACGGGTAGCGAGCCACTGATCATCTCTGACGCTAAGGGTTCTTGCGGTTGTACCGTTCCTTCTAAGCCAACTGCTCCTATCGCTCCAGGCGAAGACGGTGAGATCACTGTTCAGTTCAACTCTAAGAACAAGAAAGGTGCACGTAACCAGAAGGTTACCATCACGGCTAACACCAACCCAGCACAGACTTTCATCTACCTGACTGGTACCGTAAACCCTGACCC